>JAFBAK010000004.1 GCA_019247795.1 Hyphomicrobiales bacterium | reverse complement strand
CCGTCATTCGAATGGAAATTCTTGGTGGCCGGACTTTCCTTCGCGGCTTCGTCGAAGGAATAGCCGCCGACCGCCTTCGACAAGGCGCCGGATTGAGCGTGAGCGCCGCCGCAAAGGAGCGACAAGGCTCCGGCTACGAAAGTGATTCTCGACAAAAGCTTGTGCATCGGCCTTCCTCCCTCATCTCGTGGAATTTCCGCCCCGCAAATTTGGTCGGGCTCGGCTCACGTGAGGTTAGGACAGGGGAGGCGGGTTCACAACCGGCCGGACGTCGCTAGCGTCGAGGGTCGCGCTGCGGTCGCTTGCCGATGAACCAGCGCCGGATGATGCCGGAGAGCGCATCGATCCCTGCCACCGTCACAAGGATCATCAGGATAAGAAAGGCCACGTGCGTCCATTCGAGGACGCGGATCTCCTCGTAAAGATAAAGTCCGATACCGCCGGCTCCGACAATGCCGAGCACCGTCGCCGAGCGCGTGTCGGATTCGAAGTAATATAGAATTTGGCTCAAGAGCACGGGGGCGACCTCGGGAAGAATGGCGAAACGCAAGGTGTGCAGGCGATGGGCGCCGGTGGAGACGACGCCCTCGACCGGCTTGGGGTCGGCCCCCTCGAAAGTTTCCGAGAACAACTTGCCGAAGGAGCCGATGTTCGAAATAGCAATGGCAAGCGTGCCGGCAAAAGGTCCAAGCCCGACAACGCGGACGAAGATCAGAGCCCAGACGAAACGGTCGATACCGCGAATGATGTCGAAGCACCGCCGCAGCGTGAAATGCAAGGCGGCGCTTCCCGTGACGTTGCGCGCCGCGAGTAAACCGAGCGGCAAGGCGATTGCGGCGGCAACCAGCGTGCCGATGAAGGCAATGCACAAGGTCTCGACGAGGGCGTGCCAGTAAAGGAGAAAGTGCTCGGCGTTTCCCGGTGAGGGCGGCAGCATGCGCCACAGGATTTGCCCGAGGCGGCCCGTTCCCGCGAAAAACCGCAGAAAACCGAAGTCGATCCACCAAAGGCCGAGAACGAGAAGGGTGAGCAAGACCAAAGCGACGCCGAGCCCCTGCCTGGCTTTGCGTTCGGCGGTGCGGATAGTCGCGGCATGCGTCGCCGCGATGAGGGCAAGATCGCCAAACGTGCTGCGCGAGGATCTCATCGGCTCAAGCTTCGCGAGAGGCTGGCGCGCAAGCGATCCGTCCCCATGTCGATGAGGAACACCGTCGCGATCAGCAGGATGAGTATCGCCGAAACATCCGTGTAGTAGAACTTGCGGATCGCCTCGATGAGCTTTTCGCCGATACCGCCAGCCCCCACATAGCCAAGGACCGCGGCTTCGCGAACGTTGATCTCGAAACGCAAGAGCGTGTAGCTCGAGAAGCCGGCAAGCACCTGCGGCAGCACGCCGAACCGGATCGCGGCAAGCTTTCCGCCCCCCGATGCGAGAACGCCCTCGACCGGCTTCATGTCGACATTCTCGACGAACTCGCTGAACAATTTGCCGAGCGCGCCCGTTGAATGGAGCGCAAGCGCCAAGACGCCCGCGAGCGGACCGAGTCCGAACGCCTCAACGAAGATCAAGGCGAAGACGAGATCGGGCACGGTGCGCAGGAATTCGAGGCAGCGCTTGGCGGTCGCCCGAATCCACGGGTTTCGAGTAAGATTTGAGCTCGTGCAAAAGCATAGGGGAAGGCCGAGCACGAAGCCGAGCGCCGTGCCGAGATACGACATGACGATGGTCTCGAGGAGCAGCAGCAGCCAGCCCTTGAGGTTCCAGAACCACTCGACGGGATCGGCAAAAACGCGTCCTCCGCTATCGAGCGTGAAAGCGCGATCGATGTAGTCGCTGAGTTCGGCTCGGCGTCCCCAGAGCTTGGTGAGATCGATCTCAGCGACATGGCCCGCCGACAGCACGGCGATCACGAGGCCGGCCGCGATCATGAAGGAGACGAGCCGCTTTGCGGATTTCGCCCTCGCATAGGCGGCATCCAGCGGTGCGAGCTGGGCGGCGGGCAGCAGTATCTGAAGGCTCGCCAAGCTCAGGTCTCATGATGGCGCGCGCCGCGAGGTTCACGGCGCACGGTCAGTCTGGATCTCCAAGGTGGCGGCAAGAGAAAGGCCCGTCAGCTCTTGCGCAGCGTATCCACGAACTTCACCATCTCGATGGTCGGTAGATAATTCTGATGCGTGACCGGCTCCCACGGACGGTTCTTGCCGTCGGAGAGCTTGTCGAAGGCGGCCTTGTCCTTCGTCGCTGCTTCGAAGAAGGCTTTGCGGATCGCGTCCTTCAGCTCGGGCGGAAGATCGGCGAGATAAGCATAGGGCGAATTGATGATGAGCGGGGATTTGAAGATGATGCGGAAGTCTTCCTTCTTGAGCATCCCCTTGTTGACCATGCGGGTCAGGTTGGAATCGTCATCGGCGTTCCACCAATTCGCGGCGACGTCCACAGTCCCTTGCTGAAGCGCGGTCAATGCATTCTCGTGACTGCCTGCATACACCACGTGATCGAAGAACCTTTCGGCATCGATCCCCATCTGATGCAGGGCAAAGCGCGGCATGTTGTTCCCCGATGTTGAGTTGGGATCGACGAGGCCGAGATTCTTGCCTTTCAGGTCCTCGATCTTTTGATAGGGCGAATCCGCCTTCACGTAGAACACCGAATAGTAGCCCTTGCTACCGTCGCTGTTCACATCGATCGCGAAAGGCTCGACCTTGGCTCCCACGATGGTGGCGCGAGAGTAGGAGGCCGGTCCGTAATAGGCGATGTGGATGTTGCCGGCGCGCTGGCCTTCGATCACCGCGGCGTAATCATTCGCCACCCGCAGCGTGACCTTGGCGCCAAGCTCTTTGGACAAATAACTGATGAAAGGTGCCCAGCGATCCACGACGCCCGAAGCATTCTCGGCCGGAATGACCGCGAAGACGAGCTCGGGATACTGAGCATGCCAATCTTGCGCAAAGGCGCCGCCGCTGAGGGAGACGCTCGCGGCCATGCCGGCGAGGAACGTTCTGCGGGTGGTCATGCTTGCCTCCGTTGTGTTGCCGGAACGGTGTGAAAACGCGTCAAGCTAGCGCCGGTACGGAATTGTGCTCGGGGGCCGATGCCGGTTCGGGCGCAAGCACTTCGCTTGCCTCGATGCCGTAAAGCTCGCGGGCCGCCGCATCGGTGAGTTCCCGAGGCGCGCCGTCGAAGACGACGCGTCCCTGCGCCATGCCGACGAGGCGGTCGCAATAGCTTCGCGCGAGGTCGAGAGAATGCAGATTAGACAGGACGGTGAGGCCGAAGTGCCGATTGATGCGCTGCAGCGCATCCATCACGACCTTGGTGTTGCGTGGATCGAGCGAGGCGATGGGCTCATCCGCGAGGACGAGTTCGGGCTCTTGCACGAGCGCGCGCGCGATCGCCACGCGTTGCTGCTGGCCTCCCGACAATTCCTCGGCTCGTTGCGAGGCAAGCGCGGCGATGTCGAATTGGGCGAGCGCGGAGAGCGCTATGGCGCGATCGTGCGACGTCCACAGATTCGTGAGCGCGCGCCAGGAGGGCGTGTGATTGAGGCGTCCCATCAGCACGTTGGTCAAGACGTCCAGCCGCCCCACCAGATTGAATTGTTGAAAGATCATTGCGCAGCGCGAACGCCAGGCACCGAGCTTCTGGCCCTTGAGAGAGGTGATGCTCTCGCCTTTCCAGAAGACATGTCCGGTGGAGGCGTCATTCAGCCGGTTGATCGCGCGAAGCAGGGTGGACTTGCCGGCGCCGGAACGTCCGATGATCCCGACGAAGGCGCCTTCGCGGACCGAAAGCGTCACATTCGCCACGGCGAATTTGTCGCCGAACTTTTTGCTGAGGGCCTTTATCTCGAGCATGCGCATTCCTTTTACAAAGGAGCTAGCGCTGCTCGGTGAAGTCTCGATGACAACCGTCGCCGCGTTCGTATTTTTCGAGAAACTGTTCGATCGTCAGGGTACGAAAACAGGGCAGGGCGCGGCGCAGCTCGTCATGGCTCCAGTCCCACCAGGCAAGGCGCGAAAGGCGTTCGGCGATCGCTTGCGAGAAGCGAGGTCTGATGATGCGCGCCGGATTGCCGCCGACGATGGTGTATGCCGGCACGTCCTTGGTGACGATCGCGCCGGCAGCGATCACGGCGCCGTCGTCGATCCGCCGTCCTGGCAGGATAATGGCGCCATGTCCGACCCACACATCGTTGCCGAGCGTAACGCGATGTGAGCGCCGCCAATCGAAAAAAGTGTCCTCATCCGCTTCGCCCTCGAAATAGGCCGAGGCACGATAGGTGAAATGAGCCTGCGAAGCTCTCCCCATGGGGTGATTGCCCGGATTGATGCGGGTCATCGCCGCGATCGAGCAGAATTTGCCGACAGTCGTGTAGGCCATGTCGGCGTCATTGACGATGTAGGAGTAGTCGCCAAGCTCGCTTTCGAGAAGGCGGGTACGGGCTCCGATCTCCGTGTAGCGGCCAAGCTTCGAGGATCTCACCTGCGCGGTCGGCTCGATGACGGGAACATCGCCGAGCTTCTTCACACAAGATGGCCGTTCAGCTTGTGGCGCCCATGAATGAGGAAAGGCGCGTCTGAAGCGTGCTGCACGAAGAGCACGAGCGCCTCGAGCGTGAATTCGACGGTGCCGGTTTCATAATGGAAGCTTTCGGCGAGCGCATCCTTGAGCTCGCTTCGGAGCGTTTCATCACAGATTTTGCCGGTGAGCGACATGTGAAAGCGGAATTCGTCGAGCACGTAGGGATAGCCCCATTGGTCGAGATTGCCGATCTGCTGCTCACTCAATCCAGCAGCGAGCCTTCGCTGGCGTTCTCCAGCGGAAAGCGGCGCACGAAAAGGGTCGAAAGATGTCACGACCGACGCCGCGAAAGAGTGAAGCTCGCCTGGCGCAGATGTCGGAACGAGGGCGAGGAACTCACCGATCGCGCGCACATCGAGCGCAAAGGGCGCGAGCGCTTGCGCGCCATCGCTAAAGAGGCGAACCGCTTCGGACAAGCGCCCGATACCAAACCTGTCCCTGAGCCGGAAGGGCGCCTTCAAGGTCGCGTGAAACCCATATCGGCGTGGATCGGCGGTCAGCGCGGCCCAGCATTCGTGCGTCAATCCCAAGGGAGGAGTTCGCGGCACGGCCTCGCCGCTTGCCGCGTCATACCCGATGACGGCCGAGCCGAACGTCCAAAGCGGGTCGTCCGGACGGGGTGCGGCGTAGATGGCCACGCGGCCGTGGGCTCCGAGCATCATCTTAGAAGACGATCGCACCGGCGCACCATACGCGCCGCACAAGGGGAGTATCGTCCATGAAGCGCAGCCGAACAAGATCGGCGCGCTTTCCGGGCAGGAGACGGCCGCGGTCATGCAGGTTCAGCATATCGGCCACATGCGAGGTGACGAGCGCAAATGCGTCATGGAGAGCAAGGCCTGGATCGCGGGTCAAAAGCCTCACCGCTTGCAGGAGGCTTGCCGGTACATAATCCGAAGAGAGGCCGTCGAGGACGCCGGCAGCGACGAGATCGCGGACGGCGACGCCGCCGGTGTGGGATCCGCCTCGCACGATGTTCGGCGCACCTGCGATGGTTTTGAGGCCCAGAGCCTTCGCCTTCGTCGCCGCCGCGAGACTCGTTGGAAATTCGCTGATGGCGCAGCCGTCCGCGGCAGCATCCATGACATGCTCCTCGGTTGTGTCGTCGTGGCTCGCGAGAATGACTCCGGGACCGCGGAACATCGCGACCATCCGTTCCCAGTTGCGCGAGACCAAATTGCGCCCACGCCGGCCACGTTCCTCGATCGCTGATTCGATCTCGCCGGCGGTGCGTCCGGTGCCGGTCATGAAGTTGCGCAAGTCCGAGAGGTTGCGCCATTGCCTGTGGCCGGGCGTGTGGTCCATCAAGGAGACGAGCCGCAATATCCGCTTACCCACCTGAGCCTTGACCAGAGACGGCAAATCCGGGTCCGTCAGCTCGCAGCGCAGATGCAGGAAATGATTGATGCGAAACAGCCCGAGAGTGGCAGCCTGCTCGATGGCGTCGATCTCCTCGGCGAAGATCTCCTTGCGCTGGCCGACCGCGTTCTCGTAGGTGCCGGCGCAGACCGCGTCGAAGACGGTGGTGATACCGGAAGCCGCGATCTGCGCATCGTTGGCGATCGCCGCGGCGAGCGGATTGGGCCAGCGGACCTTGGGACGCGGCAGCAAATGCTTCTCGAGATTGTCGGTGTGGATCTCGACGAGGCCGGGAACGATGAAATCCCCCTCGCAATCGGTGGCGCTTGGGAGCGACGACCGACCATGGTCCAAGGCGCGGATGCCTTCGGCGTCGCAACTCACCGTTCCGAGTACCACCTCGTCCTCGAGAACGAGCCGGGCGTTGGTGAGCACCGTCTCCGAGCTCGACTCTTTTCGCGAAGGTCGCTGGAGCGCGGGCGCACTGATCGTCATGTCGTCTTCTCGATTTTGGGAATGTTCGTCTCGTGCGAGCTTGCGCAACGGGAGCGTGCCAAAGGGCAAGCCCATTGGCGGAGATGCGTGAGGAGCGCCGCGGCGCCCTCGTCCGGCGAGCGATCGTTGCTGATGTAGAAAGCGGTATCCGAGATCACGCGCAGATCGGGACGGCTCAGCCGTGCCGCGTGTTGCGAGATGGGTTCGCGCCGGCGCTCGGCGAGCCGGGCGGCGAGCATCTCCACGGGCGCCGTAATGATGATGACACGCGAGTTCGGATATCGACGCATCGCCTCCGGAATGATGGCGCGAGACACATTGGCGATGACGACGCGTTCGCTTGCGAGATCCCGCTCGATGGTAATCGGCACGCCGTAACGAAAACCATGCGCGTCCCAGCTCAACGCGAAAGCGCCTTGTTCCAAGCGCCTTTCGAATTCGGCGACGCTCGCCGGCTCGTGATCTTCCGCGCCGCCATCCCTCGGGCGCGTGATGACACGTCGGGCGAAAACGAAGCGTGGATCGTTGCGCAGCCGCTCTTGCGCGAGGCGGATCAAGGTATCCTTGCCGGCTCCTGACGGACCGCCGATCAGGACAAGCGTGCCCTTCATGCCGCTTCCTCCGCGAGCTTGTGGCTGGCGCCAAACTCGCCGACATCCACGACGCGGTCGACCACCACCTCACGCAGGGTCGTATCGTGAAAGATTCCGAGGATCGCGGTGCCGGCGCGCTTGCGTTCTTCGATGAGCTTCACCACGCAAGCTCTGTTTTCGGCATCAAGCGAGGCGGTCGGCTCATCGAGCAGAAGGATCGCATGCCGTCCGGCAAAGCCGCGCGCGATGTTGACGCGTTGCTGCTCGCCGCCCGAGAAGGTGGACGGAGGAAGCGACCAGAGGCGCTCCGGCAGATTGAGGCGTTTCAGCAAGGCTTCAGCGGTCCCCAGCGCCTCGTTATAAGTCGCGCCGCTTTCGCGAGCCGCGGCTGCGACGATGTCGCGCGCGGCGACACGTGGAATGACGCGCAGGAATTGGCTGACATAGCCGACGAGGCGTCTGCGAAGCTCGATCACCGTGCGAGGTTCGGCTTCTGCAAGATCGATCTTGGAGTCCCCGTCGCGGAGCAAGATCCGTCCTTGGTCGGCGCGATAGTTGCCGAAGACCGCCTTGAGGATCGACGATTTGCCGATGCCGGACGGGCCCCCGAGCGCCACGCATTCGCCTGCACGCACCGTGAAAGTGACGCCCTTGAGCACGGGCAGGACGATCCCGCCCTGTAGATGCAAGGTGAAGCTTTTCGCGAGGCCTTCGACCTCGATCAGGGGAGCTTCGTGCGTCACGCGGCGAGCACCGAGGAGACGAGAAGTTGCGTATAAGCCTCGCGCGGGTCGTCGAGCACTCGATCGGTGAGGCCCGCTTCGATTACCTCCCCGTTCTTCATAACGAGAATGCGATGGGACAGGAGCCGCGCCACGGCGAGGTCATGCGTCACGATGATTGCCGCAAGCCCGAGATCAGCGACGAGCGCGCGGATGAGGTCGAGAAGCCGCGCCTGAACCGAGACGTCGAGCCCTCCGGTCGGTTCGTCCATGAAGACGAGACGCGGGTGGGTCACGAGATTCTTCGCCATCTGAAGTCGTTGGCGCATGCCGCCGGAGAAGCTGAGTGGCGCGTCGTCGATACGGGTCTCGTCGATCTCCACCCGTGTCAGCCACTCACGCGCTGCGTTTCGGATGCGGCCATAATGGCGCCAACCCGTCGCCATCAGGCGCTCCCCGACATTGGCCCCGGCTGAGACGTTCATGCGCAGGCCTTCGCGCGGATCTTGATGCACGAAGCCCCAATCCGTGCGCTGCAAACGGCGCCGCTCGGCCTCAGTCAACCCGTCGAGATCGCGAAGATCTCCGTTTTGACGATAGGAGACGCTGCCGGCGCTGAGCTTAAGTCGCTGCGACAAGAGCGCGAGCAGCGTCGTCTTTCCGGAGCCCGACTCACCGACAACCGCGATCACCTCGCCTGGGTGGATCGCGAACGACACGTCACGGCAGGCGAGACGCTCGCCATAATACTTTGTGACGCCTTGGGCTACGAGTAGCGGGGTGTTGCGCGGCGTCATGCTCCCTCCGCGAGGCGTGGAGCGGCTTGGCGGCATTCGCAATGATCCGTGTCGGAGCACACGAACATTCGCGCGCCTTTGTCGTCGGTCAGCACTTCGTCGAGGTAGACGCCCGCCGCGCCGCAAAGCGCGCAAGTCCGATCGAAGCGTTGCACTTCGAACGGATGATCCTCGAAGTCGAGGGAAACGACCTCCGTGTTGGGCGGGATCGCGTAAATGCGCTTCTCGCGCCCCGCGCCGAAGAGCTGCAGGGCCGGCGAGATATGCATCTTCGGATTGTCGAATTTGGGGGTCGGCGAGGGATCCATGAGGTAGCGTCCGGCGACGCGCACCGGATACGCGTAGGTCGTCGCGATATGACCGTGCCGCGCAATGTCCTCGTAAAGCTTGATGTGCATCGGCCCATAGTCCTCGAGCGCGTGCATGAGCCGGGTTTCGGTCTCGCGTGGCTCGAGGAAGCGCAAGGGCTCGGGGATCGGCACCTGGAAGACGATGATCTGCCCTTCCGCGAGCGGCGTCTCCGGGATGCGGTGGCGTGTCTGGATGATGTCGGCCTCACGCGTTCGCGTCGTCACCGCCACGCTCGCGACCTTGGCGAAGAAAGCGCGTATCGAAACGGCGTTGGTCGTGTCGTCGGAGCCCTGGTCGATGACCTTGAGCACGTCCTTGGGCCCGATGATCGAAGCCGTGATCTGCACGCCACCCGTTCCCCAGCCATAAGGCATCGGCATCTCGCGACTGGCGAAAGGCACCTGGTAGCCGGGAACGGCAATTGCCTTGAGGATGGCGCGTCTGATCATCCGCTTCGTCTGCTCGTCGAGATAGGCGAAGTTGTAGGAAGGCGCGCTCATTCCGCTGCCTCCCGGCTCGGTTGCTGTGTCGCTGTTACGGCCGCGTGGCGCTCCTCCCATTCGCGCCGCAATTGCCGAAGCAAGAAGAGCTCTGCTTGGAAGTCCACATAATGGGGCAACTTCAAATGCTCGACGAAGCCGGTCGCCTGCACGTTGTCCGAATGCGAGAGCACGAACTCCTCGTCCTGGGCGGGGGCGGTGATCTCCTCCCCGAGCTCGCGGGCACGCAAAGCCCGGTCGACGAGCGCCATCGACATTGCCTTGCGTTCGGATTGGCCGAAGACGAGGCCGTATCCTCGCGTGAATTGCGGAGGAGCATTCGCCGAGCCGCGGAACTGATTCACCATGTCGCATTCGGTGACCTCGATCTCGCCCAGCGGAACGGAAAAGCCGAGCTCCGGCGCCTCGAACTCGACCTCGACGTTGCCGAAGCGGATCTCGCCCGCGAACGGGTGGGTGCGCCCGAAGCCGCGCTGCGTCGAATAGGCGAGGCCAAGGAGGAAGCCTTCATCACCGCGCGCCAGGCTCTGCAGGCGCACATCACGCTCGGCCGGGAATCCGAGCGGTTCGCGCGTGATATCGCCCGGTCGCGCGTGAGAAGGCGAAGGGGGTTCTTCGATCAGCGCCTCGTTCCCGAGAAGCTTGGCGACACGTGGACAGGAGGCGGTCGCATCCGAGGCGAGCGATTCCAGGTGTGCGACACCCGGCATTTTGCAAGAAGCCGGCACCCCGGGTTTGGATGCGACATTCTCTTCGTCCGCGGCTTTTCCCATTTCGCCGAGAAGGCGATGCGTATAGTCGAAGGTGGGTCCGAGCACCTGCCCGCCGGGCATGTCCTTGAAGCAAGCGGAGATCCGGCGCTTGATCGTCATGCGTTCCGTGGCGATCGGAAGGCTCTCGCCAAAGCGGGGAAGCGTCGTGCGGTAAGCGCGCGCCAGGAAGATCGCCTCGATCAGGTCGCCGCGCGATTGCTTGATGGCGAGCGCCGCAAGCTCTGCGTCGTAGAGCGACGCCTCGCTCATGACGCGGGCGACGGCGAGGGCGAGCTGCTCGCGGATTTGCGCGAGCTCGAGCTCGGCGAACGCGCGATCGCCGCGCCGCGCTCTCGACAACTGCTCATGTGCCGCTGCGATGGCCTTTTCGCCGCCCTTGACCGCAACGTACATCGACCGCTCCTATCCTTCGACCCGCGTCGAGCGCGGCAGCGCCGCAAGTCGCGATCCGTTGAACAGCAAAAGGTCGACCCCTTGGGGAAAGCGCTCTCGATTGGCGGCAAGCTCTTCGGCGAGGCTCGCAGGCAATGGCGCGGCAGCAAGATGTCGAGAGTCCGAAATGCCGGGTCCCCGAAGCCGCAAGCCTGCTTCGTTGTCGAGCTTTTCCACTTGCAAGAAGAGTGTCGCCGAACGATCGGGATATTCGAGCGTGCCTTGCGCGAAACTCGAAAATGCCGGGCATTCCGCGGGATGGCCGATGAGCGCGAAGGCGGCGCACGAAGGATCCTCGACGAAGCCGCAACCCGTGTGGAAGCTCAAGCTTGCGGCGATGTCCGGGTCGCTCGCGAAGCTTCGATCGAGGAAAACCGGCGTGTCATGATCGATGAGAGCAAGCGCCGCGGCCGCGAGTGAAGCCGCAAGGCGAGACGGCATGTCCGGAAGCAAGGACAATTCCTCCACACGGCCAGGATTGGCGGTTGCATTCATCACGGCGCGGAACGTCATCTGCGCGTCAAAAACAGGATCGTCGAAGCCGCTGAAGCGCGGACGGGGTGCGGCTCTCCTCATCGCGGGTCTTCGCCGCGCACCATCGTGAAGAATTCGACGCGAGTCGCCGCGGTCTCGGAGGCCTTTGTGCGCCGCTCTTCATCGACTCGAGCCTTTACGGGCGCCAGCAGCGCGGCCTCGACCTTGTCGCGCCATGCCGGTTCGCGAGTGAGGGCCTCGAAGAGCGCCGCCTTTTCAGCCTTCCCGAGGTCGCGGCCGAGATGGTAGGCCGCGCCCTCCGTACCGGACTCGGTCACGATGTGGCAGCGTGTCACCGTTGCTTCCCCGATGTTGAACTTCGTGCCTTCCCCGCCGATACGGCCTCGCAACATGAGGAGGCCGGTTTCGGGGCGGCGCAAATGCCGAAAGCCGGGCAGGGGGCCGAGCGCGGCTTCCGCCGCGGCGAACTCGGTCGCGTTCGCCACGACGAGAATGGACATCGTCGATTGTCGAAGGCGCTCGGAATCCTGTTTTTTCTTCTCGGCGGGGCGGGTAGTTGCTCGCATAGCGACCCATTGGCTGAAAGAGTTCGCTAGCGCCGCTATGCAACACTCCGATGACGGCCGAATGAAAGGACTTCAGACAGGTGCGAGTCGCCGATGCGGCATGAGAGGCAGCTCGGGCCGGATGAGGTCTCCCGCGAAGACCTCGCCCCCTTCGAGCACGACACCCATGATCCCGGCCTTGCGGACGAGCTCGCCGTGCTTGTCCCGGTCGAGCACTGCCCTCATCAAACCTTTTTGGTGGGCATCCAATTGGCGACACGGATTTCGTAATCCCGTGACCTCGACCACAGCCGCACGGCCAATATGGAGTTTCGTGCCTCGTGGTAGCTCGAGAAGCGCGAGACCGCGTGTGGTGATATTTTCCCCGAGGAGGCCTGGACCTACCCTGAAACCGGCTCTTGCCAACTCATCGTGCAGCTCGGCATGAAGGAGATGAACCTGCCGCAAATTGGGCTGCGTGGGGTCTCGCGCGACACGCGAGCGATGCTTCACCATCACACCAAAATGCGCGTCGCCCTCGACGCCGAGCCCTGCAACAAGGCGAATGATCTTTTCCGGTGCCTTGTGAAAGCTGTGCACGGCGCTTCGGCTGACCGCGATGACGCTGCCGATGCCGATTGCCGCCTTCATCGTCGTGAGTCTCTCCTCATCTCGGCTGTTCGCGAATCACCAGAACGCCTCTGCGACAATAGTGCAACAAAGATCAGGCTGGCCGATCGTTTCGCCGGGTTGGCGGATTTTCCCGCCTGTCGTGATTATGTCGAGCGGCACAGCCCGGCCGCCTTCGTGAAGTCGGATTAGGCCAAATTGCGCATTTCACCGCGGCAGAGCGACATCACCTGCGCCGCCCCTTTCCCTGCCGGCCCTCAAATCGATTTGCGCATGAGCGTCGCGCCGGCTGCAAGCGCTGCGAGCTTGGCATAAGCCACCCGCGAAGGCATCGGGGCCATGCCGCAGTTGGTGCAAGGGAAAAGATGTTCGGGCGCCACATGAGCGAGCGCCTTGCGGATGGTGTCGGCGACCTCTTCGGGTGTCTCGACGGCGTTCGATGCGACGTCGATCGCGCCGATGAGCACGTCCTTGCCCTTCAGCAATCCGAGCAACTCGATCGGCACGCGCGAGTTGCGGCATTCGAGCGAGATCTGGTCGATCGAGCTTTTCGCGATCACCGGGAAGGTTTCTTCATATTGGCGCCATTGCGAGCCAAGCGTACCCTTCCAGTCGATATTGGCCTTGATGCCGTAGCCGTA
>JAFBAK010000298.1 GCA_019247795.1 Hyphomicrobiales bacterium | reverse complement strand
CTCCTCGCACCCTATGGTCCGGTCGAGAAATGGAGCGGGACATGACCTACGAGTCGATCATCGTCGAAACGCAGATGCTCGCGAGCGGCGACAAGGTGGGAGTGATCAAGCTCAACCGTCCTCAAGTGCTCAACGCCCTGAACTTCGACCTCGTGCGCGAGACCAATGACGCGCTCGACCGGTTCGAGGCCGATCCGCAACTCGGCTGCACGATCATCACCGGATCCGACAAGGCGTTCGCGGCGGGCGCCGACATCAAGGAGATGCAAGGCAAATCCTTCCCCGAGACCTATCTCGAGGACTTCATCACCTCCTGGGATCGCGTGGCCTCGCGCCGCAAGCCGATCATCGCGGCCGTCGCCGGTTTTGCGCTCGGCGGCGGCTGCGAGCTCGCCATGATGTGCGACATCATCATCGCGGCCGACACCGCCAAATTCGGCCAGCCGGAGATCAAGCTCGGCGTCATGCCCGGTTCGGGGGGCACGCAAAGGCTTGCGCGTGCGATCGGCAAAGCCAAGGCCATGGAGCTCGTGCTCACCGGAAGAACCATGGACGCAGCCGAGGCGGAACGCTCCGGCCTTGTGTCGCGCGTGGTGCCGGCCGCCGATCTCATGACCGAGGCCATGAAGGCCGCGGAAACGATCGCCAACCTTTCCCTGCCGATCGTGATGATGGCGAAGGAGAGCGTCAATCGCGCCTTCGAGACCACGCTCGCCGAAGGCATTCGCTTCGAGCGGCGTGTCTTTCATGCGATGTTCGCGACCAAGGATCAGAAGGAAGGAATGGCGGCCTTCATCGCCAAGCGCCCACCGGCCTTCAGCGATTCGTGAGGATGTTCGGCGCCCCGTGATCAGGGCGCGATGATCGATATCGCGGCGCGGGCGCGCGCGTCCAAAGCCTTCATGTCCCGATCGTAATTGCGCCAGGCGACGCGGCTCTTCAGCTTCGTGTGCGTGGCGAGCCGCCGCGCGGCCGCCACCGAACCCGTGCCGAAGCCCCAGCGTGGCCCGCTGTCGACGAAGCCCATCGTGGGTGAGGGCACTTCGCCCGTGATCGGATAATTCGCCTCCGCCAGATAGGAGCGCACACGCACGCAATAATCGATCGAGCGTGGCGAGAACCGCGTCTCGCCATGGCCGGCGCGATATTTCATCACGGCCGTGCAGAGGTCGCCATTCGCGAGCCGCCAGGCGCCCGCAAGATAAGCGACCCCGAGCGCGATGTTGGTGTGGGGCTCGCGCAGCTCCTCGAGCGAGCCGGTGAAACCGAGAAGTCGCGCCGTGGACGGACGCACCTGCATCAGGCCGATCTCGCCGACCGGGCCTGTGACATTCGGATTGTATCCGCTCTCCGTGCGGACCACCGCCTCGGCGATCTCGGGTGGAATTCCGGCCCGTTCGGCCGCTTTTCTCACAAGGTCGCGGTAGAGCGAACGGCCTTGGCGATAATGGACCGGGAAACCCGCCGCGGCGAGGCCCTCGGACGCCCTGTCCATTTCCTGCAAAGGTGGCGGGTCGGCAAAAAGCGCCGCGGAGTCGAGCAGAATGAGTGCCGCGGCGAAGGTGAAAGTTGCGAGAGGCGGGCCCGGCCTCAAGGTTCCACGTGATCTAAGCCGGTCGATGTCGTCGGCGAGGTTGCGGAAGAGCCCCTCGCGAAATGCGGCAATGCGGCGAAAATCGCGTGTGCCGAGAAGAGATCGAGATCGGGCGCAACGCTCGCCTGCGGGGAAGCCGCGCTCGGTTTCGCATCACGCGAGAAATTCGACGGACGCACGGGAGGCAAGGGCGCTTGCGGATCGAGCTCGTCCTGCGAAGCCGCGACGCTTTGGCTTTGCGCGTCATTCGACCCGGGGAATGGCAGCTTCGCCAAGATGCGCTGATAGAAGGATCCGTCCTGACCCGCGCTCGCCTCGGTCGGCGACGCGAAGGCCGCAAGGGTCGCGTGCGGACCGGTCGAGGGCGTCGTGTCGCGTCCCACCGCGCTCGACGCGCCGGCGGAACGGCTGGAATTCGCCACGATCACCGTCAGCCCCGCCGCGGCGGGTGCGCTCGGCGTCGTCGCCGCGGTGGCGTTGGAGCCGGTGCTCGCGGCAGCCGAAGCGACGGAAGCGGAGGACGCCTTCGGCTGCGCCGGTGTCGAGGTCGCGACCACGGTCGATGCCGTGCTCGGCGAGCCGACATCCTTTACGGCAGCCGCGATCGAATCCTCATCGAAGCCTCGCGCGCGCACTGCGACTTTGGTGAGCCCGCCCTTGGCGTCGAAAAGCTCGACGGTCGGTCCCTCGGCGATGGCTTCCGGACGGCTGGTCTCGAACGTCTTGAAACGGAATGCCGGATTTTGCCCGCCATCATCATAGGCGAGCTTGACGGCCGGTGTTCCCTTGCCCACGAGCTCGGCGATCTTCGCATTGTCCTCGGCTTGCTTCGCCGCGACCTGCTTCGTGAGACCCGGATCGGAATCCGCGCCGCATCCCGGCGCTTCCCCGTTGCGTGCCACTCGATCGAACGTGTAGTGGCCGTTGCAGACGCCGACTTTCGGCTCCTCCTTGGTGATCTCGAAGCGATCGGCGCCTTCCTTCAGCTCGCGCCAGAACGGCATGTTCGGGTCGAGCCGATGGCGGGCGAGATTGGCCGGCGTGAACCGGAAGGGGAACGCTTCCATCTGCACGGCTTTCTGGCCGCCCGAATGCGCTTCCCGCACGAGCGCGTAGATCTCCTCGATCTGCTGATCCGTCATGGAATAGCAGCCGGCCGACGAGCAATCGCCATGCACCATGAGGTAGGAGCCCGTGCCGCCATGGGCCCGATCATAGGCGTTCGGGTAGCCCATGTCGTAGGACAGATGATAGTTCGAGTTGGGATTCATCTGGGCGGGCGTGATGGCGTAATAGCCTTCGGGCGCCTGCCGGTCCCCCTCCTTGCGCTTCGGGCCGAGCTGACCGGACCAGCGGCACATCGGGAAGGTCTTCAACAGCGCGAAGCGACCGCTCGTGTCCTTCTTCCAGACCTCGAATTCGGCCTCCTGCTTATAGGTGCGGATGAGGACCGGATCCTCCTTATGCATGCCCTTTTCCTGCATGGAAGCGACGATCTCTTGCGTCAGGGGCACCCAGTGGCGTGCGTTCGAGGCACGAAATTCCGGGTCGTTGCAGGCGCCAAGGAGCCCGAGCGCGGCGGCCGCGATAAGGAAACGAAGGGGGTTACGAGACATCATTCCATCCCACAACGACACGTCAGTGAACCTATCCGGCCACAATGCGGCCGGAGCTGGGCAAGGCCAGCCCCATCAGACCCAGTAACCTTTAAAGGCCTTTAGCGGGGACGCCGAAAGCTACGCCGATATGGTGTAGGCGATGTTAACCCGCTTCAGAGCCGCCGTCCAATCGCCAGGAACTTTTCGGCGCGCTCGGCTCGGATGGCGGCCGGATCCCTGCCGCCGAGTTCGGTGAGCTGGACGGCGAGCGCTTCCCCGGCCGCAACGACGGCGGAATGCGGATCCCGATGGGCCCCCCCGAGCGGCTCCGGCACGATGGCGTCGATGACGCCCAGTCGCAAAAGATCCTGGGCCGTGATGCGCATGCTAGTGGCGGCTTCCTCGGCGCGCGCGCTGTCCCGCCACAGTATCGAGGCGGCGCCCTCGGGCGAGATGACGCTGTAGATCGCGTGCTCGAGCATCAAGGTGCGGTTCGCCGTGGCGAGCGCCACCGCCCCGCCCGAGCCGCCTTCACCGATGACCAAAGCGATGTTCGGCGCGCCGAGCGCAAGGCAGGCATCGGTGGAACGGGCGATCGCTTCCGCCTGTCCGCGCTCCTCCGCATCGATGCCCGGAAAGGCGCCGGCCGTGTCGATGAACGCCAGCACCGGAAGCGAGAAGCGGTCGGCAAGCTCCATCAGTCTCACCGCCTTGCGGTAGCCTTCAGGACGCGCCATGCCGAAATTGTGCTTGAGGCGCGAATCGGTCGTCGAGCCTTTCTCCTGGCCGATGAGGCAGATGGACTCGCCCCGGAAGCGCCCGAGCCCACAGACGACGGCTTCGTCCTCGCCGAATTTGCGGTCGCCAGCGAGAGGCGTGAAGTCCTCGATGAGCCCCTTGACGAAATCGAGGCAATGGGGCCGCTGCGGATGGCGCGCCACCTGCATCTTCTGCCAAGGCGACAACTGCGCATACACCTCGCGCAAGGTCTCGCTGGCTCTCATCTCGAGCCTGTCGATCTCCTCGCCGGAATCGCCGTTTTTCGTCGTCGTTTCGCCGGAGCGCAGCTCGTCGATTCTCGCCTCGAGCTCGGCCACCGGCTTTTCGAAATCGAGATACGCCCGCATCAGGCTCCAAGGTGGGTTTCGCGGCCGAGCGCGCGTTTGAAGTCGTCCGGGCGCGGACAGAAGCCGGAACGACAGCCGCAAGTCAAGGCGGCAAGGCCCCGGTGGGCGCCAGCGTCGGAACGGGACGCGTCTTGCGGGCTCGCTGATTCGACACCGGCAGGGCGCGATAAACCTGCTTCACCGCCTCGATCAGATGAATGCCCGCGAAGGGCAGCGACAGCGCGTGTCCGGCCCGCTCGAAAGCAACGGCGGAGCGCAGGATCAGCGCGCGGTTCAGCGGCGGCACGAACAAGGCTTCGGTCGTGACTTCGGGCGTGAAGAGCGACTCGCGCAAGAGCCCGGTGAGCTGGGCGCGGCTGAAGGGCTGTCCCTGTCCGAAGGGCGTGGTGTCGAGCCGCGCCCAAAGTCCGCGTCGATTGGGCGCGATGACGATGATGCGTCCGCCGGGTTTCAGCGTCTGCCAGATCTCGGAGAGAAGCTCCTTCGGGCTTCCCGACGCTTCGAGCGCATGCACGATGATCACCCGATCGAGCGATGCATCGCTCAAGGGCAGCAGCAGGGGATCGATGAGAGCGGACGACGAAGGCCCCTGGCGAGGCCAGATGGCGACGCCCTGCGTCGCGGGCATGAGCGCGACGGCGCGCTCGGCCTCTTCGCGGAAGATGGGGAGATAGGCGCTGGCATAGCCGACACCCGCAAGCGCAAAGCCTCGCAAATCGGGCCAGATGAAACGAAGACGCGCGGACAGGATGCGCCGCGCCACCTGGCCGAGTGGGCTCGAATAGAAGGCTTGCAGCTGGATGACGTCGAGCGCCATGGGCGTTCAGCTTCCTTCGTGACGCTTGAACCTTTGGGCCACCCGCCTGCTCTACCTTAACCAGAGCCTGTTTCGAAAAAGTGATTTCCACCTTCTCGCATCAGCCTGCAGAAGCATTGCCGTCTTCATTGCCGCCTTTGCCGATTGTCGCTGGCCGCGGCGGCTGGTGTGCGATTCGTGCACGCTTCCTATCACATCGAGTATGAAAATTGCGCTCATCCCTTGCGGAAGCGTTCACGAACCTCTTCGTTTGAGGCTATGGCTTCTCGAGGGAGCGACGGCCGGATCAGGGATTTCGGAGGCAAATCATGTCGATTCCACACCGTTTCGCACGTCAGCGCTCCTGCGCCCTAGCGGTCGCAAAGTTTCTCGCCGTTTCGTTTCTCATGATCTTTGGCCTGGAGAGCGCCATGACGCATGCCGCCACCACTTCGTTCACAGTGACCTCGCCGGGGCTCGAGGATGGTGCGCTTCTCCCGCGCCGTCACGCCGGCTCCGGCGACTGCGGCGGCGAGAATGTCTCACCCGCTCTCGCCTGGGCGGGTGTCCCTGAGGGCACAAAGAGCTTCGCCATCGTGGTCTACGATCCCGACGGCGGAAAAGGCCTCGGCTCGGTGCATTTCGTCGCTTACGACATTTCCGACAAGGACCGCGGCTTTGCCGAAGGCTTCGGTTCCGGCGCTTCGGGCGGCTTCGTCGGCGGCACGAACACGAGGGGCGTGAACAGCTATTCCGGCCCTTGTCCTCCATCTGGCGATCAGCCCCATCACTATGTTTTCAGCGTCTATGCACTCGATCTCGCGTCGGGGACGCTTGCGGCCGGCCTCACGCGCGACGCCTTTTTTCAAGCGGTGCGCGGGCATGTGCTCGCGGCGTCGAGCATCGTCTTGCGCTATGCGAGGTGAGCGATGCGTTCGATATCCACTGCGGTAAGCGGTCTATAAATGCACTCGGAACGACTCGAGCTTGGCATGGAGAGCTGCCGCCTTAACATTTACCTCGGCCAGTTCATCGGTCAGAAGATTGGCGAGCGGCGTTGTTTTGCTCGAAGCTGGCACACCTAAATTTTCAATGACGAATTCGATCGATTTCATTGTTTCGAAGAATCTTTTGTGCAAAACGGGCTCATGATGAGCAATTCGATTCCTGGATTGGTATATATTCTCAAGTTTTTTCCGCCACACGGGACCTAGTGATGGTTTTATTAGGAAACGTCCTCTTGCAGGGAAGTTTTTAAAGCGTTTGTTCGTAATCAGAACTGTATAGGCGTTTCCAAAAATACAGAGTTAGCTCCGCAACGACTTTCCCTTCCGTAACGACTATATGTTGCCGCCTCGCTTGGGCGCGCATGAGATGGCTGGGATGATCGGGTCTGCCTTTTGGCAATGCCAAGGTTTCCAGCGCGGCCTTTTGAGCCTGAGAAAGCTTGGAATATTCAGCGCGCCTTGCACTATCGAGCGCCTTTCGGACATGGTCCTGCTCCGGAAGTCTCCATTGAAAAGGGTTTGGCGGCTCGAGAAGCCATCTGGGCACGCCAAAAAATTGGCCCAGATTTTCGCAAATCGCGTTTCGGAGCGCAATTTCAATGCAAGCTGTCAGATTCATCAAGGTTGCGCCCAAACGAAGGGTATCTTGATGAAGCTCGATTGCCGTTCGTATGGAGCCCGTCAATTTCGTGAGAACGCCAAGCCGCTCTGGTGAGAGCAAGACAGTGAGCGTTGGCATATCCGCATCCAGGATCGGCATTGACTAAAACCTACAAAACATTACTTTTAGAGATGAAAGGTCGGGACTAGATTGGCAGTTTCCCATGGGAGGACGAATCCCCGGCTTCTCAAAAAAAGGGCGCCCCTGGGGGGCGCCCTTTTGCTTGCCGCATATCACTGCTCATTCCCTCACACCACTACCATAATGTCACCCAGGCAAGGGATGACCCGGCATCAGATCGTAAGGATGTTTCCATCCGGGCAAGGCTTTGATGCGCTCGCGCCAGGCGTCGATCGCTGGATGCGTCGCCTTGAAGTCGAAACCCGTCTCTTCGACGGGGTAGAAGACATAACCCGCCATGGAGATGTCCGCGATCGTCGGCTTATCGCCGAGCAGGAAGGGCGTTTTGGACAGATGCTTGTCCGCGATCGCGAAAGCCCTTTCGGCGCGCGCCTTGAGAAAATCGAGCACCGCGGGCTCGGTGTCTTTCATAAAGGTCCGCAGAAAACGGTAGACCGACAGGTATCCGGTGAATTTGTGGTTGTCGAACAGGAGCCAGCGCCAGCACTCGGCCCGCTCATCCTCGTCGCGCGGCCCGAATTTGCCGGTCTTGCGCGCCAGGAGATCGAGGATCACGCCTGATTGGCTCATACGCTTGCCATCGGCTTCGAGAACGGGCGCTTCTCCGAGCTCGTTGATCTCGCTGCGATAACGTTCGCCCCGTGTTTCGCCTTTGAAGAAGTCGACGAACACCGGCTCCCAGGGAACGCCGGTGAGGGACAGCATCAAGGCGACCTTGTAGCAGTTGCCGGATTGCGCGAAGCAATGAAGCCGATACATGGACGTGTCTTCCTGTTCGTGATCCCACAAAGAGATCTTGTCGTGCGAACAGTTCCCATTTTTGCGCATCGTGCTCAAGGAGGAGGTGAGGTGAATTCGACGGAAGGTGGCTCCGCGCATGGCTGAAACGGAGTGGTTGAGCATCGGCGCCGGCGATGCCGCAAGGCGCATCGCAGTCCTGTCACGCGAAGGCAAAGGGGCGCCCGTCGTCTGGCTTGGCGGCTTCAAATCGGACATGGCTTCGACCAAGGCCGCTTATCTCGACGCATGGGCAACACGCGGAGACCGGCCGTTCTTGCGCTTCGATTACTCGGGCCATGGCGTATCGGAGGGGCGTTTCGAGGACGGCACGATCGGCCGCTGGCTCGAGGAATCGCTCGCCGTCATCCGGGAGTATGCGAAAACGCGGCCGCTCCTTGTCGGCTCGTCGATGGGCGGGTGGCTCGCCTTGCTCGCCGCGCGCCGCCTCGCGAAGGAAAGCCCGCAGTTCGCGCCCTTGGGCCTCGTGCTGATCGCGCCGGCCGTCGATTTCACCGAAGAGCTCATGTGGAAGGAGCTTTCCGCGGAGGCGCGCCGCGAGATCGAAGAAAAAGGCGTGTATCTGCGCCCCTCCGCCTATTCGCCCGACCCCTACCCGATCACACGAAACCTGATCGAAGAGGGGAAACATCACCTCCTCCTCGGCGGCACGATCCAGACCGGATGCCCGGTCCATGTCCTGCAGGGCATGCGGGACCCCGACGTCCCCTGGCGACACGCCTTGACCCTCATGGAGCATCTTTCGTGGGATGAGAGCGTCATCACCTTGATCAAGGACGGCGATCATCGCTTGTCGCGCGAGGAGGATCTGGCTCGGCTCGTCGCGGCGATCGAGGGCTTCGATCCGAGCTGAGCTTCCGGTTGACGGGTCGCCTGCGAGCTTGCGAATTGGCCTTTCCTGTCGTAACCGAACTTCATGGCTCAGAACCGGGATATGTCCGTTCCCGCCTCGGGTGACACCGGTGGTGGATTGTTCACGGTCATCAGCGTCGCGGTGCTCGTGGGCACCGAGGTCATGGGCGCCGCGCTCGCCGCCGGATGGGCGCTGGCCGGCCTCATCGAGCTCGGACCCACCCTCACCTACGCGATGATGGCGATTTTCGCCGCCGGAGGCATCGCGCTCCTCGTCATGTTCGTGCGCAGCGCCCTGCGCGTCGAATTCGCCAACCGAAGGCGCTGATCTCAGCCTCCCCCGCATCCATGCTGAGCCGCAGGCATATGTTGCAGGCGATGGCGGCGTCCGCGCTCGCCGGCGCGGACGCGAAGGCGAATCCCGCCGCGCTCGAGTTCGGTCCTCCCCAGCCATTTTCCCATGACGCGCTGAAGGAGCGCGCCAAGGCGCTCGCCGCGCAACCTTATGATCCGCCGCCTCGGCCCAATCCCGACATCGTGCAGAAGCTCGATTACGATGCCCATGGCAAGCTGCGCTTCCGTTACGATTATGCGCTCTGGGGTGATGGGGGAGGGGCTTATCCCGTCACCTTCCAGCATGTCGGGAAATATTTCCCGAAGACGGTGCGCATGTACGCCGTTAGCAACGGCGAGGCGCGGGAGATTCTCTACCGCCCTGAGTACTTCACCATACCGCCGACGAGCCCGGCCGCCGCCTTGCCGAAGGATGCTTCGGCGTTCGCCGGCTTGTGGGTGATGGAGGCGCGCGACGGCCCCGACTGGAAGTTGCTCGAGCCCTGGGTCACCTTCCTCGGCGCCTCCTATTTCCGCGCGGTCGGCGAGCTCGGCCAGGTCGGCATGTCGGCGCGCGGCGCCGCCATCACGCCGGGCGGTCCGGGACCGGAGGAATTTCCCGATTTTATCGCTCACTGGATCGAGCCTGCCGCGACCGATGACGACCCCGTCATCCTTCACTCGCTTCTCGATTCGCCGAGCCTTGCCGGTGCCTACCGCTTCGCCTTGCATCGCACGAAAGGCGTGGTGATGGATATCGAGGCCGACCTCCATCCACGCGCCTCGATCGAGCGTCTCGGCATCGCGCCGCTCACCTCCATGTTCTGGTATTCGCAAACTGCGAAGCCGACCGCGATCGACTGGCGCCCCGCCGTCCACGATTCCGACGGGCTCGCGCTCTGGACGCGCGCCGGCGAGCACATCTGGCGTCCGCTGAACAACCCGCCGCGCACGACGCTCTCGAGCTTCCTCGATGAAAACCCGCGTGGCTTCGGTCTTCTGCAGCGCGACCGCATCTTCGACCATTATCAGGACGGCGTGAAATACGAGAAGCGTCCCTCGACCTGGGTGGAACCACTCGACGATTGGGGACAAGGCGCCGTGCAGCTCCTCGAATTTCCCACCGACGACGAGATCCACGACAACATCGTGGCGAGCTGGGTGCCGAAGACGCCGACGACGGCCGGACAGCATCTCTCCTTCACCTACCGCCTCTACTGGCTCGCCGACGAGCCCTTCCCTTCACCGCTGGCGCGCGTCGTCGCGACGAGGCTCGGGCGCGGCGGACAGCCCGGCCAGCCGCGTCCGAAGGGCGTGCGGAAATTCCTGATCGAGTTCGAAGGCGCGCCTTTGCGCGACCTGCCCTATGGCGTGAAACCCGAGCCTGTGGTGACCGCTTCACGCGGCACCTTCGGCCCTTACCAGTTCACCGAGCCGGTGCCGGACGATGTTCCCGGCCATTGGCGCACCCAGTTCGACCTCATCGTCGAAGGCCAGGATCCGGTGGAGCTGCGTTGCTACCTCAAGCTCAACGAGAAGACGCTCTCGGAAACCTGGGCTTATCAGTACTACCCGTTCTGAAAGGGCGAGTAGCGAATGGCGAGTGGCAAGTAGCGAGTAGCCAGCTTCGGTCCCGCGCTTTTCACTATCTCGCTACTCGCTATTCGCTATTCCCCTCCGCCGCATCGCCGCGTCGAGCGTATTCGAAAGCAGGCAGGCGATGGTCATGGGTCCCACGCCTCCGGGGACCGGTGTGATCGCGCCAGCGACTTTCGCGGCTTCCGCATAGGCGACATCGCCGACGAGCCTGGTGCGGCCCTCGCCCGCCGATGGGTTCGGCACGCGGTTGATGCCGACATCGATGACGATGGCATCGGGCTTCACCCAATCGCCACGGATCATTTTCGGCTTGCCGACGGCCGCGACCAGAATATCGGCGCGCCGGCAGACGCCCGGGAGATCGCGTGTGCGCGAATGCGCGATCGTCACTGTCGCGCTCTCGGCCAAAAGCAATTGCGCCACCGGCTTGCCGACGAGGATGGAACGCCCGACCACCACCGCCTCGGCCCCTGCGATGTCCGGCTTCACGCTGCGCACGAGCTCGAGGCAACCGAGCGGCGTGCACGGCGCGAGCGCCGGCGCGCCGGCGAGCAGAAGCCCGGCATTCATCGGATGCAAGCCGTCCACGTCCTTCCTCGGATCGATCGCTTCGATGATGTGCGTGGCATCGATGTGTCGCGGCAGCGGCAATTGCACGAGGATGCCGTCGACTTCGTCATCGGCGTTGAGACGCTCGACGAGCGCAAGGAGCTCCTTCTCGCTCGTCGCGGCCGGAAGCTTGTGCTCGAAGGAGCGCATCCCCGCCTCGATCGTCTGGCGCGCCTTGTTCGCCACATAGACGCGGCTCGCCGGATCGTCGCCGACGAGCACCACGGCAAGGCCGGGCGTCGCGTCGTGGCGTTCCTTCAGCGCCACGACGCGCGCCGCGATCTTGGCCCTTAGCGCCTCGGCGATCGCCTTGCCGTCGATGACGCGAGCGCTCATGCGGTGTCCTTCGTCGAATGAGGTCTGTGGCAATGCGCCCGCAGCGCGGCGGCGAGCCTTCGAGGGCCGGCTTTGACGTCGACGAGGTCGCGCGAGGCACGTGGTGCCAGCGCCATCATGAGGCGCAGCTGATCGGCGGCAACCATGCGGCTCAGAGGACGTTGGGGTAGACGTAATAGGCGATGAAGCGCTCGATGAAATAGATGATCAGAAGCACGATGATCGGCGAGATGTCGACACCGCCCATGTTCGGCAGGCGTTCGCGGATCGGGCGAAGCACGGGTTCGGTGAGCCGCGTCAGCGTGTCCCAAACCGTGCGAACGAGATCATTGCGGATGTTGAGAACATTGAAGGCCACGAGCCAGCTCAGCACCGCGGTGGCGATGATGATGAACCAGTAGATGTCGAGAATGGCGAGAATGACGTCGAGAATGGCGCGCATGGACACGAGCTCTTGCGGCACGGATCCTGAAACCCGGGCCCGGTGAAGGTCGCGCCTTTTAGCCTGCGCGCGAATTCTCGGCAATTGCGAACCGGCAAAGCGTCGACCTGGTGATCCCGGCCCGGCATGTTATGTCTTCGGCGATACGAGGAGATCATCGATGCGCGTGCAACTTGGTCTTGCGGCTCTGGTCATCGGCGCGGGGCTTTCGGCGGGTCTTGCCCAGCAAGACGGCAGCCAGCGAGGCGAGGGAGAGCTTCTCACGGGCTCGGCCGCGTATGGGGACTGGGCGACGGACCGGCCGGGGCTTCGGCGCAAGATCACGCCGGCCGACCTGCCCGCGCCTTTTGCCACAAGGCCTGCCGCCAACGGCCCCTCGGTGACGCGCGCCCCGCAAGGCGCAAAGCCGAAAGT
>JAFBAK010000295.1 GCA_019247795.1 Hyphomicrobiales bacterium | reverse complement strand
GGAGCATAATCTTTTCGAAAAAATAGTTCCCATTTTTTCGGATCATGCTCTTAGCGCCTCACTGCGCTGTCCAGCCGCCGTCGATCGAAAGATTGGCCCCGGTGATCTGCGAGGCAGCATCGGAACAAAGATAAAGCGCAAGTGAAGCGACTTGCTCGACGGTGACGAATTGCTTCGTCGGTTGCGCCTTGAGCAGCACCTCGTCGATGACCTGCTGCTTCGTCAGGTTGCGCGCCTTCATGGTGTCAGGGATCTGCCTCTCGACGAGCTCGGTCCAAACATAGCCGGGGCTGATGCAATTGACGGTGACGCCGAAACTTGCGACCTCGAGAGCGACCGTCTTGGTGAACCCGGCGACGCCGTGCTTTGCCGCCACATAGGCGGATTTGAACGGGGAGGCGACAAGTGAATGGGCGGAGCCGGTATTGATGATGCGTCCCCATTTTTGCGCCTTCATGCCCGGCAGCGCCGCCTTGGTCGCGTGAAAAACCGCGACGAGATTGATGCGGATGATCTCTTCCCATCTGTCGCTCGGAAAGTCCTCGACGGGGGAAACAAATTGTATCCCCGCATTGTTGACCAGGATATCGACGGAGCCGAGCTTCGCCTTTGCCTCTTCCATCATGGCTTCAATTTCGGCGGGCTTCGACATATCGGCGGAATTGTAGAGCACCTCGCCGGAGGATTGGCGCGCGAGCTTCGCGCGCTCCACCTCGATCGCCCCGGGATCGCCGAAGCCGTTGAGCATCACGTTCGCCCCTTCCGTCGCGAGAGCCCGCGCGATGCCAAGCCCGATGCCGCTCGTCGACCCGGTCACGACCGCATTCCTGCCTTTGATGCTCATCCAGGTCTCCTATGGAAGAAACGATGCCGGCCACGGGCCCACAGCCGGTAAGCACAGAGGCCGCGACGCGATCCAGGGAAAAGTTTTCGAGGGCTCACCTGAAAGGCGGCTCGTCGAAGGAGCGAAGCTTGCGCGAATGCAGCGCCTCGCGGCCGCTCCGCAGGATGTCGATCGCGGCGAGGCCGATCTCGAGATGCTCGCCGACGGCCCGGTTGTAGAAGCTGTTCGCCGGGCCCGGCAGCTTGATCTCGCCGTGCAGCGGCTTGTCGGAAACGCAAAGCAGCGTGCCGTAGGGCACCCGCAGCCTGAAGCCCTGTGTCGCGATCGTGCCCGATTCCATGTCGATGGCGACGGCGCGCGAGATGTTGATGCGCTGGCGCTCCTTGCTCCAGCGAAGCTCCCAGTTGCGATCGTCATAGGTGACGACGGTGCCGGTGCGCAGCCGCTGCTTCAATGCTTCGCCGCGATCGCCCGTCACGCGAGCGGCCGCTTCCTGCAGGGCGAGCTGCACTTCGGCGAGCGCCGGAATCGGGACATCGACGGGCACTTGCAGATCGAGGATGCGATCCTGGCGCAAATAGGCATGTGCCAGCACGTAATCGCCGATCTGCTGGGAGAGGCGAAGCCCGCCGCAATGCCCGACCATCAGCCAGCAGTTCGGGCGAAGCACGGCGAGGTGGTCGGTGATGTTCTTGGCGTTGGACGGGCCGACCCCGATGTTGACGAGGCTCACTCCCTGCCCGTCCTTCGCGGTGACGTGATAGGCCGGCATCTGGAAACGGTGCCAGGGATTCGATGCGATGAGCGCGGCGGCCTCGGATTCCCGCATGGCACTGTCGATCACGATGTCGCCGGGCAGCACCAGCTTCTCGAACCGGCTCTTCTCGCGGACGCGATCCAATCCCCAGCGGATGAACTGATCGACATAGCGGTGGTAATTGGTGAGCATCACCCAGGATTGGCAGTTGCGCCAATCGCCGCCCGTGTAATGCATGAGGCGACGCAACGAGAAATCGACGCGCACCGCATCGAAGAGCGCGAGCGGACGCGCCACGCCGGGCGCCTGATGGAAGCTGCCATCCGCAATCTCGTCTCCGACGGCCGAAAGCAGGGGCGCCGGAAAGAAGAGGGCAAGCTCGGCCGCCGTCACGCCTTCGCGGGAAAGCTCGTCGCCACGCTCGAACACATAAGGGTAAGGGATCTCCTCGCCGCTGACGCCGACTTCGACCGTCGCCCCATATTCGCTCATCAGCGGGCGCAATTGCTCGAGCAGATAGGAGCGGAAGGCCGCCGGCTGCGTCACGGTGGTCGCGTAGACGCCGGGTGCGGGAAATTTGGCGAAGGCACGCCGCACGAGCGGCTGAAGGCCCTCGGGCTCGTAAGTGACGCGGATTTCAGGATAGCGAAATCGGGCGCGCTCATCAGGCGCCGGCGGCTCGCGCGTCTCGAGAAAACGCTCCAAGGCTTGCCGCAGCGCATTCGTCGCGTCGCTATGGAGGCGATCGAGCCTCGCGACCGCTTCCTCCGGCGTCTCGACCGAAACAAGCGAAGAGCGCAGGGTCTTGTCCATCATTCTCCATATCGTGGCGAATCGCCTTGCCGCAAGGTTCGGCGGCCCGAGCCTGTTAGGCGCCGCTCATGTCCAGCCTGGCGTTGACATCCGGCCTGCGCCGACATGAGAGTCCCCGGACGCGAGTAGCGTGGCGCGAATGTCAAAGAGGAGGACGCATGGAGGACGCACCCGTCCTGGTCGAGAGCCGGCAAGGCTACCGTGTGATCACGCTCAATCGGCCTTCGCGGCTTAACTCATTCAACGAGGCGATGCATTTGGCGCTTCGCGCCGCCCTCGTGGAGGCGGAGGGCGACAAAACCTGCCGTTCGGTGCTGCTCACCGGTGCGGGGCGCGGATTTTGCGCCGGACAGGACCTTTCCGATCGCGTGATGGGCGAGGGCGCAGAACCGCCGGACCTCGGCCGCACGATCGAGACCCTCTATTCACCGCTTGTGAAGCAATTGCGCGCCTTGCCCATGCCGATCGTCTGCGCCGTGAACGGGGTGGCGGCGGGCGCCGGCGCCAATATCGCGCTCGCTTGCGACATCGTTCTCGCGGCGCGTTCGGCGATCTTCCTCGAGGCGTTCGCGCGGATCGGCCTCATTCCGGACGCCGGCGGCACCTATTTCCTGCCTCGCCTCGCGGGCGAAGCTCGCGCGCGCGGCATGACTTTCTTGGCCGAACCTGTTCCGGCCGACACGGCCGCGAATTGGGGCCTCATCTGGAAATCCGTCGACGACAATGCGCTGATGGGCGAGGCGCATGCGATTTGCGCCCGTTTCGCTGAAAGCGCCACACAAGGCCTGGCGCTCGCCAAGCAGGCGCTCAACGCCTCCCTGGCCAACACGCTGGACGAGCAGCTTGCGCTCGAGCGCGATCTGCAGCGCGAAGCCGGCCGCACGGAGGATTATGCCGAGGGCGTGCGCGCCTTCATGGAGAAGCGGAAGGCGAACTTCAAAGGTAGGCCATGATCGTGAAGCTCCGAGATTTTCGCCGTCGTCGTCACATCGCCGGCGGGTATTTGCGATGACCACCGAAAGACTTGCGCGTGCGGCGGCGGACGCCATGTGGGCGCAGGACAAGGCAAGCCGCGCGCTCGGCATGGCGATCACCGAGATCGCGCCCGGCGAGGCGACACTCACCATGCCGGTTTCGGAGCAGATGGTGAACGGGCACGGGCTCTGCCATGGCGGATACATCTTCACGCTCGCCGATTCGGCCTTCGCCTTCGCTTGCAACAGCCACAATCAGCGCGCGGTGGCGCAGCATTGCGCCATCACTTTTCTCGCGCCCGGCCGGTTGGGTGACGTGCTGACGGCCCGCTGCCGGGAGATGTCGCGGGCAGAGCGCTCCGGCGTCTACGACGTCACGGTCACGCGTCAGGACGGTGAGGTGATCGCCGAGTTCCGCGGCCTGTCGCGTACCGTCAAGGGCACGCTCGTGCTCGAGACGGGAGTGTGAGAAGGCGAGTAGCGAATGGCGAGTAGCGAGTTGAAGAGGGAGGAGTGAATGGGGCAACGACGTGAGTCCTGGCCGCTGTTCCCTGCTCACCTTCCACGATTTCGCTCCTCGCTCCTCGCCGATTGCCTCGACGGAGGAGATGATGCGTCTCGGCAAAGCCCCGCGGCCCGATAGCCTCGATCCGATCGAGAAGGCTTCGCGCGATGAGATCTCGGCGTTGCAGACGCGACGCCTCGCCGCGATCTTGGCGCACGCCTATGAGAACCTGGCGGCGTATCGAAAAAAATTCGATGAGGCCGGCGTCCATCCGCGCGACTTCGTGAGCCTCGAGGATCTGCGCAAATTCCCTTTCACCAGCAAGGCGGATTTGCGCGACAATTACCCTTTCGGTCTCTTCGCCGTGCCGCGCGCGCAAATCGCGCGCATCCATGCTTCCTCCGGCACAACCGGCAAGCCGACGGTGGTCGGCTACACCAAGGCCGATCTCGACGTCTGGGCAGCGCTCATGGCGCGCTCGATGCGAGCCTCGGGCGCAAGGCCCGGCATGCTCGTTCACGTCGCCTATGGCTACGGGCTCTTCACCGGAGGGCTCGGCGCCCATGCGGGTGCCGAGAAGCTCGGCTGCGGCGTGGTCCCGATGTCGGGCGGCATGACCGAGCGACAGGTGCAGCTCATCCATGATTTTCGTCCGGACGTGATCATGGTGACACCCTCCTACATGCTCGCCATCCTCGATGAATTTCGCCGGGCCGGCATCGACCCGCGCTCGTCGTCGCTCGAGATCGGCATCTTCGGCGCCGAGCCTTGGACCAATTCGATGCGCGCCGAGATCGAGGATGAGTTCGACATGCATGCCGTCGACATCTACGGGCTTTCCGAAGTGATGGGGCCGGGCGTCGCCAATGAATGCTTCGAGACGAAGGACGGCTTGCACATCTGGGAGGACCATTTCTTTCCCGAAGTGATCGATCCCTCGACCGGGGAGGTGCTGCCGGATGGCCACAAGGGCGAGCTCGTCTTCACCTCGTTGACCAAGGAAGCCATGCCGGTGATCCGCTATCGCACGCGCGATCTCACGCGCCTCATGCCCGGCACGGCGCGCTCGATGCGGCGCATGGAGAAGATCACCGGCCGCTCCGACGACATGATGATCTTGCGCGGCGTCAACGTTTTCCCGACGCAGATCGAGGAGGAACTCCTCAAGGTCGAGACGCTCGCCGCGCATTACCAGATCGTGCTGACGCGCGAAGGCAGGCTCGACGAGATGGAGATCCTGGTCGAGGCGCGCCCGCACGCGGCCTCCGAGGAAGAGCGGGTGCACGCGTCACGTCGGTTGCAGGATTCGGTGAAGAATTTCGTCGGCGTAACTGCAAAGGTCACGGTCGCGCCACCCGGCGCCGTCGAGCGCTCGTTCGGCAAGGCGAAACGGGTCGTTGATAAGCGAGTAGCGAGTAGCGAGTAGCATCGTTGGATGCGGTCTATTCGGTATTTGCTACTCCCTACTCGCTCCTCATCACCGTTCAAGAAGCACCGACCGGCACTCGCCCGGAAGCGCCGAAAGCGGCAGCGGCGGGCGCGGCTTGCCGGGGGTCGGGTGCAGCACCTCGGGCTGAAACCAATAGGCGAGATCCTTCTCGGCGCAGCCATCGCCCTCGGGCGGCGGCTCCTGCTCCTCGCATGACGCGGCGCCCGCCGGGCAAGCGATGCGAACATGGATGTGGTCGTCATGACCCCAATAGGGACGCACCTTCGTCATCCAGCCGCGGTCCGATCCCGCCGTTCGGCAAAGCTCCTTCTTGATCGCCGGGTTGACGAAAACGCGCGTGGTTTCGGGTTGCTCGGCCGCCGCCTTGATCAGTGCCAGATGCGCTGGCGACCAGACGGAGCGGTCAACGGTGAGCCGGTCGGGCGCGACGACATTCACGGCCGACATCTCCTCGCGCTCGGCCGGCGTCAAGACGTAGGAGGGCATGGGCGTGAGCCAGATGTCGACATCGAGGCCGATCTGATGCGACGCGTGGCCTGTCTTCATCGGGCCGCCGCGAGGTTGGGACATGTCGCCGATCAGGAGGCCGGGCCATCCGGCCCGATGCGCATCTCTCGCGATGTGCTCGATGGTGCGCAACAGCGCAGGCATGCCCCAGTTGCGGTTGCGCGAGAGGCGCATCACCTGCCAATCCTCTCCGGTGATCGGCAACTGCACGGCCCCTGCGAGGCAGCCTTTTGAGAAAAAGCCGATCGGCCGAGGCGACCCAGGCGAGGGCTTGCTCACCGCGCCGAAGAGATCGCGCGCCGGCTCGTTCTCGATTTCGGTTGCGCGCGGCGCGGAGATGAAAGCCATGAAGGCGAGCGCGGCGAGCCCGGTCCGAAGTCGCGGGGGCCGCCTCGAACGAGATGAAGGCCGCGATGCTGGCGGCAACGAATCGGCACCGTTGCGCATGAGCGAAGCTTCCTATGGCTTGCCGCCGAGGTCAACGCGAGGACTAGCCGAGTCTCTTGGCCGAGCCTCTTGACCGAGTCTTGGCCGCGCCCTGGCCGAGCCTCCTCTTTCCGAAGCCGGTTTCCCTTCGGACGCGAATCGGCGATGATGCAGGTAGAAGCGGCCCGCAAGAGTGTTCGCGCCAATGATCACGGCGTGCGATGGCGGATCAACGCGAAGGGGAGGAACGAAGATGAACGATGCACGAAGCGAAGGGCGCGCCGCCGCCATCCTGGCGCGGCTCGATCGGCTTCCCGCGACCCGTCATGTCTGGATGCTGATCACACTGCTTTCGCTCGGCGGCATGTTCGAGTTCTACGACCTCTTCATGACCGCGTATGTCGTGCCGAGCCTCGTGAGAGCCGGCCTTCTCAAGGACGTTCAGGTCGGCATCTTCGCAGGACCCGCGCTGTTCGTGGCGGCGACATTCGCGGGCCTGTTCATCGGCACCTTCGTGTTCGGCTATGTGGCCGATCGCTACGGAAGGCGAACGATCTTCACCTATTCGATGCTCTGGTATTGCGCCGCGACCTTGATCATGGCGTTTCAGAACACGGGCCTGGAGATTTCCCTTTGGCGGCTCATCGCCGGCATCGGCATCGGCGTCGAGCTCGTCACCATCGACACCTATCTGTCGGAACTCGTGCCGAAATCGCTTCGCGGGCGCGCCTTCGCGTTCAATCAGACCGTGCAATTCGCCGTCGTGCCCGTCGTCGCCTTCATCGCCTACATGTTGGTGGATACGAAACCCTTCGGGCTCGACGGCTGGCGTTGGGTGGTGCTCATCGGTTCGGTCGGCGCGCTCTTCGTCTGGTTCATCCGGCGCGCCGTGCCGGAGAGCCCGCGCTGGCTCATCAATCACGGGCGGCTCGACGAAGCCGAGGCGGTCACGGCGGAGATCGAGAGGAGGGTCACCGAGGATCTCGGCGGCGCCCCGCTGCCCGCCCCGGCACCGCATTCGGTCGAGAAGGCCGACCCGATGGGCCGCTTCGGCGAGATTTTCGAGCCTCCCTATCGGGCCCGCACCATCATGCTGATGGTGTTCCAGTTCTTCCAGACCTTCGGCTTCTACGGCTTCGCCGCCTGGGTGCCGACCTTGATCGCCCAGCAGACCGGGATCAACCTCGGTTCGAGCCTGCAATATTCGTTCATCATCGCGATCGCCAATCCGTTCGGCCCGCTCCTCGCGATGAGCTTCGCCGACAAGATCGAGCGCAAATGGCAATTGGTCGGCGCGGCGGTCGGCATCGGCGTCTTCGGCGTCATCTTCTCGTATCAAAGCCGGATGGAGCTTTTGATCCTCTTCGGCGTGCTGATCACGCTCTCGAACAACGTGCTCTCCTACTCGTTTCACAACTACCAGACCGAGCTCTTTCCGACGCGGGTGCGTGCCCGCGCCGTAGGCTTCACCTATTCGTTCAGCCGTATCAGCACCGTGTTCGCGAGCTACATCATCCAGAACATCCTGGCTGTCGCCGGCACGAAAGGCGTCTTCGGCCTCATCGCCTTCGCGATGGCGATGGTCGTGATCTCGATCGGCAAGTTCGGCCCGCGCACGCGCGAGCTCGAGCTCGAACAGATCTCGACATAGGTTCTCAAGGGCGCGATTGCGTTTTCACGCGCTCGGAGCGCAAACGTTTGGATGAGGCGAATGCGTTTGCCCGATTGGACGCATCCCCTATGCTGATCCGGCGCGGCGCGGCGAACACGTGCCGCATGCCGAGCCGTTCCGGACGCGGCCCATTCTCGTCCTGACAGGAGAATGACGATGCTCAAGCTCGCGATCATCACTTCCCTTCTGGCTTTTGGCGCGCCTGCCTTCGCGCAGGACAGTGCGCATATCCAAATGCTGAACGATCAGTTCGCCGCCGCTTTCAACAAGGGCGACGCGGCGGCGATCGGCGCCATGTACACCGAGGAGGCCGTGGTGCTGCCGGCCGGCTCGCCTCTGGTCAGAGGCCGAGAAGCCATTCAAAACTTCTGGAAGAAGGGGTCCGAGCAGCTCGAGGGGATGCGGCTCACGACCATCGACGTCCAGCCGCTCGGCAACGATGCGGCGCGCGAGATCGGCACCTTCGTGCTCAAGACCAAGGGCCAATCCCCGCAACAGGTCGACGGCAAATACGTCGTCATCTGGCAGAAGGAAGGCGGCAATTGGAAATTGTCCACCGACATCTGGAATTCGAACAAGTGAGGTGAGCGGTCGGGGGCGCCCAACGGCGTCACTCGCACTCGCGCTGCGCATCCCTGCCTTCTCCTTGCGAGGACTCAGCTCGGAAGGCGTGGATGACCGCGCCGAGCCCGGTCATGACGCTGTTTGCCAGCCCCCGCCCAGTCGTGGCGGAGTGGCGAACGCGGCGCTTTCCGGGTGACGACAAAGCGTGGCATATGTCACGCTCGTAGCTGGGAGGCGACGGTCTTGGAACTCCGAAGATGAGCGTTGACGCGGCTCCGCCGAGGGCAGGGGACTTCGTGTCCTTGCGCACCCGGCATTGGCTCGTCGAGGACGTGACCGGCGAGGATGCGCGGTTTCGCGCGAAACTCGCCTGCATCGACGACGATGCCCAAGGCGAAAGGCTCGAGGTACTGTGGAGCGACGAGATCGATGCCGCGCTCCTCGGCGACGGCCGGTTCTCGATCGAAGGCTCGGGCACGGACGATCCCGAGGTGTTCTCGGCCTATCTGCGCTCGATCCGCTGGAACACGGCGACGGCGGCCGACCGCAAGCTGCTGCAGGCGCCCTTCAGGGCGGGCATCCACTCCTACGCGTATCAGCTCGTTCCGCTCGCCAAGGCGCTCGCCTTGCCGCGCGTCAATCTCCTCATCGCCGACGATGTGGGTGCGGGCAAGACGATCGAGGCC
>JAFBAK010000353.1 GCA_019247795.1 Hyphomicrobiales bacterium | reverse complement strand
TCAATCGAACAGGCTCGAGACGCTTTCTTCCTTCGCCGTGCGGGCGATCGCCTCACCGATGAGCGGCGCGATCGGCAGCGTGCGGATGTTCGGCGCGCTCTTCTGCTCGGGCGTCGGCGCGATGGTGTCGCTCACGACGAGCTCGTGCAGCTGCGATTTCATGACCCGGTCGACCGCACCCCCCGAAAGCACCCCGTGCGTGATATAGGCGGATACGTCCTTCGCGCCTTGCGCGATCAGCGCGTCGGCGGCGTTGCATAAGGTGCCGCCCGAATCGACGATGTCGTCCACCAGGATGCAGGAGGTGCCCTCGACCGAGCCGATGATGTTCATCACCTCCGATTCGCCCGCCCGCTCGCGCCGCTTGTCCACGATCGCAAGCGGCGCGCCGATCCGCTTGGCGAGCGCACGGGCACGCACCACGCCCCCGACATCCGGCGAGACCACGGTGAGATTGCTGAGGTCCATGCGCTCCTTGATGTCGCGCACCATGACGGGCGCCGAGAACAAGTTGTCGAGCGGAATGTCGAAGAAGCCCTGAATTTGCCCGGCATGCAGATCGACCGTGAGCACCCGATCGGCCCCGGCGCGCGTAATCAGGTTGGCAACGAGCTTCGCCGAGATCGGCGTGCGGCCCGTCGAGCGCCGGTCCTGCCGCGCATATCCGAAATAGGGCATCACGGCCGTGATCCGCTTCGCCGAGGAGCGGCGCAACGCATCGATGATGATGAGCAGCTCCATGAGGTGGTCGTTCGCCGGAAACGAGGTCGATTGGATCACGAAGACGTCCTGTCCGCGCACGTTCTCCTGGATCTCGACGAAGATCTCCATGTCGGCGAAACGGCGCACCGAGCATGCCGTCAGCGGCAGCTCGAGATATTCCCCGATCGCCTCGGCCAGCGACCGGTTCGAATTGCCGGCAACGAGTTTCATCGGTTGCGCCATTGCCTGCCTCCGGAGGCGCCTTCCGCCTCGCCCGGGCGGGCTCTTATCAACCTTCTCGCCGCCGAACAATGCTCTCAGCTAAGTGCAGTCGGCTCGCATCAGGCGAGCGCCGAGCGGCAATCTTTTGCCTCGGCTTGCATGGCTCGAACCTTCGAAAATTCAGCTTTGGAGGCTCGGGGCCGGAACCCTGCGGCGGCGAAGCCATGAGCGGCGCGCGAATCGCGCGTCCTTTGCGTGCGCGCTTTGCACGTTGTCGACGAACTGGCGCGCCGAGGCTTCCCAGCTGAAGGTGAGCGCATGGGCGCGTGCCCTTTCGCGCGGGATCTCGAGCGCGGCAAGAGCCGCCTTGCGGAGATCGCCATCGAGCACGCCGGCGCCGCTGTCGCCGATCACGTCCCTTGGCCCCGCGACGGGATAGGCGGCCACCGGGAGGCCCGATGCCAAGGCTTCGAGAAGGACGATGCCGAAAGTGTCGGTGAGGCTCGGGAAGACGAAGACGTCGGCGCTCGCATAGGCCGTGGCGAGCGCCTCTCCCTGGAGAGCGCCCGTAAAACGCGCCTGAGGGAAGCGGGTTTCGAGCGCGCGCCGCGCCGGGCCCTCGCCGACGACGAGCTTCGAGCCGGGAAGATCGAGCGACAGGAAGGCAGCGAGGTTCTTCTCCACCGCGAGCCGACCGCAGGACAGGAAGATGGGTCGCGGCAAGTCGAATGCGCCCGTCTCTCGCGGCCGAAAGAGCTCGGCATCGACACCGCGCGACCAGCGCATCAGCCGCTGGAAGCCCCGCGCCGCGAGCTCGCGCTCGAGCGTCGCTGTCGCCACCATGACACCGGCTCCCGCGTTGTGGAACTCGCGCATCAACGCATAGGTGAACCATTGGGGCGCGATGTAGCGCGCGGCCAGATATTCCGGAAAGCGCGTGTGATAGCTCGTGGTGAAGGGGCGGCCCGAGCGAAGGCAGGCAAGGCGCGCACAAATGCCGAGTGGGCCTTCGGTCGCGATATGGATGTAATCGGGGTCGGCCGCTTCAATCCTCTCCGCCATCACGCCCGGGCGCGTCAGCGCGACCCGCACCTCGCGATAAGTCGGCAAGGGGATGGTTCGAAAGGGCTCGGGCGTCAACATCGCGAACTCGATGCCGAGGCGAGGTGCCTCTCGCAGCAGATTCTCGAGCGAGCGCACAACCCCGTTGACCTGCGGCGCCCAGGCGTCCGTAACGATGAGGATGCGCGTCAAGCCACTGCGTCCAGGAGCGGCACGGCCGCGGCATGAACCGGCACGGGCATGCTGGCCGGAGCCTTGGCGGCGACATCGAGCCACCGGATGATCTCGAAACGCCCATCGAGATGCTCGACGAGCGCCGTGCAGCTTTCCACCCAATCCCCGCTGTTGAGATAAGTGACGCCGTCATAGTGCTCGATCGCGGCGTGATGGATGTGGCCACAGACGATGCCGTCGACACCCTCGCGTCGCGCTTCCGCCACCAGCACTTCCTCGAAGCGGCCCATATAGTTCACCGCCTGCTTCACCTTGTGCTTGGCCCATGCGGACAGTGACCAGTAGGTGAAGCCGAGGCGTCGGCGCACCCCGTTGATCTGCCGGTTGAGCCACAACGCCATATCATACAGCACATCCCCGACCGAGGCGAGCCACACCGCGTGTCGCACCACCATGTCGAATTGGTCACCGTGCAGGACGAGCAAGCGTCTTCCGTCGACGGTCCGATGCACGATACGATCGACGATCTTCACCCCGCCGAATTTCAGGCCGAGAAAATTGCGCAGGAACTCGTCGTGGTTGCCCGGGACGTAGATGATCCTGGTGCCCTTGCGCGCCTTGCGGAGGAGCTTTTGCAAGACGTCGTTATGGCCCTGCGGCCAGTACCACCCGGAGCGTTTCAGCCGCCACCCATCGATCAGGTCGCCAACCAGATAGAGCGTCTTGGAGTCATACGCCTTGAGGAATTCGAGGAAATGTGCGTCCTGACTAGACCTCGTGCCAAGGTGCAGATCGGAAACGAAGATTGCAGCGACTTTCCTCTTCGAATCAGCATCAGGACGCTCGAGCATGCGCAAGGGTAGAACCGAACTGCATCTCAGTTTGATGACAGACCTAAAGTTGCACTCGGCCGCCGGGTGCAGTTGAGGAGGAGCGCATTGCCTCGCTGTTGCCGGAGGGGCCCCTCTCGATTTGCGCTACCTTGCAAGCGAGAATGTTGGGCGCCTAAACGAGGGATCGCCTCCAACTTTCGCCGTTTCTTGCGCGGCCTTGGGCCCTGCGATAGCAACATCCGCCATGAAAACCGACAAATCCAATCGCCTGAAGGCTCGCTTGCCGCGCGGTTTCGCCGACCGCGGTGCCGCCGAGATCGCGTCGAGCGAACGCATGCTCGACCAGATCCGCAAGGTGTACGAGCGCTACGGCTTCGAGCCGATGGAGACGCCCTTCGTCGAATATACCGACGCGCTCGGCAAGTTCCTGCCCGACCAGGATCGTCCCAACGAAGGCGTCTTTTCCTTCAAGGACGATGACGAGCAATGGCTGTCGCTGCGCTATGACCTCACCGCGCCGCTTGCCCGCCACGTGGCGGAACATTTCGATGCCTTGCCAAAGCCTTTCCGCAGCTATCGCGCCGGATGGGTGTTCCGCAACGAAAAGCCGGGTCCCGGCCGCTTCCGTCAATTCATGCAGTTCGACGCGGACACGGTCGGCGCGGCCTCACCGGCTGCCGATGCGGAGATGTGCATGATGATGGCCGACGCCATGGAGGCCGTCGGCATCGCGCGCGGCGACTATGTGATCAAGGTGAGCAGCCGTAAATTGCTCGAAGGCCTGCGCGAGACCCTGACGGCGCAGGAGGACATCAGCGACGCGCAATGGCTTGGAGTTTTACGCGCCATCGACAAGCTCGACCGCCTCGGGCCGGATGGCGTGTTCCAGCTTTTGACAGGTGGCCGCAAGGATGAGAGCGGCGACTTCACCAAGGGTGCCGGCCTTGTGCCCGCACAAGCCGACAATGTGATGCGCTTTCTCGGTTTTGCAGGCGACGCATCGCAAGAAAGGACGACGTACAAGCCCGACACGGCGCTGAGCGAGCTGCCGAGGGAGAATTTGGCGCGCCTCGACTGGCTGCAGGAGAAGGTCGCCTTCGGCGCGATCGGACAGAGAGCGATCCAAGACCTGAAGGGTGTGGCGCAATTCGCGCGTGCCGCCGGCTATGACGAGAGCCGCATCCTCATCGATCGGTCCGTTGTGCGTGGCCTCGAATATTACACCGGCCCCGTCTTCGAGGCGGAGCTCACCTTCACGGTCCCGAACGAGAAAGGCGAGCCCGTGGTGTTCGGCTCGGTCGGCGGCGGCGGGCGCTATGACGGCCTTGTCGGCCGGTTTCGCGGCGAGGACGTGCCCGCGACCGGTTTTTCCATCGGCGTCTCGCGCCTGTTCTCGGCACTCAAGGCGGTGAAGAGCCCGATCGTGACCGGCCTCGCGCAACGCGGACCCGTCGTGGTGCTCGTCATGGATCGCGAGCGTGTCGAGGACTATCAGCGCATGACATCGGCTCTGCGCTCGGCCGGCATCAAGGCCGAAATGTATCTCGGCGGCGCCGGCATGAAGGCGCAGATGAAATACGCCGACAGGCGCGGCTCACCCCTTGTCGTGATCCAAGGCGGCGACGAGAAGGCGAGAGGCGAGGTTCAGATCAAGGATCTCGTCGAGGGCGCGCGCGAAGCCAAGGCCATCGCCTCACATGAGCAATACAGGGCCGCGAGGCCGGCCCAATTCGCGGTGCCCGAGATGAAGCTCGTCGAGGCGGTGCGCGAGGTGCTCGAGCGGCAAGGGAAAGGTGAGGAGTGAGAAGGAGTGAGATAAGAAAAGGTCGCGAGGTGAGGCGAGGCTACGCCTTTCACTTCGACCTCAGCATTTCACCTCGCCCGCACGGGAAGCCTCGCGATCACACGTCCGTGGTTCCCGGTGGGAATTCGAAGTTCGTAAGCGCTGCAGAGATACTTCATCGATCGAGCGCGCTTTCGTGCCAGCGACGGAGCAGGAGATGTGAGACGAGCGCCAGGACCGCATAGACCAGGATGCCGGTGAGCGAGATCAGGAGCAAGGCCGCGAACATGCGCGGGATATTGAGACGATACCCTGACTCGACGATGCGGTAGGCGAGCCCCGAGCCCTGGCCCGCCGATCCCGCCGCGATCTCGGCGACCACCGCGCCGATGAGCGCCAGCCCGCCGGCGATGCGAAGGCCGCCGAGAAAGTACGGCAACGCGGAAGGCGCCCGCAACAGCACGAGCTCGCGCCAAGGGCCGGCGCCGTAGAGCTTGAAGAGATTGCGCAGATTGGGATCGGTCGAGGCGAGACCGAGCGTCGTGTTCGACAGGATCGGAAAGAAGGCGACGATGAAGGCGCAGACCAGGATCGCCGTTCCGGAATTGAGGTAGACGAGAAGGAGCGGCGCGATGGCAACGATCGGCGTCACCTGCAGGATGACCGCGAACGGATAGAGCGAGCGTTCGATCAGCCGCGATTGTGCGAAGATGACGGCGATGAGGACGCCGCCGACGGTCGCGAGCACGAGCGCGATCGCCATGGTGCGCAAGGTGACGAGCAGCGAGAGCGAGAGCGTGCCCCAATCCTTGGCGAGCGTCGCGATGACGACGCTGGGCGCCGGCAGGACATAGGGCTCGATGCCGTTCACCCGCACGATGAATTCCCAAAGCCCGATCGCGCCGGCGAACACGGCGATCGGAAGGATGATGCCGACGAGGCGAGCTCTCGCGACCTCGCCGGCCCGGCGGCCGCGGGCCGATGTGCCGGCCTCGGCTTCATCGTCCGGCGCACCCATGTGCGGGAGCTCGCGTGTCACATGTGATCCTTGGCATCCATGGCGCCATGCAGCGCATCCGCGGCCCTGGCGCAGGCATCGAGATAGGCGCTCTCGCGCCGGAAATGTTCTTTCCGCGGCAACGCTGCATCGAGGCCGATCTCAGCGATGATGCGCCCCGGCCGGGCTGCCATCACGGCGATGCGCGTCGAGAGATAGGCGCTTTCGTAGATCGAATGGGTCACGAAAATCACCGTGCAATTCATTTCCTGCTTCAGGCGCATCAGGTCGTCATTGAGCTTGAAGCGGGTGATCTCGTCGAGCGCGGCGAAAGGCTCGTCCATGAGGAGAAGGCTGGGGCGGGTGACGAGAGCGCGGGCGATCGACACCCGCATCTTCATGCCCCCCGAGAGCTCCCGCGGCATCGCTTTCCTGAAATCAGGAAGGCCCACGAGCGCGAGCGCTTCTTCAATACGCTCGGAGGCAGTGCGGAAGGACCAGCCCTCGAGTCGCAGCGGCAGGAACACGTTCGATTCGACGCTCGCCCAAGGCATCAGCGTCGGGTCCTGAAAAACGAAACCGATGCTGGGGCGCCCCGAGGCCTGCCCCCCCGCCCATTCGATGGTGCCCGAAGTTGCGGGCTCGAGCCCAGCGATCAACCGCAAGGCCGTCGATTTGCCGCAACCGGATGGCCCGAGGAGCGACAGGAAGTCGCCGGTGCGCACGCATAGGTCGAGACCCGCGAGCGCGGCGACGCCGTTTTGATATTTCTTCGAAACCCCCGCCAATGTGACGAGCGGAGCTGCTTCGATCTTCGCCTCTTCGGCGTCAAGCAAAGCCCTGTCGCCGGGCGGACGGGAGGAGCGGCTCAGAGGCAAGGCGGACGAGCTCATTGCGTGGGGATAGTGGGTAAGACAGCCCCGCACGTCCAGCGGCGATGAGCTTGGCTGCGTCGGTGAGCCGCCGCGCCGCCCGCAGTGGAACTCCTGATCGTTGCCGCCTCGTTGCTCCTCACTGGGCGCTCACCCTCGCGGCTTCCTCATTTCGGCCTCAACTCCACGCCGACCCCTTTGTTCACGAATTGCAGCGTATAGGACTTCTTATAATCGAGCCCTTGCGGCAGGACGCCGGCCTTCGCCATCTGCTCGTAGAAGCTTTTCATTCGGGCATCCGACATCGCGCCGATACCGTTCTTCAACGAATCCCCTGAATCGACGATCCCATATTCCTTGAGCTTGGCGATCGAGTAGGCGATCTGCTCGTCCGTCATCTCGGGATTGTCTTTCTTGATGAGCTCGTTGGCGGCTTTGTTGTCGCCGTAGAGATAGTGATACCAACCGATCGCGCTGGCATCCACGAATCGCTGCACGATGTCCGGGTTCTTTTCGACGAAATCGCGCCGACCCTCGATCGTGGTCGCCGCGGTGTCGAAGCCGTTGTCGGCAAGAAGAAAGACGTTCGGCTTGAAACCTCCAACCTTCTCGACCGCGTACGGCTCGGACGTGGCAAAGCCCTGCTGCACGGATTTCTTGTCCCGGATGAAAGCCGCGGGATTGAAATTGTAAGGGCCGATCTTGTCCTCCGAAAAGCCCCAGGCCGATTCGAGCCAACGATAGAAGGAGGTGATGGCCTCCTTCGAGACGAGAATCACATGAGCGTCCTTCAGACTTGCGAAGGTGTCGAGGCCCTCGCCGGGATGCGACATCAGCACCTGCGGGTCCTTCTGAAACATGCCCGCCACCACGACCGTCGGAACGCCTTCGGCAACGGCGCTCATCGCCTGGATCATGTCGGTTCCCATGAAGAAATCGATCTTCCCGGAAGACATCATGAGGCGCAGATTGTTGTTCGGCCCGCCTTGCATGATCGTCACGTCGAGCCCGTATTTCTTGTAAGTGCCGTCGACGACCGCCTGATAGAAGCCCCCATGCTCCGCTTCTGCCAGCCAGTTCGTGCCATAGGTCACCTTGGGGAGCTGCTGCGCCTTCAGCGGCAGAGTGAAGCTCGCGATTGCGGATGCCAACATCATCGATGCGAGCGCTAGCTTGGGGAGGCGGGCAACGGTGTCGCGCAAGCCTCGCGTCTGCCGCGAAGCCTTCGATCCATCTCTGGCATTTTGCCTGCTCATGGCCACCTCCGGCTCGAGTGCGCCCCAAGGCAATGGACGCTGCCCCGACGGGCCAAAGCCTGGCCCTTGCTGAAACCCAAGTAAGCTTTCGTGCGTCCCGAAGAGCTGGTGGTCAAGGGGCATCACCGGTCGAATCCACCGCTCGAGGGGATGTGCCCGTCAGACAAGCTTGACGAGCTGCTTGCCGAAATTCTCGCCCTTCAGCATGCCGATGAAAGCTTTCGGCGCATTCTCGAGGCCTTGGGCGATGGTTTCGCGATATTTGATCTTGCCGCTCCCAACCCACGAGGCGAGCTCTTGTAAAGCGCGCGGCCAAAGTTCCGGCCTGTCCGAGACGATGAAGCCTTGAAGTTTCACGCGATTGGTGAGGAAGGCGTGCAGATTGCGCAGGCCCGCCGGATTTGCCTCGTTGTATTGCGAGACGAGGCCGCAAAGCGGCATGCGCGCAAAAAAGTTGAACCGTCGTGACACGGCCTCGAGCACCTCACCGCCCACATTCTCGAAATAGACATCGACGCCTTTCGGCGTCGCTGCTTCGAGATCCGCGATGAAGCTCGGCGATTTGTAATCGACGCCGGCATCGAAGCCGAGCTCCTCGACGACGTAGCGACATTTCTGAGCGCCACCCGCGATGCCGACGGCACGTGCGCCCTTGATCTTCGCGAGCTGCCCGACGACGGACCCCACGGCGCCCGAAGCCGCGGAGACCACGACGGTCTCGCCCGGCTTGGGCTCGGCGATCGTCAAAAGCCCGATCCAGGCGGTGACCCCCGGCATGCCGATCGCGCCGAGATAGGCTTGCGCCGGCGCGGCCTTGACGTCGATCACCCGCAAGGCCTTCCCCGACGCGACACCGAATTGCTGCCAGCCGAGCATGCCCACGACGAAGTCGCCTTTCTTGAACGAGGCGTCGTGCGTCTCGACGACTTCGCCGACCGTGCCCCCGATCATGACCTCGCCGATCTCGGCCTTCGCAGCGTAGGATTTCGCGTCGTTCATGCGCCCGCGCATGTAAGGATCGAGCGAAAGCCAATGATTTCGCACCAGCACCTGGCCTTCGGCAGGCTTCGGAACGGGAGCCTCGAGAATTTCGAAATCGGCCTCGCTCGCCCAACCCTTGGGTCGGCTTTTTAACAGCACCTGCTTGTTGATCATCATGTTCCCTCTCTCCGCGCGGGTCCCTTGGCGTTAACGGTTCGGACGGACCGAGCCTCCCGGGACGGCGGCCTTGCGGGCCGAAAGCACGTAATTCACCGCCGTGTCTCGCGACAATCTCCATTCCCACCGCAGCGGGTCGAAAAAGAGCCCCTCGGCCTTGCCCGGTGCGAGCCCCGCTCTTCGCGCCTGCGATGCGAGCTCCTCCGGCGTCAGGAATTTCTCCCAATCATGTGTGCCGCGGGGCAGCCAGCGGAGCACATATTCGGCTCCGACGATGGCAAACGCGAAAGAGCGCAAGGTGCGATTCAAGGTGGACATCAACAATATCCCGCCGGGCTTGAGGACATGCTCGCAGGCGGACATGAAGGCCGAAACGTCGGCCACGTGCTCGACAACCTCCATGGCGAGCGCGATGTCGAAGCGCTCAGTTTCCCCCGCAAGCTCCTCGACGGTAGCGTTCCGGTAATCGATCGCAAGACCAGAACGCTCGCCATGCGCCTTCGCGACCTCGATATTCTCGCCGGCGGGATCGATCCCGGTCACGGTCGCGCCGAGCCGTGCGAGCGGCTCGCACAAGATTCCGCCGCCACAGCCGATATCGAGCACGCTCCGCCCGGCGAGAATGCGCCGTTCGCTGGGATCCAGGCCGAAATGGCTCGCCGTCTCGCGTCGTATCCATGCGAGCCTCGCCGGATTCATCGCATGCAAGGCTCGCATCGGGCCTTCTTGGTCCCACCATGTCGAGGCGAGACGGTCGAAGCGCTCGACCTCGGCGGCGTTTACGGAAGGGGCAGGCATGGAAGCCTTGTAGCCGTCCGCACCTGGATCGCAAGGGGTGCCATTGCGCGCATTGGCGCAAGCATTGATTTGACATCGACCGGCTTCGCGGCCAATGGAGGCGCCCTTCGCGTGCCGCGCGTGAGCTCAATCCGTTATTCGTCCCTTCACCCATGTCTCGTCTGGTCATGAAATTCGGCGGCACCTCGGTCGCCAACATCGAGCGTATCCGCAACGTGGCGGGGCATGTGCGTCGCGAAGTCGATGCCGGCCACGAAATCGCGGTGGTGGTCTCGGCCATGTCCGGCAAGACCAACGAGCTCGTCTCCTGGGTGAAGGAGGCCGCGTGCGGCACACGCAACGGGCCGGTCTATGATCAGCGCGAATACGACACCGTCGTCGCTTCGGGCGAGCAGGTGACGTCGGGCTTGCTCGCTCTCGTACTGCAGAACGAAGGTCTCGCGGCACGCTCCTGGCAGGGCTGGCAGCTTCCGGTGAGCACGGACGGCGCGCATGGCGCGGCCCGAATCGCAGCGATCGACGGGAGCGCGATCGTCAAAGCCTTCGAGGAGCGGCGCGAGATCGCCGTGGTTTCCGGGTTCCAGGGCATTGAGCCGCTGACGGGGCGTATCTCCACCCTCGGGCGCGGGGGCTCGGACACGAGCGCCGTCGCGCTTGCCGCCGCGATCCGGGCCGACCGCTGCGACATCTACACCGATGTCGACGGCGTCTACACCACCGATCCTCGCGTGGTGCCCAAGGCGAGGCGCCTCGACCGCATCGCATTCGAGGAGATGCTGGAGATGGCATCGCTCGGCGCCAAGGTGCTGCAAGTGCGCTCGGTCGAGCTTGCCATGAACCACAAGATCAAGACCTATGTGCGGTCGAGCTTCGATGATCCGGCGAACCCGAAGCCTGGCACGCTCATCTGCGACGAGGAGGACATCGTGGAACAGGAGATGGTGACAGGCATCGCCTTCTCGAAGGACGAGGCCCAGATCACATTGCGGCGCGTCGCCGACAAGCCAGGCGTCGCGGCGGCGATCTTCACGCCGCTTGCCGATGCCAACATCAATGTCGACATGATCATTCAGGTGGTATCGGACGATCAGCTCACGACCGACATCACCTTCACCGTGCCCGCCGGTGAATATGAACGGGCCATGGTGATCCTCGAAAAGGCGCGCGACACCATCGGCTATGCCCGCATCGCGGGAGCCGACGATGTCGTGAAGGTTTCGGTCGTCGGCGTCGGCATGCGCTCGCACGCCGGTGTTGCCGCTTCGGCTTTCCGGGCGCTTGCCCAGCGGGGCATCAATATCCGCGCTATCACGACCTCGGAGATCAAATTTTCGGTGCTTATCGATGCCGCCTATACCGAGCTTGCCGTGCGCACGCTCCATTCGCTCTATGGTCTCGACAAGAGCTGATCGGGCAAGGTCGGCACCCGGACGGTTGCGAGGTACCGGACCTTTGCATTTGCCCGGAAGCCCGCTAAAGCGCCGCTTGAAATGTCCCGTGCGGAGCACCGATCTTAGTTCCGCTTCCATCGTGAAGTATTTCCCTTGGCCCGATCGCGCGCTTGGCGATAAGGACAAGTTCAAATCTTGAGTTGGTGCTACTCGCCATGGCGCAGATGATGTCATTGGATGGGCGAGAGCGCCGGGCAGGTGACTGAAAACGGCCGACCTTGAATCGGCTCGGAAGGTAGCCAGACCATGCGGCCAACTCTCGGCGGACCTCGTCTGCTGCTCAGACGGTTGCGCGAATTGATGGCCGAGCCCATCGGCGCGCAAGCCCGCCTCGACAGGACCGTGAGCTTGATCGCGGCAAATGTGGTGGCCGAGGTCTGCTCGATCTATGTCACTCGCGATGACGGCGCGCTCGAGCTGTTCGCTTCCGAGGGCCTGGCGCGCGAAGCCGTGCACGTGACGACGATGCGCCCGGGTGAAGGCCTTGTCGGCCTTGTGGTCGAGGAGGCAAAGCCTGTGAACCTTGCCAATGCAAGGGCGCATCCGGCCTTCTCGTACAAGCCCGAGACCGGCGAAGAGATCTATCAGTCGTTCCTCGGCGTACCCATTCTGCGGCTCGGCAATGTGCTCGGTGTGCTGGTCGTGCAAAACCGCACGAGCCGGCTCTACAGCGAGGATGAGATCGAAGCCTTGCAGACGACCGCGATGGTCCTCGCAGAGACCATCGCCTCGGCCGAGCTGCAGACCGCGGCGACGCCGGGAACGGCAACCGCGGCGCGGCGCCCCGTTCGTTTCCATGGTGCGCATTTGAGTGACGGCGTCGGCCTCGGCCATGTCGTGCTGCATGACCCGCGCGTGGTGGTGAAGAATCTCGTCGCCGACGACCCGCAGTTCGAGCTGACGCGGCTCCAGGACGCCGTGCTCGGTGTGCGGGCGACGATCGACAGCCTCATCGAGCGCGGCGATGTGGTGCATCACGGCGAGCATCGCGACGTCCTCGAAGCGGTGCGCATGCTCGTGAATGACGAGGGGTGGCAACGGCGCATCCGCGAGGCCATCACCTCGGGCCTCACCGCCGAAGCCGCGGTCGAGCGCGTGCAATCCGACACGCGGGCGCGGATGATGCGTCAGACGGATCCTTATCTGCGCGAGCGCCTGCACGATCTCGACGACCTCGCAAACCGCGTCCTCGCCGCGCTCGTCGAGGGCGCTCATGCGAAACCTGCCAACGATCTCCCCGAGAATGCGATCATCGTGGCGCGCAATATGGGCCCTGCCGCCCTCCTCGATTACGACCGTTCGCGCGTGCGCGGCCTCGTCCTCGAGGAAGGTGGCCCGTCGAGCCACGTGGCGATCGTGGCGCGCACCCTCGGGATCGCGGCGGTGGGCGAGGTGGAAGGCATCGTCGGGCTTGCCGACAATGGCGACGCGATCATTGTCGACGGTTCTGGCGAAGTGCATTTGCGCCCCCAGCCGGATGTGGAGACCGCCTATCGCGAGAAGGCGCGGCTGAGGGCGCGGCGCCAAGAGCAATACCGCAAGCTGAAGCATGTTTCGTGCGTCACGCGCGATGGAATCGAGATCCCGCTGATGCTGAATGCCGGTCTCTCGGTCGATTTGCCTCATATCGAGGAGACGGGAGCGCAAGGGATCGGGCTTTTTCGCACCGAGCTGCAGTTCATGATCGCCGAACGCCTTCCGACAACGGCGAAGCAGCGAAGGCTCTATGAGGCAGTGCTGCAAGCAGCCGGCGACCTGCCGGTGATCTTCCGAACGCTCGATATCGGAGGGGACAAGATTCTCCCCTATCAGCGCGCGGTCGAGGAGGAAAATCCGGCCCTCGGCTGGCGGGCGATTCGTATCGGGCTCGACCGTCCGGGGCTCTTGCGCTCCCAGGTGCGGGCGCTCCTGCAGGCCGCCGATGGCCGGGATATCTCGATCATGTTCCCGATGGTGGCAAGCGTCGACGAGTTCGACCGGGCGCGTGATATCGTGTTGCGCGAGCAGGATTATCTCACCCGCCACGGGCACAAGCTGCCTCGCGCTTGCCGGCTGGGCACGATGATCGAAGCTCCCTCTTTGCTGTTCCAGCTCGACGAGCTCCTTTCGCGCGTGGATTTCATCTCGGTCGGCTCGAACGACCTCTTCCAATTCCTGTTCGCGGCCGACCGCGACAATCCTCGCGTTTCGGATCGTTTCGATCCGCTCTCGCCGGCGGCCCTCAGAGCGCTCATGCGCATTGCTGACCGGGCGGGCGCGGCCGGCGTCTCGGCCGCGGTCTGCGGCGAAATCGCCAGCCGCCCCCTCGAGGCGATGACGCTGATCGCGCTCGGCTTCCGCTCTCTATCGATGCCGCCTGCCTCGATCGGCCCGGTGAAGGCGATGCTATTGTCTCTCGATGCCGGGGCGCTGCGCCGAGCCATCTTGCCGCTGGTCGCGGAATTGGGCTGCAACCGCACGCTGCGTTCCGAGATCACGGCACTGGCGAGAACCCATGGCGTGACCATCGATCAGCGTTGAGGGGCGAATGGCGAGTAGCGAGATCGTCAACCGCCGAGTGGCTTAAAGTGCGAAGTTGAGTGTCCGATTTGCTGGAATTTCATAGCCGCTGATGCAGCCCGTTTCGCTCGTCACGGCCTCGCTACTCGCTATCCTCATGTCTATATTCCCGTCACGATGAACCTTCCCGCCCCCAAGCTCGACGCCATCCTGGCCCGGCATGCCGCACTCGTTTTTCGCCTGGCGGAGAATCCGCCGACCGCGGAGACGATCGAGCTTTCGCGCGAGCTCTCACAGCTGCAGCCGATCGTCGCCGCGATCGAGAATTTGCGCCTGACGGAGGACCAGCTCGCGGGAACCGAGGCGATGCTCGCCGAGAGCGGCATCGATCCCGAGATGCGCGAGCTCGCAGTGGCGGAGCGTGCAGAGCTCACATCGCGTCTCGATGAGGCGCGGCGCGACATTCGGGTGATGCTCCTGCCCAAGGACGAAGCCGATGAGAAGGGCGCCATACTCGAGGTGCGCGCCGGCACGGGCGGTGACGAGGCCGCCCTTTTCGCCGGGGCTCTCTTTCGCATGTATGCCCGCTATGCTGCGTCGAAGGGTTGGACCTTCGAGGCGCTCTCACAGACCGAAGGATCGGTGGGCGGCGTGAAGGAAGCCATTGCCGAGGTGCGCGGACGCGGCGCTTATGCGCGCTTGCGCTTCGAGAGCGGCGTACACCGGGTGCAGCGCGTGCCCGAGACGGAGGCTTCGGGTCGCATACATACGTCTGCCGCGACGGTCGCCGTTCTCCCCGAGGCCGAGGATCTCGACATGGCGCTCGACGATTCGGAATTGCGCATCGACACCATGCGCGCGTCCGGGGCGGGCGGCCAGCACGTCAACAAGACGGAATCGGCCATCCGCGTCACCCATATTCCGACCGGCATCGTCGTGTTCGTTCAGGACGAGCGTTCCCAGCATCGCAACCGGACAAAGGCACTGGCCATTCTCCGCGCGCGTCTCTACGATCTCGAACGCACCCGGCGGGAAGGCGAGCGCGCCGCCAGTCGGCGCAGCCAAGTGGGCTCCGGTGATCGCTCGGAACGCATTCGCACCTATAATTTTCCGCAAGCGCGCGTCACCGATCATCGTATCGGCTTGACGCTGTACAAGCTCGGCGAGGTGCTCGAGGGCGGCGCGCTCGATGACCTGATCGACGCGCTCGTCACCGAGCGGCAAGCGGCCCTGCTTGCGATGTCGGAGGAGGCTGCGTGACGAGACGATCGGCCCCTTCCTTCGGCGCCGATCAGCGCGCCGATCAAGCCTTGTCGGCGCTGCGAGACAGATTGGCCGCGAGCCGGATTGTCAGCGCGGCGCTTGAAGCGCGATGCCTTGTTGAGGCCGCTTGCGGCTACGAGCGCGCGGACCTCGTGGCGAACGGGCACCGACCTCTCGGCGAGTCCGCAACCCGCTTGGCGGCGCTTGCGGCGCGACGTCTTGCGGGCGAGCCGCTTGCCCGCATTCTTGGCGCCAGGGAGTTCTGGGGCCTCCCCTTCTCGCTATCGCCCGCAACGCTCGTCCCTCGGCCCGAAACCGAGACGCTGGTCGAAGCAGCTTTGCGTCATTGCAGCAGCACGCGAGGCAAACAGCATCCCTGGCGCATTCTCGATCTTGGGACCGGAAGCGGCTGCATCGGCCTATCTCTCCTGGTCGAGCTGCCGCACGCGACACTGGTCGCCCTCGACCGCTCCTTCGAGACCTTGATGACCGCGAGAGGCAATGCGCGGCAACACGGCGTTGCCGCTCGGGTGAGCTTCATCGCCGGTGATTGGGGCAACGCGATTCGTGCTTCGTTCGATCTCGTGGTCGCCAATCCTCCCTATGTGGCCGTGGGCGATATACAAGGACTTGAGGTCGAGGTCCGCGACCATGATCCGCGCTTGGCCCTTGATGGTGGTGCGGACGGCCTCGATGCCTACCGGGCCATTGCGAGAGGCCTTCCTAACCTCTTGGCCGCCGACGGACGCGCTTTTCTCGAGGTCGGGAGAGGGCAAGACGGCCCCGTTCGCGCACTTCTTGAAAGCACTGAACTTACATCATTTTCTTGCCACGCGGATCTCGCGGGCATTCTGCGCGTCGTCTCCGCGGGACCGTCGGAAGCGAGCTCTGGAGGTCAAAGACGAAAGCTGAAGTTTCAGCAAGCTTCGTTTGAAATGCACCCTGGTGCGCCCTAGATTCCGAGTAACCATCAAAGAAGATGCATCTCGAAATCGGGACGAGAGCGCGAGACGGGCGCGCCTTTTATGGGGGCGATTTGCGATTTTCGCTTGGATTTCCGTTGTAAAGCAGATAAAAGACGTTCCCGAATAGATCGTCGCCGTGTTGCTGACGCGGGCCGGGCGAGGACGCGATGAAGCGATATCGGCGGATGGGATTGCGGTGGACGCCATAGATCGGCGTTGCTCCAGCGATTGACCTGCCGCTCGGATCGGCCAGGACATCACGAAGGCAGATTTGGAAGAGCTTGGCGCAAGCGGGGACCGGGATTGCTCATTAGCACGCGCATGAAATGACCCGCCCGACGGTACGGATCACACGCATGGAATTCCTTCGCTGAGGACGGTTCGCGCCGGGCGCGACACCTCGATGGCGAGCAGAAAACCAAGGGGCCGGATTTTCCTCGGCGGCATCGGGTGTTCCCGAAGGCAACAAGATTGGCCGACCTCGGGCCTTGGCGGAGCGACGGGCATAGCCTCCAGAAACGACGGCAGTGACTGAGAATTGGAGATAGGCTGGATGAGACCAGGTTCAAACAAGCGCATGCGGGGTCGCAACCGTCGGGGCCCGAATCCGCTGGCACGTTCCTATGAATCGAACGGGCCCGACGTGAAAGTGCGTGGCACCGCCCAGCACATTGCGGACCGCTACCTCCAGCTGGCGCGGGATGCTCAAAGCAGCGGAGATCCGGTCACGGCCGAAAGCTATTTCCAGCATGCAGAGCATTATCTTCGCATCATCGCCGCCGCGCAGGAGCAAATGCAGGCGCAATATGGTTATCGGCCGCGAACCGAAAACGGGGCCGAAGAGGAAGGCGAGGGTGAGGAAGGCGACACCGAGTCGATGGGAGCGCCCTACCCCCTTCAGAATGGCGGCTACAATGGCCAGCCGCGCCATGTGCCCCCTGCCCATGCCAATGGTCCCTCCGACGGCGACGACCAGCCGCCCATGTTTTCGCCGCCGCGCGAACGCTTCGACAATCGCAACCCCCGTTTCGGGGACCGCGAAGGGTGGCAGCGACAGAATCGAGGTGAGGGAAACCGTCACGACAATCGTCGCGACCATTATCGGCACGACGGTCACCGGCGCGAGCCGTATCGCCGTGATGAAGGCGCACCCGCGCCGGATTTGTCGGCCGATGCTCGCGGCCCTCAACCGCGTGGTACGCCTGGCGAGGGCGGCGAACAGCATGGGTTTGAGCGACGTTCGCAGAACCCCGCGCATCAAGGGGCCCAGGGAAGTCCATCGAGAGAGGATCGTCGTGAGCGCTTCGAGCGGGGTTCCCGCCCGGCGCGCGAAGAGCAAGCGCTCCCCTCGTTCATAACCGCGCCGGTCCGCCCGGCGGCCCCGGCTGCGGAAACGCCGACGCCCCCAACCGAGGCTGAAGCGCCGAAAGAGGCGGCTGGAACGGCGTCTACCGCACCCGATGCGGGTGCTGCAGCCCCACGCCCAAGGCGAGGTAGGCCACGCCGCAACCCGGAATCGTCGGCGGACGCCGAGAACGGCGCACCGGCGGAGGGCGACGGGTCGAACCCGGTCGGCGCGAAGTAGGTCGAGACGACCTTTCGAAGCCATAGGCTCTGCCGTTTGCGGGGAGAGCAACTGTCGATAAAGTCCAAGGCCGTTTAGTGCATTCTCCGCCCTTGGGCTCGAAGGACACTGCTTGATTGCCGACGCTTCGCGCGAGAGGCTCGACACCTTCCCTCGGCTCGTGCTGCATCACGCGGCAAAGCGCGGGCGCAAAATCGCCATGCGCCACAAGGATCTCGGGCTTTGGCAGAGCTGGAGCTGGCTCGAGCTCGCGGCGAACATGCGCGCTTATGCGGCCGGGCTCTCGCTCATCGGCCTGCGACGCGGCGAGGCTGTCGCGATCATCGGGAGCAATCGGCCAAGACTCTATTGGACCTTCCTTGCGGCGCAGGCGCTCGGCGCCATTCCGGTTCCCGTCTACGCCGACGCCATCGCTGACGAACTCGGCTACGTGCTCGACGATGCGGGTTGCGTCGTGGCCGTCGTCGAAGATCAAGAGCAGGTGGATAAGATCCTCTCCCTCGAAGGGCGCGTGCCCAAGCTGCGCCACCTGCTCTACGACGAGCCCAAGGGCCTCTCGGACTACGATCCTAAATCTCTCACGCCTATCTCGGACGTGATCGCGCGAGGACGCACTCGTCTCGCGGCCGATGCCGATTTCTCCCGGGGCCTCGAGGCTTCAATCGCGGCTGGGAAAGCCGAAGACATTTCGGTGATCCTCTACACTTCCGGCACGACCGGCCGACCAAAGGGGGTCAGCATCGCGTCCGGCCGGGCCATCGCCGCGGCGGCATCCACCGTTGCCTTCGACAAGCTGACGGATGACGATGTGGCCCTTTCCTATCTGCCGCTCGCCTGGGTGGGCGACCACTATCTCAACTTCGCCCAATCGATGGTCGCTGGTTTTTGCATCGCCTGTCCCGAAAGCACCGAAACGGTGCAACAGGATCTCAAGGAAATCGGGCCAAGCTTCTATTTTGCTCCGCCACGTGTTTTCGAGAATCTGCTCACACGGATCACCATCCGGATGCAGGATGCCGGCGGCTTCCAACGGTTCCTGTTCGACACCTTCATGGGGATCGCAAGGCGTTGCGGGGAGGCCATTCTCGAAGGAAGAGATGTGCCGCTTCACGCAAAGCTGCTTTACGCCCTCGGCGAGCTTCTCGTCTATGCGCCTCTGAAGAACGCACTCGGCTTCTCCAAGATCCGGATTGCCTACACCGCCGGAGAAGCCATCGGACCCGAGCTTTTCAGCTTCTATCGCTCGCTCGGACTCAACCTGAAGCAGCTCTATGGGCAGACGGAGGCCTTCCTTTATGTGACCTGTCAAAGCGATGGAAAGATCGAACCCGACGCCGTCGGTCCCGCAGCGCCACAGGTGGACATCCGCATCGCCGAGAACGGAGAGGTGCAGTTCCGCTCTCCCGGCATGTTCGTCGCCTATCACAATTTACCGGAGAAGACCGCCGAGGCCATGACCTCCGACGGCTATGTCAGGACGGGAGACGCGGGCTTCTTCAACGCCGCGGGCCAGCTCAAGATCATCGACCGGGCAAAGGATGTCGGGCGCCTGAAAAGCGGGGCGTTCTTTGCTCCCAAATATATCGAGAACAAGCTCAAGTTTTTTCCGAACATCAAGGAGGCCGTGGCCTTCGGTGATCAGCGCGAATTCGTGACCTGCGTGCTCAACATCGATCTTTCGGCGGTCGGCGCCTGGGCGGAGCGCAACAACATCGTCTATGGCTCGCACAAGGAGCTCGCGGCCCTTCCGCAGGTCTACGACATGCTGGCCGCCGATGTGGCGGAGGTCAATCGAAGCTTGTCGCTGGAACCCGAGATGGCGCAAGCGCAGGTCGCGCGCTTCATCATCCTTCCGAAGGAGCTCGACGCGGATGATGGCGAATTGACGCGCACGCAGAAAGTGCGCCGCGGCTACATCGCGGAGCGCTACGCCACGCTGGTGCGTGCCCTGTATGACGGATCGTCCGAAGCGACGATCTCGATTGAGATCACCTTCGAGGACGGACGCAGGGGCGAGCTCGCCGGGCGCCTCGCGATCCGGGACGCGCAACTCTTCCCGGTCCCCGCTCGGGAGAAGGTCGCGTGAGCAACGCCGCCGCATCGGTTGCGGCGAGCGGCAAGGCGCCGACCGTCCTCCTTGAAGTCGAGAACGTCTCTTTGCGCTTCGGCGGCGTGAAGGCCATCCGCGACGTCTCTTTCGAAATTCGCAAGGGCGAGGTTTTGGCCATCATTGGGCCGAACGGTGCGGGCAAGACGTCGATGCTCAATTGCATAAACGGATTTTATCATCCCCAAGATGGACACATAACCTACAAGGGCGAGCGCCGAGCGCGCATGCGTCCTTACGAGGCGGCCTCGCGAGGCATCGCGCGCACATTCCAAAATGTCGCTTTGTTCCAGGGGCTGTCGGCGCTCGACAACATCATGGTCGGACGCAACCTCAAGATGAGACGCAGTTTCGCCTGGCAGGCGCTGCGCCTCGGGCCTGCCTTGCGCGAGGAGGTCGAGCACCGGGCCTTCGTCGAGAAAATCATCGAGTTTCTCGAGATTCAGTCGATCCGGAAAGCGCCGGCCGGAACCCTGCCCTACGGCTTGCAGAAGCGCGTCGAGCTGGCACGCGCGCTCGCCATGGAGCCTGACCTGTTGCTGCTCGACGAGCCCATGGCCGGCATGAACCTCGAGGAAAAGGAAGACATGTGCCGTTTCATCCTCGACGTGAACAAACAATACGGCACCACCATCGCGTTGATCGAGCACGACATGGGGGTGGTGATGGACCTTTCCGACCGCGTCATCGTGCTCGATTATGGCCGCAAGATCGCCGATGGAATCCCCGATCAGGTGAAGCGCGACCGGCATGTCATCGATGCTTATCTGGGCATTGCCGATTGATCGCCGCCACGACGCTGCCTCCGGCGGCGCACAAGTGAGTTCCCACGAGGCGAGTTCGTTCGCGCCGCCTGCCTCCGGTGCGTTCGCCTCCCTCCCTTGTCCACGATCGTTGGCGCGTCCAATGAAACGCCGCGATTTTCAGTCTGTCTAAGTATTTAATCCCGACCGTTCATCGTATTGAATTGGTGTTCTGGGCACTTCCCTGGACGCGGCGCAAAATTGTCGGCATTATAAGCAACGTCAATGAGCCGGGTTGCCTCGTGAATCATCGATTTTCTTTGATTTGACGGATTTGGCCCCGGCTCTTTTCAACACTTGCTTGTTGGGGTGGTGATTTGATTCCTGGAACCTTGGAGTTGCACGAGATCGAACGCTGGTCCGGACCTTTCCCAGCCGAAATGCGCCACCGTGCCGTCGACGCCCTGGAAGCCGGGCTTGTTCTGTTTTTTCCGCGCCTCCCTTTTCGTCTTGGTGAAAAGGAGCAAGCGCTGCTCAACCCTGCCGTTGCCGACGGCAAGGCGAAGAATGTCAGCCTCGACCCCAAGACCGGCTCTGTGAAGGGCGCGGCGCCGGGCGCGGATTGCGCCGGTCTTCAGACGATGCTGGAACGGTTTGCGTCACAGGCAACGCAGCTCGTGAGCGAGTTGTTTCCGTCCTATGTGTCTGGCCTCGAGAAGGCGCGCACCAGCTATCGGCCGGTGGAAATCGAGGGGCGAAGCTATTCCCCCCTCAAGGACGATAAGCTGCTGCATGTCGATGCTTTTCCTTCAACGCCAACTCACGGGCGGCGCATCCTTCGTCTGTTCTGCAACATCGCACCCGAGGGGCACCCCCGCGTCTGGCGAGTCGGCGAACCGTTTCAGGATTTTGCCCGAAAATTTCTTCCGTCCTTGCCCCGTCCCAACCCGGTGGCCGCCTGGTTTTTTGCCGCTGTCGGCGCCACGAAGACGCGACGCAGCCCCTATGACCAGTACATGCTCGCGCTTCACGACGGCGCGAAGCGCGACACCACGTATCAGAAGGGCGCCCCGCAAGTGGAGATCGATTTCCCACCGGGAACGACTTGGCTCTGCTACACGGACCAGGTGTTGCACGCAGCGCTCGCCGGCCGGTTCGCGCTCGAGCAAACATTCCATATCGAGCTCCAATCGATGATCGATGCAGCGCGTTCGCCGCTGAGAGTGCTCGAAAACCTGGCCGGACGATCGCTGGCGAACTGAGACACCCCCAGAGCAAGTTTGGGAGTTGCGAGGTTGGCTGCCACCTCGCAATGCAGCGCGTGTTCATGTGCGGAAGCCTTTTTTGCGCCATCTTTCCCGTGAGGTGGAAGTGTCTCGGGCCCTCGGGTCTGGCGGGATTTCTTTGACGGACGTTTTTCTTCCGTCTGAAAAATCGCTTCACGATCTTATGGGAGTTGTGGTCTGGCCCTTTCCGACAATAAAGAGGTTTGTTGGAGCCACACCACTGGAGAGGAGGCCAAGCTGTCGACCGCCGCGGAGAGTTCGCAAGCGAGGGTTCCCGAAACTTCTTCGAGGCTCGCCTCGGAGCCTGTCAATCCAATGCCGCCTGCGTCGCATCCTTTGCGCTTCAGGCTGGAATATGCGGCCTTCTGGGTGGTTGCCAAGCTCGCCTCGGCGTTGCCGCTCGAGCTTTGCGCCACTGCTTCGGCTTGGTGCTGGCGCCGTCTCGGACGTTTCTCCTCGCGCCGCCGCCGCGCAGCGATGCAGCTTGCCGAATCATTGCCCGAGCTTGATGTCCGCGAGCGGGAAGCCGTCCTCTCGCAAGTCTGGGACAATCTCGGCCGCACATTCGCCGAGGCTTTTCACATCCGTGATTTCATCGAGAATCCTTCCCGCTTCGAGATCCTTCGCGAGACTGCCCTGCGCGAATTCGCTGGGAGCACGAAGGCCTTCATCATCGTCTCCCTGCATAGCGCGAATTGGGAGCTGACCGCGCTCGGCTTGCTGCGGGCGGGCCTACGCATCGCCGGCATCTATCGCACGATCAAGAACCCCTATGTCGACGCTTACGTGACCCGCTTGCGCCAGCCGCTCTACCCCTCGGCGCTTCTTCCGAAGTCCCGTCAAACTCCCCGGCGCTTTCTCAAGCTGATGCGTCAAGGGGTGCCGGTCGCCATGCTGTGCGATTTGCGCGAAGTCCGCGGTGTCGAGGTGCCCTTCTTCGGCAGGCCGGCACCCTCCACGTCCTTCCCGGCGCTGCTCGCGGTCGCTGATGGCTTGCCGATCCTGATCGTGCGCACTTTGCGCCAGCCGCGCTCCCGTTTCAGCTTCGAGTGGAAAGTGCTGCAACCGGTCCGCGGCGGCGCCTCGCGTGAGGATGACGTCAGGGCGACGACCGCCTTGATCCAGAGCTGCTTCGAGGAGTGGGTGCGCGAGCGGCCTGGCGAGTGGATGTGGGTGCACCGTCGCTGGGGCTGAACTTGGGGGTCTCGAGCCTGAACGCCCGCACAAGCGCAGCGTCAGCGATCCGTGGCTGAACCGCCGAAATGGTTTTCGGGGGCCGATTTCTAGATCCGCGGCTAGTTGGCTTTGCCCGTGATCGCCTCGGCGAAGAGGCTCGCATCGACATTGCCCCCGGAGCAGACCGCGACAACGGTCTTGCCCTTGAGGTCGAGCTTCCTCGTGAGCACGGCGGCAACCGCGGCCGCGCCACCCGGTTCGGCGACGAGCTTGAGGTGATGGAAAAGCGCGGACATGGCGGCCATGGCTTCCTCATCCGTCACGGAAAGGCCGCGCGCCCCATTGGCGGAAAGAGCCGCGAAGGTGAGTTTGCCGGGCGTCGGCGCGCCGATGAGCGCATCCTGGATCGAACCCGCATTGCGCGAATTCTTCTCGCGCTCCCCGCTTTCGAGCGAACGCGCCATCCGGTCGAAGCCGTCCGGCTCGACCGTGTAGCACTGGGTCGCCGAAGAGCGAGCCTTGACGGCAACGGTCGTGCCGCTCGAAAGACCGCCGCCGCTCGAAGGAATGAGCACGGCATCCGGCTTTGCGCCTATCGCATCGCATTGATCGATGATCTCGATGCCGATCGTCCCCTGCCCCGACATCACATCGACGTCATCGTAAGGGGGAACGTTGGTCAGGCCCTTCTCATGAGAAAGCTTTTCGACGATGGCGAAGCGATCCTCTCTGGCGCGATCATAAAGGACGATTTCGGCGCCGTTCCGACGCGTATTGTCGATCTTCATCGCCGGGGCATCGGCAGGCATCACGATCGTCGCGGCGACACCAAACATCTTCGCGGCGGCCGCAAGCGCATTCCCGTGATTGCCGGACGACGATGCGACCACGCCGCGTTCCCGCGCCTCAGGCGAAAGCGACATCATCTTGTTCAGCGCACCTCTGATCTTGAAGGCGCCGGTTCGCTGAAGAACCTCGGCTTTCACCAGAAGGCGGCATCCGGCCGCCGCAGAAAGGGCCGCGCTTTCGAGAAGCGGCGTGCGCACGATGTGGCCATCGAGACGCGCCGCTGCCGCCTGAATGTCGGAAAGGGTGATCGGAGACATGTGAGACCTGATAAGCGAGAATTGAACCAGCGCTTCCCTTCTTAGCGACCTTCCGATTTGAAGGGAACGGGAGCGGTGCTTCAGCGGTGGGTCATCCTATGCGGCAGCGGCGCGTTACTCGGACACGACTTGTTCCGCTTTTCCCTGAGAACCGATGGCGAAGCGTTCCGCGTGCGATCCGCATTCGCTCGCGCCGGTGACGGCCACTCCCGCGCGCGAGAGCGCGGCCATCAGTTCTTCCGGTGAAAGAACTCCCGGACCTTCGACGAGGAGGCTCAGGCCATTCGGCGTCGCCGCGCTCGAAATGACGGCTGCTCCGAGCTCGCCGAGAATGGTCGGAACTGACGCCCGCCAGCGTTCGAGTCCGACGCAGATGAGCACCCGCTCCCGCGCGGCCGCGTCCGCGAGCGGCTTTGCCACAACGAAAACCGGTGTTCCGGCCGGATGATCCGGACGTTCGATGAAGGGCAGGCGCGCGATGATCTTGGGTGCGGAAGGATCGGCGAGTTCCGTCCACCAGGCGCCTGCCTGCGCACCCTGATCGGAGCGGAACATGCCGAGATCGCCCACGGATGCAGCTACGGCCGCGATCACCTCGAGGGCACTCGGATGCGTCAGGAAGGGGACGGTGAAGCCGAAATGGAAGCGCGCCGAATCCCGCATCGGCGCATCTCCACCCGAAATATCGGCGTGCACCGAATAGGCCTTCTGCACATAGGTGAAGGTCCCGATGATGACCCGCCAGATGCCTTCCGCGGTATCGAGCGGCAAGAGCCCGGAATGCCGCCCCGCCAGGCGGCGCATCATCTCGGCTTCCCGCCCGGGACGGAAAGCGGAGCCGGTCTCGTCCGATTTCTTGACGCGAATCAGCGTGGCGATGATCTCGCCTCGCTCCATGAGCAGGCAATGCATCGCCTCGTCGATGCGATCGATCTCACGGCGAAGATCCGCGAGTGTGAGCGCGGGCTTGATTTTCGCTTCGTTCGCGCCGGACACAGCCGAAGCTTGGGTGGTGGGTTTCTGCTTCATCGCGGTTCGACCTTTTGACCTGACGCAAAGCTCCCACTGCCTTGCCAGCACAACGCATGATCAACAACTCAGCGGTGGTGGTGCTCGACGGAAACGATCGTGCTCTAGCTTCAAAGCGCAGTTAAGGAAATGCTGGTCGAACAACCATTGAACCTACTGTCCATCTCGCCGAAATACCGACAGGCCACGTCGACGGATCGGCTCGACACCGGCTCGCGAGAGGATTAGTCATCAATCTGTCACAATAGCTTGCCGGCTTTCTGGCAAGTCCGAAAGTTGCGTCGCGGGGGCGGAGCGTGTTCGGCCATGCAAGGAACCGAGCTATTCACGAGCCTTGTGGGCAGCGTCACACTGCTTTTGTGGGGCGTGCGCATGGTGCGCACCGGCGTCACTCGCACGCTCGGCGGCGCCCTGCGGCGCCTGCTTGCGGCATTCACGAGCAATCGCTTCTACGCATTCGCGAGCGGGCTCGTGGTGACGGTGCTGGTGCAGAGCTCGACAGCGACGGCCCTTCTCCTCGGCTCATTCTGCGGGCGCGGCATGATCGGTCTGGCGGCGGCGCTGGCCGTCATGCTCGGCGCCAATGTCGGCACGGCCCTCGCGGCGCAGATCTTTTCCTTCGACGTGTTGTGGCTCTGGTCAGCAGTGGTCGCGATTGGCGTCATCTTGTTCATGAGCTCGAGCGCCGAGCGGCCGCGCGGCCTTGCACGCAGCCTCATCGGCCTTGGTTTGATGCTGCTTGCGCTCGATCTCATGACTTCCACGATCGATCCTTTGAAGGGCTCGCCCACCTTCCGCACCGTCATCGGCGCGATCTCGGAGGAACCCATTCCGGCGCTTCTGGCCGCTTCGATCCTCACCTGGCTCGCTCATTCGAGTCTTTCGATCGTTCTTTTCGTCAAGCTTCTGGCCTCGACCGGCGCCGTGCCGACCGAGGCCGGTTTCGCGCTCGTTCTCGGCGCGAATCTCGGCGGAGCTATCGCGCCATTTCTCGACTTGTCAGGTTCGCCGCCTGCCGCGCGACGCGTGCCGCTCGGCAACCTTCTGATGCGAGGGGCCGCCGTCATCCTGATTTTGCCTGCGCTTTCGCCCCTCGCCCATTGGTCGGACACGCTCGGCATCGATCCTGGCCGGTTGATGATCGATTTCCATCTTGCCTTCAATGTGGTGGCGGCCATCGTGTCATTGTTGTTGACGGACAGCTTCGCGAAGGTTTGCGCGCGCCTTGTGCCCGAGCCGCGCAAGCTCGAGGATCTCTCGACGCCTCGCCATCTCGATCCGAACGTGCTCGACAATGCCTCGGAGGCGCTCGCCTGCGCGATGCGCGAGACGCTCAACATGGGCGACCGTGTGAGCGACATGCTGCGCCAGGCGCTGGTCGTCTTCGAGAATTCCGATGTGAAGCTCATGCGCGACGTCGAAAAGTCAGACAACGCCGTCGACCGGCTGCATGAGGCGATCAAGCTTTACCTCATCGACGTCTCGCGCTCCGGCCTGAGCGAGGAGGAAAGCCGCCGTTTTCAAGAGATCTTAAGCTTCACCACGAATCTCGAGCATATCGGTGACATCATCGACAAGAATTTGATGGAGCTCGCCGCCAAAAAGATCAAGAACAACTACGTCTTTTCGAGCGAAGGTCTTCAGGAGATCAAGAAATTCCATGGCCTCGTCATGGACGAGCTTCGCCTCGCGCTGAACGTCTTCGCGACGCGTGACGTGACACTTGCGCGCAAGCTCATCTCCGAGAAGTCGCTCGTGCGCGCCGCCGAGCGGGACACCTCCGATCGCCACTATGCGCGCCTGCGCGACGGGCGGCCGGAATCGATCGCCTCGAGCGCCATCCATCTCGACATCATCCGCGATCTCAAGCGCATCAACAGCCATCTCGCTTCGGTGGGATATCCGATCCTGGAGGAGGCAGGCGAGCTCGCCGAAAGCCGGCTTCTCGCGCGCGAGAAAGAGCAGATCGAGGCTCCATCGAACGGCCAAGCGCTCACCGGGCCGTCACGCGTCTGATTTTTGGCTTTGCACAAGCCAGCTCGGCTCGAACCAACGGTCGGCCGGCCCATCATAGGGAAGTCGCGTGATATCCCAATGAGTGACAAAGGGCGCATAGGCCGTCCAGACAGGGGGGCCGCCGCCGATGAAGACGATGCGCCCTGAGAAGCGTTTCAGTGTCTCTTCGGGCTTCATGCTCGAGCGCAAGACGAACAAATCCCGGTCGCTGCGCGCAAAATCGGGCACGCTGGCGATCGTCCGTGGACCCGCGAGCAAGACGTGACCTCTCGTGATCTCGAAAAATCGCGCGACGTCGTCGACGAACTCACGCCCGCGATTGCCTTCCCAGGGGAGGCGTCCATTCAGTCCAAGCTGTCCCGATCGGCCTATGGCGCAGACGACCCTGACGATGGTCTGCTTCATCGGATGGCATCGATCACGGGAGGCTGTGCCAGGGGACCACACGCCCACACCACGCGGCGCGGTCGGCCGACACCCGGCTGTTCGTGGTCACGAAGACGGACCGAGTGAGTGTTTTAGCCAGGGTCTTGCTGTTTGTGCTCTTCCTTTTCGCGTTCCTTGGCGCGATGGTGACCGATGGCGCAACCGGCCATCGCTCCGAGCACACCATGATGACCGGCATAGTGACCGGCAACGCCGCCGACGACCGCGCCCTTGATGCAGCCCTTTGCATAGGCGGGAGCCGGCAAAACCAGAATGAGTGAAAGACATAGCGGTGCAGCAAGTTTCATGTCGGTCACCTCGGGCTTGACGCAGGCTTAACCGAAAGGCGCTCGATTTCGTTCCCCCGACGAAAGCCGACGCACGCGCAACTTGAAGCCTCGCCACTCGCGCTTTATAGAAGCGGCTTGCGCTGCCGCTCCCATCGTCTAGCGGTCCAGGACGTCGCCCTCTCACGGCGAAAACAGGGGTTCGAGTCCCCTTGGGAGCGCCAAGCTTTTGAGAATAGCTGATACTTCTTTGGGACTGAGTGCAAGAATTGCTTTTTGCACTCACCTCGTTCTCGTCGAGGGAATGAAGCCGGCGACAGCCAGGATCGTGGCGAGCCCGGCTGCCATGCCGCGGAGGCTCTCGGCCTTTTCGACGTCGATCCACTCCTCGACCGAATGTGCGCGGCCGCCTCGGCCGCCCGAGCCGATTTTGATCGCCGGGATGCCGAGGCTCATCGGGAGATTGGCGTCGGTCGAGGAGGCTTCCTCTTGGACCGCGATTCCCTGAGCTGCGAGAGCCGCCACTGCGTAGCGGACGATGTCCGCATCAGGCGGCGTCGTTCCGGCTGGCCGATCCCCGATACTCACGAGCTCTGCGGTGATCTTGCCGTCGCTTGTTGAGCGCATCGTGTTCTCTTCCGCGACTGCCGACGTGACGATGGCGCGGAATGTCTTGTCCAATTGCGCGAGCTCGGCCGCCGATTCAGAGCGCAAATCGATGTCGACGGAAACCTCAGCCGGAATGGCATTAACGGAGCTGCCACCGCGCACGATGCTGGCGCAAAAGGTGGTGCGTGGCGTCTGCGGTGCCTGGATTTTGCCAAGCTCGACGATGGCGCGGCTCATCGCATAGGCGGGATTGACGAGCCCGAAAGCCTGGAAGCTGTGACCGCCCGGCCCGCGGAATACCACTTGGTATCGTTTCGAGCCCACCCCAATGGTCACGAGCTTGTCCATGTCCGGACTGTCGACGGTGATAAAAGCCTCGACGCGATCACGGTAGCGCCCCTTGGTGAACAGATGGCGCATTCCGCGGAGATCGCCGAGACCTTCCTCGCCGACATCGCCGACGATCAGAAGGTCGCGTCGGGTACGGATGCCGGCGGCGTCCAGGGCGCGGAGGAAAGCGAGCAGCACGGCGAGGCTGCGCGTATCGTCACCGATCCCGGGCGCGAACAACTTCGTCCCTTCGCGCCGCACCTTGACCTCGGTGCCCTCGGAAAAAACAGTGTCCAGATGCCCAGCGACCGCGACGAGGCCTCCGTTTCCCTCCCCACGTCGTAGCCCCGTGACATTGCCGACATCATCGCGCTCAACTTCGTCGAGCCCGTGAGCCACGAGCATGTCGAAATAGGCAGCCGCGCGCCTTTCTTCTTTGAACGGGGGCGCTGGAATTTCCGTCAGTGCAACGATATCCGCGACGGTTCGTTCATGCTCCGCTTCGAGAGTGGCGAGTGCCACCTTGAAGGCGGGATCCGCCATGATAGCTGCGACCTCCGCAGCATGGTCAGGCAGCATGGGTTGCTCCTCTCGCCTCATGACTCATCTTTCCGTTCGGACGGCGGTCAAGCGAGCAAGAGGACGATGCCTCGAGCGCGAGTGCAACGACGGCCGGCAGTCCGGCTATCTTCGGCTCGTCTGGACATCTATCTCCGGCCCTCAAATCCCTGCGCCGAACCTGGAACGACGGATCCTGGATTGCGTCAATAAGGGCTCAACGCCTGTTGAACTGTTGAACTGAACCGGGCGTGCCGCCCGGAGTCTTTGAACCCCCTGATCGGATGAAGCGAAGAAGCTCTCCGCGCCGCCGTTTCTCTCAGATGACGGGCGGACGTGAGTCAAAGAAGAGATCCACAAAAAATTGTCGTCGCTCAACTTGTTCACTCAACTCGGTTCCCAGATTTCCAGCGTCTCGGGTAACCCCATGTTTGAGCTGAAACGACCAATATGCGAGCCTGCCCCTCATGCTTATTCGACCCCTTCGATCGTCCGATCAGCAGGCCGCGAGCCATCTACTCCGGCAGCTTGATTACAATGTCGATGTTGCAGAACTCGCCTCTCGCATCGACCGCGTGCTGGCGAGCTCGACCCATTTCGCCGTGGCGGCAGAGGAGAGCGGCAGAATTTATGGCCTCGCTCATGCGTATGAGAGACCCGCACTCGAGAAAGCTTTGGAGGTCGTATTGCAGTCGCTCGTTGTCGATCAGAGCGTCCGAAAAAAGGGGGTTGGAAAGCAATTGGTGCGTGCTGCCGAGACCTGGGCCATATCCCGGGGAATAGATCGGGTCGTGCTCCATACGCGTATCGATCGCGAGGATGCCCGAAGGTTTTATGAGCGCATCGGCTACAAAGTCACGGCCACTTCGCACCTCATGACCAAGTGCCTTGCATAGTATCAGCGCGTCCTTTTCCGCTTCTTGACGATCGTGCAATCTTTCAAAAGGTCGACGAGAATCAAGTTGGCTTTATCGAGGACCGTGTTCCACTCCTCCATCGTGAGGCGAGGCGCATCGTTGGCGAGCCAAATCCAATGGCAGCGCCATCCGACGCCCTCTTCGCGTATGCCGATGCGCTCGATGTCAGGGTCATCCCGCCTGAGGCGCGACGTGATGATGTCCTCGATCTCGCTCTCGCTGGTCTGCCTCATGCTCGTCCCCATTCAAAGGTCTTTGGGACCAATCGACCGCACACTTGCCCAAGAATCGCACACTTGCCCAGGAATCGCACATTGCTCAGGAATCGCACATTGCCCGAGACAAGAGTGCTTCCAGTGAGCTGGCTTACGGGTGCTTCCGATCAGCTCGTGAGCGCGCCCATTCGTCAGTTGCTATCGGGTGAAATGCTCGCAGCAATCTCGATAGTCCGGGTTCGCTGACCAAATTTGCTGCGTCCTCCGGGCCGAACCATCCCAATTCGCGGCGACCCCTTTCGGGCCAGGTTTTTCGCTGACGCTTTGCCCTGAGCGGAAAGACCTCCACGCTGACAAGCTTGATGTTCGAGGTCGAGCGCTTCAGATACTCGTAGCTCCCGATCGAGGTGCGGTCGATATCGCCCACGATACCTGCTTCTTCATATGCCTCCGTCGCAGCGGCTTCGTAGTCGGGGAGGCCCTTCATTGGCCAGCCCTTCGGAATGACGGCCCGACCCGTTCCGAGTGAGGTCATGAGGAGAAATTGCAGCCGGCCGGTTTCTGAGATGCGAAACACCAACGCCGCCACTTGGCGCTTCCCTTCGACCGATCTTTTTTTCGGGTGTTCCGCAGAAATCGAAATCATGGTCTGCCGGTTTTGGCGGTGGTGATGCGCCATCGCGACCTCCCCTCAAGAACATCGAGGATCGAATCTAACTGAAACAGTTAAATAAACTGCGCTCGAGTCCCCGGCTCCGCAAAACATTTTCTCTCGGCCGCGGCGATTTGGGCTTCAGTGGCATCCGCGCGAGAACCTGCGAATGCATTCGCGTCATACGCATCGACTTGATCGTGTACCCGGTGGCGGGATGAGCGGTTGACGTGGCTTTGCCTTCGCGCTCCATTGTCTCGAAGTTCGTCTAATGACACGCGCGTGGAGAAAAGGATGCTGCCCCATCGCTCCGGCACTGCGGTCCTAATAGCCGCTTTCGTGACAATCCTGATCGTGTCCGCGCTTCCTGTCCGGGCCGGCGGCAGCCTCGTCATGTATTGCGGCGTGCAGGAGGAGTGGTGTCGCGCCGTATCCACGGCTTTCGAGCGCGAGACCGGCATCTCGGTAGCCATGACCCGCAAAAGCGCAGGCGAGGTCTACGCGCAAGTGAAGGCCGAAGCGGCCAATCCAAGAGGCGACATCTGGTGGGGCGGCACCGGCGATCCGCATCAGCAGGCGGCCAATGAAGGGCTCACGATCGAATATAAGCCGGCCAATCTGAACGAGCTCTACGATTGGGCGCAACGTCAATGGCAAGAGGCCAGGGGACGCACGATCGGCATCTACTCGGGAGCTCTTGGCTTTGGCTACAACGAGAAGCTGCTGAAGGCCAGGGGATTGCCGGAACCAAAATGCTGGGCGGACCTCATCAATCCCGCCTACAAGGATGAGATCCAAGTGGCGGATCCAAATTCTTCCGGCACTGCCTACAACCTGCTCGCAACCATCGTTCAGATCATGGGCGAGGAAAAGGGCTTCGCCTTCCTCAAGGCGCTCCACAAGAATGTCAACCAATATACGAAGGCCGGCGCGGCCCCGGCGCAGGCAGTCAATCTCGGCGAAACGACAATCGGCATTACCTTCATGCATGATATGATTGCCGCTGCGCAGGACAATCCGGACATCAAAACCGTCGCGCCTTGCGAAGGCACGGGCTACGAGATCGGATCGATGTCCCTGATCAAGGGCGCTCACAATCTGGAGAACGCCAAGAAATTTTATGATTGGGCGCTAACGCCCGCCGCCCAAGAGCTTGCCGCGCAGAACAAGTCCTACCAGACGCCGTCCAACAAAAACACGCCGTTGCCGAAGCTCGGCGTCGATTTGTCGAAGACGAAGCTCATTGATTACGACTTCGCCAAATATGGTTCGTCGGAGGTTCGCAACGCGCTCCTTAAGCGCTGGACCGACGAGGTGAAGAACCAGCCGCGCTGAACTGCCCGTTAGAGGCAATTGACTGCTGGCGAATTCTCATGAACCGAACCCCGCGCGTCCTCGCGGCCACAGGGCTCCTCGCCTATATCGCCCTGCCTTGGTACACGATCGAAAATCCAAGCCTCACTTCCTATCCATTCGGCGACGAAGGCACGGCGCTGGGGCTCGCCATTATGGGGACGTGGTGGCTGTTGCCTTTGGCGTTGCCGCTCCTCCTTTGCCTTTGCATTGCCCTACGAAATCGGCCCGACGAGAGCTGCGCCGAATGGCTTGCGGTCCTCGGTTTCGTGGGTTTCGCTTATCTTCTGGCTCAAGGCTTCGCGGTCGGCCTGCACGGTTGGAACGCTGAATGGCTTAATGCGCTATTTGGCGCGCCGGGACCCAAGCAGCAAGGAATGGGCTTCGGGGCGCTCGTCGTTGGCGTGGCGCTCCTCTTTCTCGGCTGTCGAGGGCTTGCGGGAATGGGCTGGTGCCGAGGCGATACCTTCATCGTCTCTTCGATCGGCGCCGTCGGGATGCTCCTTGCCCTGTTCGTGTTCTACCCCGTCGCAACGATTCTCACGAGCGCCTTCACCGACGATAAAGGGCAAATGGCGATCGCACCTTTCGTGGAAAAGATCACGGACAGCTCGATCTGGGGCCTGAAATGTCTTGGCAACGGCGTTGCGTGCGGAGTCGCATGGAACACCATCGTGCTTGCGGTGCTCACCGCATTCGCCTCGACCACGCTCGGCCTTGCATTCGCGCTCATCGCGCTGCGGACGAAGTTTCGGTTCAAGGCCCCGCTTCGCGTCATGACCGTTCTTCCGATCATCACGCCGCCATTCGTTATCGGACTTGCTCTCATCTTGATGTTTGGCCGTTCGGGCGCTGTCTCTGGGATTCTTTTCCGGACGTTCGGCGTCGTGCCTACCCGCTGGATTTATGGACTTACCGGTATATTCATCGCGCAAGTCCTCGCCTTTGCGCCGATCGCCTTCCTCGTCCTTGTCGGCGTGGTGCAAGGTCTCTCGCCGGCACTCGAGGAAGCCGCGCAAACCTTGCGAGCCAAGCGCCTCACCATCTTTCGAACCGTCACTTGGCCGCTGCTGCGTCCGGGCCTGGCCAGTGCCTTCCTGCTTTGCCTCATCGAAAGCATGGCCGACTTCGGCAATCCGCTTGTTCTCGGGGGAAATTTCGAGGTGCTCTCGACCAAGATCTTTTTCGCTGTCGTCGGCGCCGCGACCGACCAAAGCAGAGCGGCGGCGCTGTCGATCGTTCTCCTGCTGCTGACGCTCATCGGGTTTGCCGTGCAACAGCTTTGGCTCGGTAAAAAGAGCTTCACCACACTCAGCGGCAAAGGTGACCCGGGCCTTTTGATGCCCTTGCCAACCAGCATCCGCCTTGCCTGCTATGCCGTCGCGGTTCCCTGGCTGGTGTTCACCTTCGCGGTTTATGCCATCATCTTCATCGGAAGTTTCGTGAAGGCGGTCGGCCGCGACTACACACCGACCCTTGCAAGCTATGAGATTGCATTCCGCGTCGAGCACACCAGCTTCGGTTGGTTTTTCTCGGGAAGCGCGTGGCCCTCGTTCTTTGCGACCGTCGAGATCGCTCTGCTAGCGGCGCCTCTCACCGCCGCAATCGGCTTGCTCACGGCATATCTCCTGACACGCCCAGACTTCCATGGGCGCAGAGCGCTTGACTTCGCGGCGATGTTATCCTTCGCCATTCCCGGAACCGTTGTCGGCGTGAGCTACATCCTCGCATTCAACGTGCCGCCGATCGAGATCACGGGTGGCGCGCTCATCCTCGTCGTCTGCTTCGTCTTTCGCAACATGCCGGTCGGGATGCGGGCCGGAACAGCCGCGCTCGCTCAGATCGACAAAAGCCTTGACGAGGCGTCTTTGACGCTCGGAGCCCGCTCACTCACAACATTCGCGCGGGTCGTGCTGCCGCTCTTGCGACCGGCGCTTACGGCCTCGCTGATCTATGCTTTCGTGCGTGCCATGACCGCGGTGAGCGCCGTCATCTTTTTGGTATCTGCGCAATACAACATGGCGACAACCTACATCATTGGCCGGGTCGATGCGGGCGAATATGGCGTGGCGATCGCTTATTCCGCAGCTCTCATCGTGTTGATGCTCGTCGTGATCTTGCTGATCGAGTCGCTTGTCGGCGAGCGAAGGCTCGGCCGACGCCCAGCGATGAGCAACGTCGCGGCTGCCCCAACGTAAGAAGGTAAGAGAAGCCGAGATGAAAAGGGGTCCCGCAGCGGTGGAATTTCACCGCGTCGTGAAGCGCTATGGCGACGTCACGGCCGTCGATGATGTCTCTTTCACGATTGCGCCAGGGGAACTCGTCACGCTGCTGGGTCCATCGGGTTGCGGAAAGACGACGACGCTTCGCCTCATTGCAGGGCTGGAGATGGCGACTACGGGCTCGATCTCGATCGGTGGCCTCGATGTAACCAGAAGATCGGCTGCGGAGCGCAACGTGAGCATGGTCTTCCAGTCCTACGCGCTTTTCCCGCATATGAGCGTCGTCGAGAACGTCGCTTATGGGCCAAGCGTGCAAGGCGTCCGCAAAGCACGCGCTCGCGAGATGGCGATGGAAAAAATAGCGCTCGTCGGTCTCGAGGGCCTCGAACAACGTGCACCGTCCGAACTGTCAGGCGGTCAGCAGCAGCGCGTGGCGGTGGCGCGAGCGCTCGTTCTCGAACCGGAAGTTCTGCTCTTCGACGAGCCGCTGAGCAATCTTGACGCCAAGCTTCGCCGGCGTGTGCGCGAAGAAATTCGCGAGCTGCAACTCTCGCTCGGATTGACCGTCGCTTACGTGACCCATGATCAGGAAGAGGCGCTCGCCGTCTCGGATCGCATCATCGTCATGTCGAACGCACGCGTCGCACAGATCGGCGCGCCGCGCGAGCTTTACGAGGCTCCAGTCAGTTGCTTCGTCGCGGACTTCGTGGGTGCTGCGAATCTCATTCCTGCGGAGGTCGACAAGGCCGACGGAGAGTTGGCATCGGTGCGAATCGGCCCGTGCCATCTGAAGCTCGCCCACCGGGGAATTGGCCCGGGCAAAGCCTATGTCGCTATCAGGCCCTACCGAGTCTCGATCGGACCACCGTGCTGCGGCAACGGCGAGCTCGAGGGCCATGTTTCGAAGGTGGCTTATGTGGGAGACCACCTGGAATATGGCGTGAGAATCTCAGTTCCCGCGGTCGAGCTCATCGCGATCGTCCCCGAACCGATGCAGGCCTTCGCAAAGGGCGCCAAAGTCGCCGTCAAGATCAATCCAACTTCCGCAGTGCTCGTGCCTGCTGACCAAGCCTAACCGGCGATTGCGCAAGAGGCCGCAAGATGCGGGCCTTGAATGGCGACGCCCGGAAGCCGCGGCGCGGGCTCACCGCGCCGGGGCCTGCTTGCTCACATTTTGGTCCAGTCCCCGGCACCCTCGAACGCGGCCGCCGCCCGGTAGATCGTCGACTCGTCGTAGTATTTGCCGATCAGCATCAGGCCGATCGGCAGGCCGTCGCTCATGCCGCATGGAATGCTCATGGCCGGATGTCCGCTGGCGTTGAACGGCGCCGTGTTCGGCACCATCTCGAACGCGCGCTGGATATAGAGCTCGCGAGGCGCATCGGGCGGCGGGAGCGGCGTCGCCTTCATCGGCAGGGTGGGCATCAACAAGAGGTCGTACTTGCCGAGCGCCGCGTCATAGGCTGCGCGCAGCTTGCGGGTCAGGTTCTGCGCCTTCGCGTAGAAATGTCCACGATAGTGCTTGTTGAAGTAATGGCCGAGCAACATGGTGACCTTGAGGCTGTCGGACAACTCATCTGCGCGGTGCCTCCAGCCGGAATGGGCGTCGAGCAACGTCGTGTTGTAGAGGCCGCGCCAGTTGCTGCCCATGCCATTGCCCTTCATCATGAACTCCGTCGCGCCTTCGGCCGCGATCGGGAGCCAGATCGCCGGAGCCGCGAGATGCATCGGGACCGAGATCTCGTCCACGGTCGCGCCAAGCTTCCTGAACAACTCCGCGCCCGCGTTGACCTTGGCATCGACATCCTTCTCCGAATTCGGATGGCCAAATCCCTCCTTCACGACGCCGATGCGCAGGCCCTTGACTCCGCCACCTAGCGCCTCGGTGTAGTTCGACACTTTCGGCGAGCCCTGGCGCGGATCGAGACCGTCGGCGCCGGCCAGCACCTCGAGCAGCAGCGCATTGTCACGGACATTGCGTGTCATCGGCCCGGTGTGATCGATAGTGACCTCGATCGGCATGACCCCGGTATAGGGAACGAGGCCGAAGGTGCCCTTCATGCCGTAAGTGCCGCTGAACGCGGACGGAATGCGGATCGATCCCCCCTGGTCGCCGCCGATCGCCATGTCGGCTTCGCCAGTGACGAGCACCACCGCGCTTCCCGAAGACGAGCCACCGGCCGAATACCCCATCTTGCGAGGATTGTGGACGGGACCGGCCGCGCAGGTGTGGCTGCCGCCGGAGAAGCAGAAATACTCGCAATGCACCTTGCCGACGATGGTGGCGCCGGCGTCGAGCATGCGCGTGACGATAGTTGCGTCGGTATCCGGCGTGTATCCTTCCAGGGTCGAAGCCCCGTTCATCATCGGCACGCCGGCCAGGCTGATGTTATCCTTCAGGGCGACCTTCTTGCCGGCAAGCTTGCCGCTCGGCGCCCCTTTGATCTCGGTCTTGATGTACCAGGCGTTGTACTTGTTCTCCTCGCCCTCCGGACGATACCCGGGGGTGCGTGGATACTTCACCGCAGGCATGTAGTCGGGCATCGTGTCGACCAGGTCATAGGCGGCATAGTTCGCCTGCATCAGGGCGTCGTAGGATTGGAGCTCCTCCTGGCCCATGTGCATACCGAGGTCTTCAGCAACCGCGCGCAGCTGATCGAGAGTAGGTCGTCTGACGGCCATGGCGTGTTCTCCCTCTGGTCATTGCCCGCCGGCGCGGGCTTCAGGTGGCTATTCCGACAAATTCGCCAATGAGGTTCGCGTCGCGAAGGGCATCGGGACGCACTTCCTGAGTGATGCGTCCCTTCTGGATGACGAGGATGCGTTGCGACAGCTGCGCGATGAAATCGAGATTCTGTTCGACCAGGATCATCGTGAGGCGGCGGTTCGCGACGCGCAGCCGCGAAAGCGTCTCGACGATCTCCTCAATGATCGAGGGCTGAATGCCCTCGGTCGGTTCATCGAGCAGGACGAGGCGCGGACCGCCGCACAGGCATCGCGCCACCGCAAGCAGTTGCTGTTCGCCGCCCGACAATGCGCCGCCGATGCGATTGAGCAACGGCTTCAGGCGTGGAAATTCCTCCAGCACATTTGCGATGATCTCGTCCTCACCGGCATCGCGACGCTCGATGCAGCCCATGCGCAGATTGTCGTGAACGGTCAAGCCCGGAAAAATCTCCCGTCCCTGGGGCACGTAGCCAAGCCCAAGACGGGCACGCCGGTGGGGCTCAAGCGCGGTGATGTCGTCGCCGGCGAAATGCACGCGGCCGCCGGTCGCCGGCAAGTAACCCATCAACGCCTTCAGCAGCGTCGTCTTGCCCATGCCGTTATGGCCGAGTATCCCGACGAACTCGCCCTCGTCGACCGTAAAATCCACTCCGTTGAGGATCGGAATACGGCCATATCCCGTGCATAGTCCCTGGACAACGAGCGTCATGCGGCCGCCTGTTTGCCGAGATAGATATCGCGCACCCTCGGGTCGCGCATGATGTTCTCCACATTGTCCTCGAGCAGCACACTGCCCTGATTGAAAACGGTCACTTGCTTGGCGATCATGCGGATGAACTGCATGTCGTGCTCGACGACGATCAGCGCCTTGGTCCTGTTGATCTCGCGGACGAGCTCCGCGGTCTTGAAGACCTCGTCATGTGTCATCCCGGCCGCCGGCTCGTCGAGCAGGATGAGCTTCGGGTCGGTCGCGAGCACGAGCCCAAGCTCGACCCATTGCCTCTGTCCGTGCGCGAGCTGGCCGACCATGCGGCTGGCCGCTTTCGTCAACCCGATGCGCTCGAGCATCTCGTCGACGAGACGCCTTGCCTCGTCGCGGTGACCGATGCGGCTCGCCGCGAGCCAGATGTTTTCGCGAACGTTGAGACCGTCGAAGACGCTGGGCACCTGAGTCTTGATCCCGATGCCGAGGCGCGCGATCTGGTGCGCGTATGCGCGCGAAATGTCGTGCCCGCGGAACAACACCTGGCCCTGGCTCGGCGCGAGCTGGCCGGTCAGCATCTTGAAGAACGTGCTTTTTCCCGCGCCATTCGGCCCAATCAGGCAACGCAGCTCGCCTTCGGCCAAGGTGAAGTTGACGTTGCGCACCGCTCGGACGCCGCCGAAATTCATGCTGAGATCGTGGGTCTGAAGAAGCGGCGTCGCCACGGTCTACTCCGCCTGTTGCGGCTCGAGACCGCGTTGCTCGCTTCGCCGACCGCGGCGGAAAAGTGAGAGCACGATCTCGGCCAGCGTCGGCACCAGGCCCTTGGGAACCAGCAGCACAAATGCGATCAGGATGCTGCCGAGAATCAGCGGCGCATTGGCGAATATTTTCGACCAGAGGTCAGAGCCGCCGCTCGGCTGATTGGCGCCGAGCGCGGCGCTCAGCCACTGGATGCCGATGCAGCCGACGATCGGACCGATGAGGGTGCCGCGTCCGCCGACGATGACCCAGATGATGATCTGTGCGGATTGCGCCAGGCCGAAGATCGTCGGGCTGACGAAATTCCCCCAATTTGCGAACAGGCAGCCGGCAAAGCCGGCCAGCGCGCCGCCGATGGTGAAGGTCGCCAGCTTGTAGGCGCGCGGGTCATAGCCGATGAGCTCGGCGCGCCGTTCATTCTCCCGGATGCCGACGATGATGCGGCCGAACTGGCTCGCCAACAGCAAGCGCAACCCGAAATAGGTCAGAAGCAGCGATGCAGTCGAGAGATAGAACATCCCCTCGAGATCGATAACCGCGTTTTTGTCGCCGGGAAGGTTGAGCGGGGGAATGCCGGGAATGCCGTTGAAGCCGCCGAGCCGAGCCGCGCCGATGTGGAAATTCGGGCCGGCGGTGGAGTTCACGGAATTGAACAGGATCAAGGTCACGGTCAGCGTGATGACGCCGAGATAGACGTCGCTGATCCGGCCGTAGAACATGAAGTAGCCGAGCAGCGCGGCAAAGGCAGCCGGCAGGATTATGGCGAGCAGCACCGGCACCGTGCTCTCGCCGATGTTGAACATCGCGATCGCGTAAGCGTAGGCGCCGAGCCCGAAGAAGGCCGACTGGCCGAAGCAGAGAATGCCGCCATAGCCCCAGATCAGGCCAAGGCTGAGCGCCAGGACCGCCATGATTATGTAGACCGTGAGATCGAGCACGGTGTCGAGTTCGGCAAGGCGCGGCGTGAGGAACATGAAGGCCAGGCCGACGACGCCGACCAACAGAAGGCCAAGAAGATTGAGACTGCGACCACTCACAGGCCTCTCCTGAAGAAGCGGCCGGTGATGCCTTGCGGCAGTAGCCGGATCAGCACGATCGCGGCGGCAAGCAACGCGACCTCGCCGAACACGGGCGTGGTGACAAAGGTGGCAATCTGGTTGATCGTGCCGAACAAGGCGGAGGCGGAGATCGTGCCGCTCAAGACGGCGGCACCGCCTCCAATCACGGTGATGAA
>JAFBAK010000136.1 GCA_019247795.1 Hyphomicrobiales bacterium | reverse complement strand
GCCTTTGTTTTCTCAAGCTGCGCGGCAGCCGGAGTTGACCATGACTTCCCAGCCGAAGAACTCGCTCACCACGGACCGAGCGGTGAAGCACGGCCCCTTCGTCAACGGGGGAGCTTTCCGCGAGGGGCTCGCTTTCGACGACGTGCTTCTCGAGCCCGCGGCATCCGACGTGCTGCCGACAGAGGTGGAGGTCCGCTCCCGCCTCACGCGCCAGCTCAGGCTCAATATTCCTCTCCTCGCTTCCGCCATGGACACGGTCACGGAAGCGCGCATGGCGATCGCCATGGCGCAGATCGGCGGGCTCGGCGTCATTCATCGCAACCTCTCGCCGAAGGATCAGGCCGAGCAGGTGCGCCAGGTGAAGAAATTCGAGTCCGGAATGGTGGCGAACCCGATTACCATCTTCCCCGACGAGACACTCGCCGACGCCTTCGCGCTCATGAAACAGCATGGAATCTCGGGCGTGCCGGTCGTCGAGCGCGGGCCCGCCGAGCAGAAGGGAAAGCTCGTTGGCATCCTCACCAATCGTGACGTGCGCTTCGCCACCAATCCGCGCCAGCTTGTCGCCGAGCTGATGACCAAGGACCGGTTGATCACGGTCCGCGAGGGTGTGGAGGAGAGCGAGGCCAAGCGCCTTCTGCATCAGTTCCGGATCGAGAAGCTCCTTGTCGTCGACGAGCACTATCGCTGCATCGGCCTGATCACGGTCAAGGACATCGAGAAACAAGTCGCCTATCCGAACGCCGCCAAGGATGCGGCCGGACGCCTTCTTGTGGCCGCTGCGACGACGACGGGAGAGGACGGGTTCGAGCGCTCGGCGATGTTGGTCGATGCCGGCGTCGACGTCATTGTGGTCGACACCGCTCACGGCCATTCGGCGCGCGTGCTCGCCGCCGTGGAACGGGTGAAGAAATTGTCGAACTCGGTGCAGGTCGTTGGCGGAAATGTCGCGACGGCTGAAGGAACGAAAGCGCTGATCGATGCGGGGGCGGACGCTGTGAAGATCGGCATCGGGCCCGGCTCGATCTGCACGACGCGAATGGTCTCGGGCGTTGGCGTGCCGCAGCTTTCGGCCATTCTCGATTGCGCCGAGGCGGCATCCGCTTCGGACGTTCCCGTGATCGCGGATGGTGGCATCAAATTTTCCGGCGATCTCGCCAAGGCCCTCGCGGCGGGTGCATCCTGCGCCATGGTGGGATCGCTACTTGCGGGAACGGATGAGACGCCCGGCGAGGTCTTCCTGTATCAGGGACGCTCCTACAAATCCTATCGCGGCATGGGCTCGGTCGGCGCGATGGCTCAAGGGTCGGCGGACCGTTATTTCCAGCAAGAGGTGCGCGACGCGATGAAGCTCGTGCCTGAGGGCGTCGAGGGTCAAGTGCCCTATAAGGGGCCTGCGGCGAATGTCGTGCACCAGCTCATCGGCGGCTTGCGCGCCGCGATGGGCTACACTGGCTCTCGCGACCTTGCAGCTTTTCGCGCCAATGCGCGCTTCGTGCGCATTTCCGGAGCCGGGTTGCGCGAGAGCCACGTTCACGACGTGATGATCACGCGCGAGGCCCCGAACTATCCGACACGCGGGTGAGCCCCGCGACGCCATCCCTTCAGATCTTCACGCCTCGTGACCTCATAAAACTTCGCCCGATGGTCTCGTCCATCGGCAAAGGTTCGAACCGCAGCGAGATGAAGCCATCATGACCCTTCAAGCCGTTTTGGCGCCCTTGTTTGTCCAGGTGGCGCTGACCTTCGGTCTGTTGTTTTGGCTCGCCCCTTTGCGGGTCGGCGCGCTCAGGCGCAATGAGGTGGCAGCGCGGGAGATCGCGCTCGGCGAAAAAGCTTGGCCGCCGCGTCTTCAGAAAATAGCCAACAGCCTCGACAATCAGTTCCAGTTGCCGGTACTTTTCTACGTGCTCGTGATCCTGGCGATCCTCGCGCGCAAGACCGATCTCCTCTTCGTGATCATGTCCTGGCTGTTCGTGATCAGCCGCTACGCGCATACTCTCGTTCACACGGGGTCGAACGACGTTCGGGTGCGAGGCCCGATCTACGGGTTAGGCCTCATCATCCTCGTTCTCATGTGGATCATCTTCGCCGTCCGGGTGCTTCTTGGCTGAGCGGCGAGACTAGCAAAGCCCCTCGAGGCGCCATGACGCCGGCCGCGCGACTTTCCGCCGCGATCGAGGTTCTCGGCGACGTCGTGGCGCGGCGACGCCCGGCGGCAGATGCGCTCAAGGACTGGGGGCTGGCGCGCCGCTTTGCCGGCTCAAAGGATCGTGCCGCGATCGCGAGCCTCGTTTACGATGCCTTGCGGCGCCGGGCTTCCGCCGCATGGATCATGGGCGCACGGAATTTCGAGGAGGCATCGCCGCGCGCCGTGCTCATCGGCACGCTCCGCCTTGCACGTAGCATGAGCGCGCAAAACATCGGCGAGCTTTGTGATGGATCGCGCTTTGCGCCAGCGCCTCTGAGCGCCGAAGAGCGACAACGCCTCGAGACTGCGGAGTCGAGCCTCGCCGATGCGCCAGATCCGGTCGCCGGCGATTTTCCCGAATGGCTCGCGCCTTCGCTCGAGAGCGAGTTCGGCTCCTCCTTGGTCGCGGAGATGCAAGCACTCGCGCATCGAGCGCCGCTCGATCTGCGCGTCAATGCGCTGAAGAGTACGCGCGAGGAGGCGATGGCCGCGCTGTCGCATCTTCATCCCACCGCGACGCGTTTCTCGCCCTGGGGATTACATATCCCGCATGGAGAGGATGGACGGGGGCCTTCCGTACAGTCCGAGCCCGCTTTTCTCGAAGGTGGCGTCGAGATCCAGGACGAGGGCTCGCAACTCGTCTCGCTCCTTGCCGGAATGCGGCCGGGGGAGACCGCGATCGATTTATGCGCGGGCGGGGGTGGCAAGACATTGGCGCTTGCCGCCTTGACTCGCGACGAGGGCCGCATCATCGCGACTGACGAAGATCAGCGTCGCCTGGCGCCCATCCATGCGAGGCTGCAGCGATCCGGCGCCAGAAGCGTGGAGGTCCGCACCCCACGCCGGCGCGGCGACGAGCCGCTCGCGGGCCTCGAGGGTGAGGCTGATCTCGTCCTGGTCGACGCGCCTTGCACCGGGATCGGCACCTGGCGGCGCAATCCGGACGCGAAGTGGCGCGTCAGGCGCGGAAGTCTCGACCGACGCGTAAAGGAGCAGGAGATCGTGCTCGAACGCGCCGCGCGGTTCGTCAAGCCGTCAGGACGCATCGCCTATATCACCTGCTCGCTGCTGCCGGAGGAAAACGAGGCGCGCATCACCGCTTTCCTCCAAAGTCGGCCGGGTTGGCGCATCCGTCCCCGCGAGCACCTTCTCGCCGGGCTTTTTCCAGAGCTTGCGCCCCTCGCCGCTTTCGGGGCGCGCCAGCAAGACGGTCTACTCCTTACGCCCGAGCGCTGTGGAACCGACGGCTTTTTTCTCGCAATGCTCGAGCGCGTGGAGTGAGGGGAATTGGCCCGGGTACTAGGCGACGCGCAAACCCGGGTCGAGATTTTGGGTCGCGAAGTTCACCGCCCGATTGCGGCCGGCGCGTTTGGCGCCGTAGAGCGCGACATCGGCACGGCGTAACAGAGCGTCGATGTCGGCGACGCTTTTGTCGGAGTTGGCGACACCGAAGCTCACCGTGACCTTGAGCGGTCCGGATCGCGTCTTGAATTCGGCTTGCTCGATCGCGCCTCGCAACCTCTCGGCAACCTCGAACGCCGCCTTGTCGTTCGTCTGCGGCAGCATGATCATGAACTCTTCCCCTCCGATGCGGCCGATATAGTCGGTGGCGCGCAGGTTGCGCTGGCAGATCGAAACGAGCTCTTGCAGGACGTAGTCACCAATGACATGCCCGTAAGTGTCGTTGATGCGCTTGAAATGATCCACATCGAAGACGATGCAGCTCAGCTCCTGCTTTTGCCGGCGGGCGTGCAAGAAATCTCGAGCTGCCTCGCGCCTCAGCGTACGTCGCGACAGCGTGCCTGTCAGACTGTCGACACTTGCCACAAGCCTGAGCTCGAGCTCATCCATCACGAGATGCCCGAGATCGGCGAAAAGCGACATCTCGTCCGGCTCGAGATGCCGCGGCTTCAGATCGATGGCACATAGCGTGCCGATCGCATGGCCGTCCCTCGTCTTGAGGGGAACGCCGCAATAGAAGCGAAGATGAGGTTCGCCGACGACCGCGGGATGCGTGGCAAAGCGAGGATCGCTGAGCGCGTCCTCGACGATCAAGATCTCGTCATGCTTGATCACCTCACTGCAGAATGCGGTGTCGCGCAGCGCTTCCGTCAAAGCTATTCCCTGGCGGGATTTGAACCATTGGCGATGACTGTCGATGAAAGTCACGGTCACGATCGCCATCTGCAACACGCGCTTGGTGAGACGCGTGATCCGATCGAACGCTTCTTCCGGCGGCGTGTCGAGCACGTCATAACGGTAGAGTGCGGCAAGCCGCTCCCGCTCGCGCGCGACGGCGTCATCATCGCCATTCGTCATCGACTTTGCTCCCCTGTCCTGCTTGCCTCGTCCGCGCCAGTCTCGCGGGCGCATCCGCGCTTCAAAACAGATTTAATTTTTTCAATCATTAGTGAGATGACGCAATGCTTTACGTCTTGTTAACCGCGACCATCGAATGCGAGATTTAAGGAATTCAGGAGCCCCGTCGAAGCGATTTCAGGCCGCCTTTCCGCGTCTCAAGGGGATCGCGCGCGCTACTTGCTTGCCGAGCGGCGGCAACGCTTCCATGACGCGTTCGGGCGGGAAGGTCACGATCACTTCCGTGCCTTCACGCGGCTTCGCCTTCAAGGTGAAGCTGCCTCCATGAAGGTCGATCAGTCCCTTGACGATCGGCAATCCGAGACCCGAGCCCTGTTCCGCCGTCTTGATCGCGAGGGAGCCGCGACCGAAGGAGGAAAGCACGAGGGGGATTTCCTCCTCGGGGATGCCCGGGCCCGAATCCTTGATGGAGATATATTGGCCCGAACCGGCGGTCCAGCCGGCCTTGATCCAGATCTCGCCCCCCGGCGGCGTGAATTTGATGGCATTCGAGAGAATGTTCAGCACGATCTGCCGTGTCGCCCTTTCATCGGCCCAAAGCCGCGGCAAGCTCATCTCGATCTTGGAATGTACGGTTTGGTTCTTGGCCTTGGCTCGCAGCGACAGCATGTGCTTCGCATCGTCGATGATGTGCGCGATGCTGATCGCCTCTTCGCGCAAATCGTAACGGCCGGCCTCGATGCGCGAGAGATCGAGGATCTCGTTGATCAGCGTGAGCAGGTGATGGCCGCTCGAGTGAATGTCGTTCGCATATTCGCGATAGGCTGGGTTGGTGTGCGGGCCGAACACCTCTCCCTTCATCACCTCCGAAAAACCGAGGATGGCATTGAGCGGCGTCCGCAGCTCATGACTCATCGTTGCGAGAAAATGAGATTTGGCGAGATTGGCTTCCTCGGCACGCCGCCGCGCTTCGTCGGAATTCGCCTTGGCTTCCTGAACCTCGAGCAGCAAGGCTTCCTTCTCGGCACGCAGCTTGAGGCTCATCACGGTCGTCTCATGCATCCGGCTCGAGAAGAGCAGGAAGAAGAGCTGGGCGCCCGCCGCCATGAGGGCAAGCGCGATATCACGCAAGGTTTCATGCGTGATGGCGAGAGTGGCGAGACGGATGGAGATGGGCAAAAGCCCGAAGACCACCGCAACCGGCACGGTCTCGGCGAGCATCGCGGTAATCGCTGACACCATGATCACGACGAAGAGCAGGAAGAGGCGCGAGAGGCTCAAATCGATCGTCAGCAGATCGCCGACGATGATCGACCAGCATGCGCCGAGCAGCGCCTGGGCGAGAACGAGACACCAGCGCCAGCTCTTGACCTTCTGAGGTGTGTCGAGCGGCGCGGCGAGAACCCGTCGTCCCGTCGCGACCATCATGGCAAGGCCGACAAGGACGAGGATCACCCAGCGAAGAACGACGATGAGATCAAGCCAATACGCTGCAATCGCCGTGATGGAGGCGAGCAGGATCATCTCGAGCGGCACCGCACTGATCTGCGCATGCGCGAATTGGCGAAGCAGCTCGACGTCGAAGGCGTGCCCGAGACCGGAGGCCGACGCGATGCGCTCGCGTACCGAGCGCATCTCGTGCGCGAGCCGCCGACGAGCCGCGAGCGTCTTGCGATCGAGACCTCGGCCTTGCTGAATCTGTTCGGCGGTCAGGTCGCTCATGAGGGGCGAAAACGAAACTCGGCACAAATTATGGTTTTTACGTTCGCTTCATTTTCGTGCGAAAACCTTAATACCCCGCTCACAAAGATGGCGGCATTCGCTTATTCGGCGGGGCCGCGGACATCGGTGCTCTCGGCCGATTTGTCGAGTGAACCAGGGACCGGCGCGCGACGGGCATTTCGGCCGAGCGGCACCGTGCCTGGTCGCTGCTGCACACCCAAACCTGAATTTTTCGTTGTTTTGGAAATACTTGATGATCCGCTTTCCAGAGCGCAACGGCAGTCGCTCCTTGCAGCTCCGCATTGAGGACAAAGGCGATTGTGCGGGTTCGCGGCGACATTTCAGAGCTTCGGCTGCCACGCTCCCTTCATTCGTTAAGATTTGATCGCTTTTGCGCCCGCGCCTTTCCTCCATTAATGATTTGGTGCTCGGTGAATAGGGCCGAGGTGCCTCGGCGTGCTGCGGAGAAAACGATGAAGCTTTACGATGGAAAGCGCACGCCGAATGGAAGGCGTGCGCGGATTTTCATTCGGGAGAAGCAGCTTCCGATGCCGGAGGTCGTCGACGTCGACATCGCCAAGAAGGATCACCTGCAGCCTGCCTACGCCAAGCTCAATCCCAAGTGTCGCGTGCCCACCCTTCTGCTCGATGACGGCACGGCGATTGCCGAATCGGTCGCGATCTGCCGCTATTTCGAAGAGGAGCATCCCGAGCCGGCATTGTTCGGCATGGGAGCGAAGGGCAAGGCAATGGTCGAGATGTGGAACAGGCGCATGGAGCTCGGCCTGTTTCTTTCGGTGTCGATGGTGTTTCGCCATACAAATCCGTTCATGGCCGATCTCGAAGTGCCGCAGGTTCGGGATTGGGGTGAAGCCAACAAGGAGCGGGTGGCGAAAGAGCTGCGCGAGCTCGACGCGCATCTTGCGACCACGCCCTATATTTGCGGCGAGGCCCTGACGATCGCCGATATTACCGCCGGCGTGGCGGTCGAGTTCATGCGCTTGCCGCGTCTCGAGCTGCCGCCGGAGTGCACCCACGTGGCGCGCTGGTTCGATGGGCTCAAGGCGCGACCTTCCTGGGCGCTTTGATCCTGCTCACCACATCATGGCGTATGGCAGGAAGCCGACGGCATCGCCTGGCGCGATCGTGCTGACGTCCTCGGCAAGCTCGGCGAGCCCATGCGTCTCGGTGAGCGATGTAAGGATGCCGGCGCCCTCTTGCGCATGCTTTACCGCCTCGGCCTTTCCATCGGGGGAAATGCGCAAGCTCACGCGCACATATTCGCGTCGTCCCGGTTTTTTCTTGTAGCTGAATGCCGCTCGCACTTCGAGCGGAGCGAGTGGAGAAAGCTGCATGCCGCTCAACCGGGCGAGGAGCGGGCGCACCACATGACAAAAGGTGACGAACACCGCTACCGGATTTCCCGGAAGGCCAGCGAAAGGGATGCCGTCGATGATGCCCAACGCGACCGGCCTCCCGGGCTTGATCGCGAGGCGCCAGAAAACGAGCTTGCCGATGCTTTCCACGGCGGCTTTCACATGATCTTCCTCGCCGGTCGAAACACCTCCGCTCGTGAGGATGAGATCATGGCCGGACGCAGCGGCCTCAAGGCGCCCCGCGAGCTCGTCGCGATCGTCCCGCAAGATGCCGAGATCGGAGACTTGGACGCCGAAACGCTGAAGCAACGCGGCCAGCAAAAGGCGGTTTGAATCGTAGATGGCACCCTCGGCGAGGACCTCGCCCGACTCGACAAGCTCGTCTCCCGTCGAGAAGAGCGCGACCTTGAGCTGACGGCGCACCGGAAGCGACGCAATGCCGACCGCGGCAGCAAGCGCGACATCTTGAGGTCTCATCCTTCGGCCCGCCGGCAGGACGACGGCGCCACGCGCGACATCCTCGCCGGCGCGACGCAGATTGGCGCCTTTGCGCAAGCCGGGCGGCAGGATGACATGCTTCGGGGTCGTCTTTGCATCCTCTTGCATGAAGACCGTGTCGGCATCGTCCGGGAGGGGCGCGCCGGTGAAGACCCGGACCGCGACTTGCCGAGCCGCGAGCCCGGTTGCCGATCCGCCCGCGGCGATGCGCCCGCGAAGCGGCAGCTGCGTCGGCGCGTCGGGGTCGAGATCGACATGGCGCACCGCATAACCATCGACCGCCGAGTTCGCGAAGGGGGGCAGGGCGATCGGCGACAGGATATCGGCGGCGACGACACGGCCATCAGCGTGCGAGAGCCGCACTTCCTGCGTTTCGGCGACCGGCATGATGCGATCCGCGATCAAGCGCAACGCCGCATCGACCGGCATGAGCGCGCCGCCGAAAGCGAAACAATCGTCAGTGAGCTGCGCCATGTGTCGCCAGTCGCTTGCGATGATCGGCAACGCGTCTCAGGGAAAAGCCCATCCGATCACCCGCCATTGCCCGATTGTGCTTCTGTCCCCGGGACGAGCCCTTCGGGAAGGCTGCTCGCATGGTCCGCGATCGCACCGGGCGTGGTCAGCCAGATGCGGTCGCGATGTCGCGCGATGTGCTGGAGCGCGCGACGCAGGTGCCGGAGCCGGAAAGGCTGGCCGACGATATAGGCGTGCAGCGCGATTCCCATCACGAGCGGCATGTCTGCCGATTGCTCGAGCATCTCGTCGAAATTGTCGATGATCATCTCGGCAAATTCGTCGGCGCTGGTCTTGCGGCGGACGATCGCCGGAACATCATTGATCTCCTGCGGATAGGGGACAGCGAGAATGCGCCCGCTGCGGGTGCGCATCCATACGGGCTGGTCGTCCATGCACCAGTCGAGAAGGTATTCGTAGCCTTCTTCGTGCAGAAGATCGGGCGTCAAAGGGCTTTGCGAGATCCAGGGGCTGAGCCATCCTTTCGGCCGTTCGCTCTCATGGGCCAAAATCGTCGCGGTGGTTTCGGCGATCAGCTTGGCCTCGTGCGCCTCGTCGAGCCCGCCCTGGCGTTCGGAGTTGCTGCGACCATGTGCGATGATCTCGTCGCCGCGCGCGCGGAACGCTCTCGGCAATTGCGGTGCGTAGTCGTAAAGGGCAGAGTTGACGAGCACACTCGAGGGCAGGGCAAGCGCTTCGAACAGGTCGAGGAGGCGCCAAGCGCCGACGCGATTGCCGTAGTCGCGCCAGGCATGATTGAGCACGTCGGGTTGCGCTCCGCCCGGAACGAGCTCTGCGCCGAGCCCCTCGCCGAAGGCGAAATGCTCGAGATTGACGCCGATATATACGGCGAGACGCGTGCCGTTCGGCCAATCATATGGCTTGCGACCGTGCAGCGCGTGGTAGTCGTAGCGATTATGCGATCTGAGCGTCATGAGGCTTGCCTTACGCCGCCCTTGTTCTGCAAACTGTCCGTCAGCTTCGCCATGGCTTCGTCGATCGAGATGGCCTTGGTGAGAATGAGTTCGCAGATCGCTGCGACATCGTCGAGTGGCACGACGGGAATCCGAGCTTGCGGAAACACCTGGTCCGAAGCGACCGCCACGATGCAAGGATCGGCAGGGTGGAGCGCGTCGCGGCCATTGGCGGCCCGAAACACCTCGAGCTTCGGATGCGTGAGCGTCTTGAAGCCTTCGACGAGAACAAGGTCGCATGGCGACAGGCGGGCAAGAAGCTGAGGAAGGCTCATCTCCGGGTCATCCGCGCCAAGCTCGTGGATCAGCGCAAAGCGTCGCGCGGACGAGACGATGACTTCGGTCGCGCCAGCCTTGCGATGCACAAACGAATCCTTGCCCGGCTGATCGATATCGAAATCATGATGCGCATGTTTCACGGTCGAGACGCGAATGCCACGCGATGCGAAGAACGAGATGAGCTTCACGATGAGCGTCGTCTTGCCCGCGCCGCTCCACCCTGCAATCCCGAAAAGCTTCATATGCGCGTCCCGCGCATGCCCGCGCAAATTCCGGGTTCTCTGGTTCCGCCCGAATTTGCAAGGTAGAAGCCGGTCATGGCTCTACTCGATCTCAAAGGCCTCAAATGTCCCTTGCCGGCGCTGCGCGTCCGCAAGGCCCTGAAAACCATGGCGCCCGGCGAGCAGATCACGGCGGCCTGCACCGATCCGCTCGCGCGCATCGACATCCCCAATCTGCTCAACGAGACGCGTGACCGCCTCGAGTCGATCGAGGAGGATGGTGACGTGCTTCTCTTTCGCATCCGCAAGGCTTGACCGAATTCCGTTCTCTGCCCGGGGACCATGGTTCAGGCCGCGCCGGTGCGCGCGATGCCTTCAGCTTGCGCAAGGTCATCAGGCGCGTTGGCGTTGAAAAAAGGATCATAGGGCAGGACCGACCATTCGGCGATTGCGAGCGTATGGCGTGCGGTGAACAGGTCGATCTTGCGCCAACCCTCCTCGAGCGCAACGCGCAACTCCTCGCGGATGTCGATGGGCCAGAGTCCGATCACCGGATGGGTGCGCCCGCCCGAAGCCGCCGAGGCGAGGCGCGCCTTGCGCTCGACCCGCGCGGCGTGCAGCTTTTGGACGAGATCGCGTGGCAGAAAGGGCGTATCGGTCGCGATGCTCACGGCCCATTTCAGGCCCTTGGCGTGAGCGGTGGCCCAATCGAGGCCCGCGAGCACGCCCGCGAGCGGGCCGGCGAAGCCCTCGATGCTATCCGCGACGACCGGCAAGCCGAATTCGGAAAAGCGCTCAGCCGCGCCATTCGCGTTGAGCACCAAGGCCTCACATTGCGGTCGCATCCTTTCGATCACATGGGCGAGCAACGATTTGCCCCCGATCTCGCGAAGCGGTTTGTCACCACCGCCCATGCGGCGCGCAAGGCCACCCGCCAACAGGATGCCGAGCGTCCGCTCACCCGTCATGCGTGGCGCCCTTGCGCCGGTGCTTCATGGTTTCTTCCTCGACATAAGCGAGGTTCTGGTCGAAGACGATCCGCTCGGCGCCGGAGAGCGCCAGAAAGCGCTTGCCGCGCGCCCGTCCGATGAGGGTAAGCCCCGCTTTGCGGGCGAGCTCAACTCCCCAGGCGGTGAAGCCCGAACGCGAGACGAGGATCGGGATTCCCATGCGTACCGTCTTGATCACCATTTCCGAGGTCAAGCGTCCCGTGGTGTAGAAGATCTTGTCACCGCCTTCGACACGATGCTTGAACATATAGCCCGCGATCTTGTCGGCCGCGTTGTGGCGCCCGACATCCTCCATGTAGACGAGCGCCCGGCCATGCTTGCAGAGCACGCATCCATGAATCGCGCCGGCTTCGAGATAAAGGGATGGCGTGCTGTTGATCGTGTGGGTGAGCGCATAAAGCCAGGAGGTGCGAAGCTCGGCGCGCGGCAGCTCGACGCCTTCGATCACCTCCATCAAATCGCCGAACGCCGTGCCTTGCGCGCAGCCTGACGTGAGCGTCTTCTTGCGGAGCTTGTCTTCGAAATCGGTTTCAACCGGCGTTCGCACCACCACCACATCGATTTCGGGGTCGTAATCGACGCTCGTCACCTCGGCATTCGCCTCGAGCATGCCTTGATTGAGCAGATAGCCGAGCGCGAGATATTCGGGATGATCGCCGATCGTCATCATCGTCACGATCTCGCGGGAATTGAGATAGAGGGTGAGCGGCCGCTCAACGACGACCCGGGTCTCGGTCTTGGCGCCCGTCTGGTCGATGCCGGCAACGCTTTCGCTCAGGCGCGGGTCGAGCGGATCCGGTCGGACCAGGAAGCCATCGAGAAGGTCCGTCTCCCGCATCAAGCCCCGACGGCCCGATCAAGCGCGGGTTGGCGCGTTGCCGCGGTCGACAGAGCCCAAGCCTCGATCGCTGCAAGCTCAGGCGGGAGCCGCGTCCAGCTCTCCCCGATGAAGGTCCCGAAGGCAGGGAGCAGGCGAAGGCTGACCGAGGTGAGAAGCGGCTTTGCGAGCAGGACGGCTTGCGCGATCTCCTCGCGCAAGCCTTTGCCGGCAGCTTCCTGGGCACCAAATTTGGAGATGATCACGAAGTGGGCGCCACCCGCGATGCCGCGCGCGCCCAATGCGGCGGCCTCAGCAAGGCCGGCGGCATCGAGCCGGCAACCCGTCCCGCCACGACGTTCGAGCGAGATCAGCACCTGCTTTCCGCTCGCGAGATCCTCAAGGAACATTCTCGCGCAGTCAGAGCCTTGCTTTTCAAGATTGTGCTGCACGAGGCCAGCGAGCCTGATTCGGCGCGCCCGCAAGCGCCTTGCCGCGTCGAGCATCAGCCGATCGACCGCCGGCGCGTGTGCGTCATGCACGACGGCCGCGATCGGGGAGGCGAGAACCTGCATCAGCTCCTCTTTTGCCGTTGTCCGCGCGTCGGGCAATGACCTCTATTCCGCCGCGACCTTGGCAGCGACACGAGTTACGCGCGCAGCGCAGAATTTGAACTCCGGGATCTTTCCGAAGGGGTCGAGCGCGGGATTGGTCAGCAGATTGGCGGCAGCTTCCGCGTAACAGAAAGGCATGAACACCATGTTTTGCGGCACATCGCGGTCGGCGCGCACCTTCACCTCGATGGCGCCTCGGCGCGTCTCGAGCTGAATGAAATCGCCGGGACGCAAGCCGAAGCGGCCGAGCTCGCGCGGCGACATGAAGGCGACAGCCTCCGGCTCGAGCGTGTCGAGCACTTGGGCGCGCCTCGTCATCGAGCCGGTGTGCCAATGTTCGAGCACCCGGCCGGTCGAAAGCACCATCGGATACTCGTCGTCCGGGATCTCGTCGGGCGCGAGCAGGCGCGCCGGCACGATCTTGCCGCGCCCGCTCGGTGTCGGGAAACCGTTGGCGAAGATGATTTCATTGCCGGGTTTGTCGGGAGAATCGACCGGATAGGTCACGGCACCCTCGCGCTCCAATCGTTCCCAGGAGATGTTCTTCAAGGAAGGCATGGTGGACGCCATCTCGGCGAAAACGTCGGCGGGTCCTGAATAATTCCAATCAAGGCCGATGCGACGCGCGATCTCCTGGATGATCCACCAGTCCTGGCGCGCATCCCCCGGCGGCTCGATGACCTGTCGGGCAAGCTGCACGCGCCTATCGGTGTTGGTGAAGCTGCCGCTCTTTTCGGCGAAGGCGGACGCCGGCAGGATCACATCGGCGTGGAAGGAAGTCTCGGTGAGAAAGAGATCCTGCACGATGAGATGCTCGAGCTTGGCGAGCGCCTGGCGAGCATGCTGCAAATCGGGGTCCGACATCGCCGGGTTTTCGCCTTCGACATACATGCCCCTGATTTCGCCCGCGTGCACCGCGTTCATGATCTCGACGACGGTGAGCCCGCGCTTGTGATCGAGCTCGCGGTGCCAGAAATCCTCGAAGAATTCGATGAACTGCTGGCGGTCGACCGGCTGGTAATCCGGGTAGTACATGGGAATGAGGCCAGCGTCCGACGCGCCTTGCACATTGTTCTGACCGCGCAACGGGTGAAGTCCCGTTCCCGGCCGGCCGACCTGTCCGGTGACGAGCGCGAGCGCGATCAAGCAGCGCGCATTGTCGGTGCCGTGGACATGCTGGCTGATGCCCATGCCCCAGAAGATGATCGAGGCGCGCGATTTCGCGTAGAGTCGCGCCACCTCCTTGATGGTTGCGGCCTTGATGCCGCAGACCGCCTCCATCTTCTCGGGCGCGAACTCGGCGATGCGCTCTTTCAGCGCCTCAAAGCCCTCGGTGTAGCCCGCGATGTATTGCTGGTCGGTCAAGCCCTCCGTGATGATCGTGTGGAGCATGGCGTTGAGAAGCGCGACGTCGGTCCCGGGCTTGAACGCCAGGTGATGCACGGCGTGGCGTGAGAGCTGCTGGAAGCGGGGATCCATGACGATCAACTTCGCGCCGTTCTTCGCCGCGTTCTTGATGAAGCTCGCGGCCACCGGATGGTTCACGCCCGGATTGGCGCCGATGACGACGATCACCTCGGCGTCGAGCGCGGCCGAGAACGGCGCGGACACCGCGCCCGAGTTCAGCCCCTCCATCAGCGCAGCCACGGAGGAGGCATGGCAAAGCCGCGTGCAATGGTCGACATTGTTCGAGCCGAAGCCGGTGCGCACGAGCTTCTGGAAAAGATAAGCCTCCTCGTTCGATCCCTTCGCGGAACCAAAGCCCGCCAGCGATTTCGGCCCATGAGCGTCGCGGATCCGCTTCAGCCCCGACGCCGCGACGTCGAGCGCCTCTTCCCACGTGGCCTCGCGAAAATGCGTGAAAGGATTTTTCGGATCGACCTGATCATTGGCATCTTTCTTCTTGCCGGGGAGACGAATGAGGGGCTTCGTCAGTCGGTCCTTGTGGTGGATGTAATCGAAGCCGAAGCGCCCCTTGACGCAGAGTCGATTCTCGTTCGCCGGCCCGTTGCGGCCTTCCGCATAGACGATCTTCTCGTTCTTGACGTTGTAAGTGACCTGGCAACCGACGCCGCAATACGGGCACAGCGAATCAACCTTGCGATCCGGCCAGACCGTGCGGGTCTCTTCTGCGTCGAGGAACGCGGCCGGCATCAAGGCGCCAGTCGGGCAGGCTTGCACGCATTCTCCGCATGCGACGCAGGTCGATTCTCCCATCGGATCGTCGAAATCGAACACGACCTTCGCCCCGGCGTTCCGGTAAGCCATGCCGATCACATCGTTGACCTGCACTTCGCGGCAGCCGCGGACGCATAGCCCACATTGGATGCAAGCATCGAGATTGACGCGCATCGCCGCGTGGCTCGGATCGGCCGCCCAGCGCTCGGCGGCAGGGAAGCGGCTCGCCGTAACGCCTGTCTTGTCCGCCCAGCTCCACAATTTCGAGGTCGGATCATGGGAGGTCTCGCGAGCCGGCTGGTCCGCGACGAGGAGCTCCATCACCATCTTTCGCGCCTTCGCGGCGCGCTCGGTCGCGGTCTTCACCTTCATGCCTGCGGCTGGCTTGCGCATGCAGGAGGCGGCAAGCACGCGTTCGCCTTCGATCTCGACCATGCAGACGCGGCAATTGCCGTCCGCGCGGTAGCCGGGTTCGGGCAAATAGCAAAGATGGGGGATCTCGGTGCCGAGGCGCTGCGCCACTTGCCAGATGGTCTCGCCGGGCTTCGCCTCGACCTCTCTGCCGTCGAGCTCGAATGTGATATCGGTCATACGGCGGCCTCCTCAGGCTCCGAATTCCTCAGGGAAGTATTTAATCACGCTCGTCAGCGGATTCGAGGCCGCCTGGCCGAGGCCGCAAATCGAGGCATCGCGCATCGCATCGGACAATTCACCGAGGAGCTCGCGATCCCACGATTTGCGCGTCATGAGATTGACCGCTTTTTGCGTGCCGACGCGGCAGGGCGTGCATTGACCACAGCTCTCATCCTCGAAGAAGCGCATCAGGTTGAGCGCGGCCTCCTTCACGTCGTCCTTGTCGGAGAGCACCACGATGGCGGCGGAGCCGATGAAACAGCCATATTTCTCGAGCGTGCCGAAATCGAGAGGGATATCGCCCATCGAAGCCGGCAGGATGCCGCCCGAGGCTCCGCCCGGCAGATAAGCGCGAAATTCGTGGCCTTCCTGCATGCCGCCGCAGAACTCCGCGATGAGCTCACGCACCGTGATACCGGCAGGGGCAAGCTTCATGCCGGGCTTGTTGACGCGCCCGGACACGGAGAAGCTTCGCAGGCCCACACGCCCGTTGCGGCCGTGGCTTTTCCACCAAGCGGCGCCTTTCTCCACGATATCGCGCACCCAAAAGAGCGTTTCGACGTTGTTGATGAGGGTCGGTTTTCCGAAAAGACCGACCTGGAACGGGTAGGGTGGCTTGTGTCGTGGCAGGCCGCGCTTGCCCTCGACGCTTTCGAGAAGCGAGGATTCCTCCCCGCAGATATAGGCCCCGGCGCCGCGACGCAGATGAATGACAGGCCCGCCCGGCGGCAGTTTGGCCATTTCGCGGATGAGAATCTCCCGCGAGATCGGGTACTCGTCTCGAAGGTAGATGTAGACCTCGGCCGCCTCGACCACATGCGCCCCGATCAACATGCCTTCAAGAAATCGATGTGGATCGCTGTCGAGATAAACCCGGTCCTTGAAGGTGCCGGGCTCGCCCTCATCGGCATTCACGGCCATGAGCCGAGGGCCCGGCTCACCGATCACCGAACGCCATTTGCGGCCTGCGGGAAAACCAGCGCCGCCGAGGCCGCGCAAGCCGCCATCGTCGAGCGCCTTGAGGATCGTCTCCTTGTCGATCTCGCCTGCGCGCAAGCGCCGCAAGAGCTCATAGCCGCCCTTCGCCACATAGGCGTCATAGCCAACGTAATCGGCGGGCAGATGCGGATGCGTATCCTTCGCCTTCACCGCCGATTCCACGGTGTTTCGATCTGCCTTGAGCAGGAAATTGTGGCCAACTTCGACGGCGGGTGCGTGGTCGCAAAGGCCGACACAGGGCGCACGCACCGCGCGTACCGAGGGACCCAGCGAGCTTTGCAGCTCGGCGAGCAGCTTTTCCGAGCCGAAGAGAGCACAGGTGAGGCTGTCGCAGACGCGCACGGTGAGCGGCGGAAGGTCGGGGTCACCTTCCTTCACGATGTCGAAATGCGCGTAAAAGGTCGCGGTCTCGAAGACTTCCGCGAAGGAGAGCTTCATCAGCTCGGCAAGCGCAGCGAGATGGGCCGCGGAGATCTGGTGGTAGCGGTCCTGGATGAGGTGCAGATGCTCGATGAGGAGGTCGCGCCGGCGGGGCTTGTCTCCCAGAAGCGCCTCGATCTCGGCGAGCGCTGTGGGATCGACCTGACGTCCTTTGGGCGTAGGCTTCGCGCGCTTGCGCCCGGCGCCGGGGTGCTCGAAATGGCGCACCTCGATGGGGTGGTGTTCGTTCATTAGGGCTCCGCCGCGGTTCGGCGCTGGTCTGCGCCTATGCACTCATCGGCACGAATGCCACGAGACGGGCATGATGTCGAAAAGCAGGGGTGGGATTTGATGTCGAACCAAAACTGGAATCAACGCACGCCGATCGCATAGGTTCGATCTCGCTCCAATCGGCCTGCTAACCCGCAGGCCTATCAGGATTTTCGTAGAATGGAGCGTTGTCGCCGCGCGATCAAGCAGCAAATGAATGAACGATCACTTC
>JAFBAK010000115.1 GCA_019247795.1 Hyphomicrobiales bacterium | reverse complement strand
AATGGCGCTCACGCGGGCGCGATTCGGGAACTGCCCGAACGAGGCTGCGATAGCCTTAGGGGCCGTGCCTGCTGTCTCGGCTTGTGCGCCGAGCTGTATTGGGCGGCTGATTGTGGGGGCAGATTGGGCCTAGTTCGGCCTCACCAGGGGCTAATAGCGATCGTGCGTCGCTCGCTACTACGCATAATGCAAAGCGCCCGGCGGCTTTTCGAGCTCCGGGCGCAGCGGCGACGTCTATCCAATATCAGCCTGCTTTTTCCGAAATCTCAGAAAAGGTCAAGTGGCGGACTCTAATTCTCAAACCCGTTCTGCACGCAGCAGAGCCTCACCAGCGATTGACGCTGCCCCGGCCCTTCCCTAAGTTCCGGCGCCGACGAGACCGGTCTCCGAGCACGAAATGAGCGCGATCATCGCCGTCGACCGGATCACCAAGCGCTATGGCGGGTTGAGGGTGCTCGATGCTTGCAGCCTCAAGGTGCCGCGCGGCGCGATCACCGGTCTCATTGGCCCGAACGGTGCGGGAAAGACGACGCTCTTCAACATCATCGCCGGTGTCACGCGACCCGATGAGGGGCACGTCTTTTTCGATGGATCGGAGGTGACCGGCAAGAAGCCGCATGAGCTCTTCGGTCTCGGTCTCACGCGCACCTTCCAGATCCCGAAGGAATGGGGGCGAATGACCGTGCTCGAGAATTTGATGGTGGTGCCGCCTCGGCAAACGGGCGAGCGGGTGCTCGCGGCCTGGTTCGAGGGTGGCCGCATCCGGCAGGAGGAAAGGGCGATCCTCGGGCGCGCGGAAGCGACGTTGGAAGTGCTCGGCCTTTTTGCGCATCGCGCGGCGCTCGCCGGCACGCTTTCCGGCGGGCAGAAGAAGCTCCTCGAGCTTGGCCGCACCATGATGGTCGATTCGAAGCTCGTCCTCCTCGATGAGCCGGGCGCCGGGGTCAACCGCACGCTGCTCGGCGATCTCGCGCATCACATCGAACGCCTGCATCGCGAACGGGGCACGAGCTTCTGCATCATCGAGCATGACATGGACCTCATCGCGCGGCTTTGCGATCCGGTGATCGTCATGGCCGAAGGGCGGGTGCTCGCGAAGGGCAAGATGGCCGAGATCAAGGCCGACGCGCGCGTGCGCGAGGCCTATCTCGGCGCGGCTTCGGCCGGCATGGCCGCCGCCTGATGAGCCTGCTCGAAATCGAGGAGCTGCGCGCCGGTTATGGCGACACGGAAATCCTGCATGGGGTCGCCATCACGGTCGAGGCGGGCGAGCTCGCCGTCATCATCGGCCCGAACGGCGCCGGCAAATCGACCCTGATCAAGGCGATCTTCGGCGTCGTCGCGACCCATGGCGGTCATGTGCGGTTCGCGGGCGCCGACATCACGGGAGCCGCGCCGGAGCGGCTCGTCGCGATGGGCCTCGCTTATGTGCCGCAAGAGCGTAACGTCTTTCCGACGCTCACCGTCGCCGAGAACCTGGAGATGGGCGCGTTCAGGGTGCGCGGGTCGCTCGCGCCGATGCTCGAAGCGCAATACGCGCTTTTTCCGGAGCTCGGCGGCCGGCGCCGACAGGTGGTGGGCGAGATGTCGGGTGGACAGCGCCAGATGGTCGCCCTCGCGCGTGCGCTCATGACGAAGCCGAAGCTCCTCCTCCTCGATGAGCCGACGGCGGGGCTCTCCCCCAAAGTGATGGCGGAGGTGTTCGGTCATATCCGGGTAATCAACCGAACCGGGATCGGCGTCCTCATGGTGGAGCAAAATGCGCGGCTCGCGCTCGATATCGCCGACCGCGGCTACGTTCTCGCGGCCGGCCGCAATCGCTTCTCGGGAACCGGCGCCGATCTCCTCGCCGATCGACAGATGGCGCAAGCGTTTTTGGGAGGGTGAGAGTGAATGTAAGGTCGTGAAAAGTGGAGGCGAGCGGGCGCTGCGCGATCAGGACAAAGGTCGATCAGCATCAGCTCAATTTTACTTCTGGCCCCTCACGATATCATCAATCGTAAAAAATGGACCTCATCAATCTCTATCTCATCCCCGGCGTCGTGCTCGGCTGCATCTATGCCCTCGGCGCGATCGGATTGTCGTTGATCTACGGCGTGCTGCGCTTCGGCCATTTCGCGCATGGGGACGTCATGACCTTCGGCGCTTACGTGACCTTGTCCACGGTGACCTTTCTTGGCGTGTCGCCGCTCGCAGCGCTGCCGATCGCCATGCTGATGACCGCGCTCCTCGCCATCCTCATCGATCGGCTCTTCTATCGTCCCTTCCGCGACAGTCCGACGATCGTCGTCGTCATTGCCTCATTCGGCGTCGCCCTGATGCTGCGGTCGCTCGTCGAGATGATCTGGGGCGCCGACGACAGAAGCTACGAGACGGGTATTCGGCGGCCGATCACGCTTTTCGACAGTTTCGTCATCGCGCCGCGCCACATCGCTATCATTATCGCGGCCGTGGCGCTCGTGGCGACCCTGCATCTCTTTCTTACGCGCACGCGTCTCGGGAAGGCGATGCGCGCGGTGAGCGATCAGCCGCATCTCGCGCGCGTCTGCGGCATCGATCTCGACACGGTCTCACGGGGGACTTGGGTATTCGGCGGAGGGCTTGCGGCGGCCGCCGGCCTTTTCCTCGCGATCGACACCGAGCTCAACCCGAACATGGGCTGGAATCTGCTTCTTCCCCTTTTCGCGGCAGCCATCCTCGGCGGCATCGGCAAACCTTATGGCGCGATCGTCGGCGGCCTCGTGATCGGGCTCGCCGAGGAGCTTTCGAGCTTCCCGCTCTTCTCCGAGCGGCCCCTGGTGCCGCCCGATTACAAGACGGGGGTGGCCTTCGCGATCATGGTGGCGATGCTCTTGTGGCGGCCGGAAGGCCTGTTTCGCGGGCGGACCTTCGGATGAACGCGCTCTTCGGCTACGGAGAATACGCCGTCTCGCTTCTCACCATCGGCGGCATCTACGCTGTGATGGCGCTCGGGCTTAATCTGCAATGGGGATATGGCGGGCTCTTCAACGCCGGGGTGAGCGGCTTCTTCGCGGTGGGCGCCTATGCGAGCGCCATTTTGACGGCTCCGCCGA
>JAFBAK010000044.1 GCA_019247795.1 Hyphomicrobiales bacterium | reverse complement strand
GCGCTGCGCGCCGCATTGAAGAAAGCGGATTTCCAATCGCTGCGCGGCGGGTTCAAGTTCAACAACAACGGCTATCCGATCCAGAACTTCTACATCACCAAGGTGGCGAAGCGCGCCGACGGCAAATATCAGACCGAGATCGTCCAGACCGTGTTCAAGGATGATGTCGATCCGCACGGCAAGGAGTGCCCGCTGAAGTAGAACGGCGCCGGCCTCGATGCGCGCCCATCGGGCGCGCCGGAGCCCTGTTTCGGCGCGATCTCAGATCATCGAGGGCAGCACGCGGTCGGGCGGCGTGTGGCCGTCGATGAAGGTCTTGATGTTGACGATGACCCGCTCGCCCATATCGATGCGCCCTTCATTGGTCGCCGATCCCATATGCGGCAGGAGCGTCACCTTGCCGGCCTTGGCGAGACGGGCGAGCTTCGGCGGCACCGATGGCTCGTGCTCGAACACGTCGAGCCCGGCGCCCGCGATCTCTCCGGCCTCGAGCATCTTGATGAGCGCGGTCTCGTCGATGATCTCGCCGCGTGCCGTGTTCACGATGATGGCACCGGGCTTCATGAGCTTCAACCGCCGCGCCGACAGCAGATGAAAAGTCGCGGGCGTATGCGGGCAATTGACCGAGACGATGTCGACGCGCGCCAGCATCTGGTCGAGGCTTTCCCAATAGGTGGCTTCGAGCGCGTCTTCGATGCGAGGGTCTACTCGCCTTCGATTATGGTAATGCACCGCAAGACCGAAGGCCCGAGCGCGGCGCGCGAGCGCTTGGCCGATGCGGCCCATGCCGACGATGCCGAGCCTTTTCCCGGTGATCCGGTGGCCGAGCATCCAGGTCGGCGACCAGCCGTTCCAATCCCCGTCGCTGAGGGTGCGTGCCCCCTCGACCAGGCGCCGCGCGACCGCGAGCACGAGAGCCATCGTCATATCCGCCGTGTCATCGGTGAGCACGCGTGGTGTGTTGGTGACGATGATGCCGCGCGTGGAAGCGGCCGGCACGTCGATGTTGTCGACGCCATTGCCGAAATTGGCGATCAGCTTGAGCGCAGGTCCGGCGGCTGCGATGAGGTCGGCATCGATCTCATCCGTGACCGTCGGCACGAGCACATCGGATGATGCCATCGCCTCGCCCAGCTGCTCACGGGTCATCGGCTGGTCATCGGCGTTGAGCTTGGCCTCGAAGAGCTCGCGCAAGCGGGTCTCGACGACGCTCGGCAGGCGACGGGTCACGACGACCACAGGTCTCTTTTTCGCCATTGCGCCACCCGCTCCCTTCAATCCCGTTCCGGATTTTAAAGTCAAACTCAGGAAATGTCGGTGCTCAGCGTTCCGCCACCCGATGTCGTGTCGTCTGCGCCTTCGCAAGCGCGGCTTCGACTCTCCAGAACATCCTAGCGCAAAACAATTCCCATTTCGCCGGTCATGCGCCGCTCTTCGACTTTACGCGCTGTTAAGTCTGCCACCTCATTCATTCAAGACCGCACCCGAATCGCAAGACGACGATGCGTGGCTCGGGTCCGCCGTCGTTTTGGCAAGTTTCAGCGGCAAGCAGTTTGCGCGCTTCGAAGGAGCTTCGCATGCGGACCCCGAATGAGGATGCAAGAGGGAAGCCGCCGGGGGCTCGGCGTCGGCCAAGGCGGGCGGCACGCGCGCTGCTCGCAGGGCTCATCGTCTTGGGTCCTTGCCTTGGCCTTTCGGCCGGCGCGAAGGCCGGTGACGACTCCACCGTTGGGCCGGTGACGAAGCTCCCCATGCCCCGTTTCGTCAGCCTGAAGGCAGACAGCGTCAATCTGCGCGAGGGGCCGAACCGTGATCACCCGGTGAAGTGGATTTTCAAACGCGCCGGGCTGCCTGTCGAGATCACGGCCGAGTTCGAGCAATGGCGACGCATTCGCGACTCGGAAGGCACTGAAGGATGGGTGCTGCAAAACCTTCTGTCGGGGCGACGGACCGTGCTCATCGCGCCGTGGTCCAAGGAAGAGGCGATCAGCCTTTTCGAGCGCCCCGATGCGAGCTCCGCCACGGTGGCGAAGCTCCAGCCACGCGTGCTCGCCTCGGTGCATGATTGCTCGCGAAATTGGTGCCGGCTGAAAAGCGACAAGTTCGACGGCTATATCCAGGAGGATAAGCTCTGGGGGGTTTACCCGCGTGAGACGGTCGAGTGACCGAACACGCCATCGGCATCCGCTTCGTCCTCAACTGAGCTTGACGCTCAAGCCGCGCTGCACGGCGGGCCGCGCCGAGAGCGCGCGATACCACCGTTCGACGTGGGGAAAATCGCCAAGCTCCACCTGATGGCGTTCATGCCGCCAAGCCCAGCCGAGAATGGCGAAATCGGCGATCGATAGCGATCCCGCGACGAATTCGACTTTCTCGAGGCGCTTGTCGAGCACAGCGTAAAGGCGCCGCGTCTCGGTTGCGTAGCGCTCGAGACCATAGCGGCGATCCGCCTCATCCTTCACTTGCAGAAAGTGATGCACTTGTCCGGGCATCGGGCCGAAGCCTCCCATCTGCCACATCAGCCATTCGAGCACAGGCACGCGGTCGCGGAGCTTTTTTGGCAAGAATCTGCCCGTCTTCTCGCCCAGATACAAAAGGATCGCGCCAGATTCGAAGATGCTGATCGGGCCGCCATCGGGTCCGTGCAAGTCGATGATGGCCGGAATCTTGTTGTTGGGGCTGATACGCAGGAAATCCTCCGCATGTTGCTCTCCCTTGGTGATGTTGACCGGATTCACCTTGTAAGGGAGCTCCATCTCTTCGAGCGCGACACTGATCTTGCGCCCATTGGGGGTGTCCCAAGCGAAAAGTTCGATCGTCATTTGCAGAAGCCTTCCCGAATTGCATGTGGAGAGAGGGATCATGCTGCGCGGTCATGCATCGCGGGGCGAACCTCGCTCGCCCTTTGCGGGCCCGAAGAGAGGCGTGGATGCGCGCCGCGGGTGTTCACTTGACCGGCCAATCGCGGCACTCGCGCGTTGAGGCGAGGCAAGCGATCAAACTGTCGTGATCGGCTTATCCTATATCGGGCTTTTGCGACGCAGGCGCACGATGACATCCACGCGTGCGACCTCGAAGCCTTCGGGCGCGGGCGGAACGTCGCTCACCTCGACCGCCGAAGCGGGGATGTCGATCACGCGACCTTCGTCCTCGATGAAGAAATGATGATGCTCGGCGATGTTGGTATCGAAATAGGTGCGCGTGCCATCCACGGCGATCTCGCGCAAAAGCCCCGCCTCGGTGAACTGATTGAGCGTGTTGTAGACCGTGGCGAGCGAGACCTGCAGGCGCGAGCGGGAGGCCTCCTCGAAAAGCGCCTCGGCCGATAGATGACGGTGGCCCTTCGCGAAGATAAGCCATCCGAGGGACAGGCGTTGACGAGTAGGACGAAGGCCAGCACCTCGCAGGCGCTCTCGCAGATCCCGCACCACGCAGGCGCCCCCTGCCTGGCCCAGGCCCGGCCCCCGCAGCGTGAAGCTTGGATTGAGCGTCGTCATCTTGTCCAACCGGTCTTGAAAATCGCTTTCCTCTAATGACATAAGCGCTTACGGGGCCGGCTGCAACAGAGGGTTCGAGGTGGGTGCGCAGGGGTCTCGGCCACGTACCCGGCGCGCGGCTTCGGTTCGGAGGGATGGCGCCTGTTCGCCGGAAAATCGGCCGACGATCTCATTTGGTCGTGGTCAGGCTTTCGGGCCCGGTCCACGAGGAGTCCACGAGGGCGCTGAGCTTTTCAATTCGACGCTGACTGTGTTACGAGGCAGCCGAAACAAACCGGCATTGGGGCGCCGTTTTCGGCCAGGATTGGCTGCAGGGAGCCGGACCACGCGTATGTCTCGCCGCAATAGCTTTTCTTACGAAGATTTGCTCGCCTGCGCGCGGGGTGACCTGTTCGGACCCGGCAATGCGCAATTGCCCTTGCCTCCGATGCTCATGTTCGACCGCATTGCCTCGATCGGGGAAAGCGGCGGGTCGCATGGCAAGGGTCATATCCTGGCGGAACTCGACGTTCGGCCGGACCTCTGGTTTTTCGATTGTCACTTCAAGGGCGATCCGGTGATGCCCGGGTGCCTCGGACTTGATGCCCTTTGGCAGCTTTGCGGTTTCTTCCTGGGCTGGCTCGGCGCACCGGGAAGAGGGCGGGCGCTCGGCGTCGGCGAGGTCAAGTTTTCCGATCAGGTGCTGACGACGGTCAGAAAGGTCGTCTATGGCGTCGATCTCAAGCGCGTTTTTCGCACCAAGCTGGTGCTCGGCATCGCCGATGGCTGGCTCGAGGCTGACGGCCGGCGCATTTACGATGCGAAGGATCTGCGCGTCGGATTGTTTCAGCAGGCCAATGCGAGCCCGGCGGCGTGAGGGGGATGGGAGCGGTGGTGTTCTGGTGGGGGTTCGCCTCGCCGGCGAGGCGAGAACGTCTTGCGGAACCCCGCGATAGAAAAAAACAGCGGCGGGGAGTTCGGTGACATGAGGCGCGTTGTTTTGACGGGGATGGGGATTGTTTCCTCCATCGGGAACAATACTCAGGAGGTGCTGGCTTCGCTGAGAGAAGCGAAATCCGGAATCACGTTCCAGCCCGAATATGCCGAGCGCGGCATGCGCTGTGCCGTGGCCGGCTCGCCGACCTTGAACGCGGAAGACTACGTGGACCGGCGCGCCATGCGTTTCCATGGCGGCGGCACGGCCTGGAATCATGTCGCCATGGATCAGGCGATCCGCGATTCCGGTCTCGAGCCGCATGAGGTCTCGAACGAGCGGACCGGGATCATCATGGGGTCCGGCGGACCCTCGACGCGCACGATGATCGCCTCGATCGACAAGTTTCGCGAGACGCATTCGACCAAACGCGTCGGACCTTTCGCGGTGCCAAAGACGATGAGCTCCACGGCATCCGCGACGCTCGCCACCTGGTTCAAGATCAAAGGCGTCAATTATTCGATCTCTTCAGCTTGCGCCACTTCGGTGCATTGCGTCGGCAACGCCTATGAGAGCATCCAGGTCGGCAAGCAGGATATCGTCTTCGCCGGCGGCTGCGAGGAGCTCGATTGGACTTTGTCGGCGCTGTTCGATGCCATGGGCGCGATGTCCACGAAATACAACGACACGCCCGCGCGCGCGTCGCGGGCCTTCGACAAGGGGCGCGACGGCTTCGTGATCGCGGGCGGAGCGGGCGTGCTGGTGCTCGAGGAACTCGAGCACGCCAAAGCGCGTGGCGCGCGGATTTACGGGGAGATCACCGGATACGGTGCAAATTCCGACGGCTTCGACATGGTTCAGCCCTCGGGAGAAGGAGCCGTGCGCTGCATGCGCATGGCGCTCGCGACCGTCAAGGAGCCCATCGACTACATCAACCCTCACGCGACCTCGACGCCGATCGGCGATTTGAAGGAGATCGAGGGCGTCCGCCAGGTCTTCGGCCGGGGCGATAAATGCCCGAGGATCTCCGCGACGAAATCGCTGACCGGGCATTCGCTGGGGGCGACAGGAGTTCAGGAGGCCATCTATTGCCTGCTGATGATGAACAATCACTTCATTTGTGAAAGCGCCCATATCGACGAGCTCGATCCCGCTTTCGCCGACATGCCGATCGTCACGAGCCGCATCGACAACGCCAAGATCGACTGCGTGATGTCGAATTCTTTTGGCTTCGGCGGCACCAATGCGACAATAATTTTGCAACGATATGATGGTTAATCTCATCCGATTGAGTCGGACCGAGTGATTGGAGCATGGTGGTCCGGCCCCGCAGACCGTTGCGGTTATCGCAATTGGCCGGACCACGACTGCATGAAGTCTGGAGATCGATTGGTGACGGCCGGAAAGGGTTCGTCGGCAGCGCTCTTCGGGAGAAGGACGCGTTTTGGGATGGGGACGCGTTCTGGCAATCGGGGATTAGGATCATGGACGACGCCGAATTGTCGTTGGCCGCGCTCGCCCGCAAGAACGGCGCCGCGATGAGCACGGCCGCGAGGCGATCAGCTCCCAGTGACGCTCCTTCCCGTGGCAGCGGCTTGATGGCGGGCAAGCGCGGCCTCGTCATGGGCGTGGCGAACGATCATTCGATCGCTTGGGGCATTGCCAAGATGCTGCATGCCGAAGGGGCGGCGCTCGCCTTCACCTATCAGGGCAATGCGCTTGGAAAGCGCGTCCGCCCGCTCGCCGCTTCCCTCGGCTCCTCGATCGTCGAACCATGCGATGTCGAAGACATAGGTTCTATCGAAGCGCTCTTCGCTACTCTCGCAACCACTTGGGGCGGCCTCGACTTCGTTGCCCATGCGATCGCTTTCTCCGACAAAAACGAGCTCAAGGGTCGTTATGCCGACACGACGCGCGAGAATTTCGCGCGCACAATGCTGATCTCCTGCTTTTCCTTCACGGAGATTGCGCGCCGCGCCGTCCCGCTCATGCGGCCGGGCAGTGCACTCCTCACGCTCACCTACGACGGCTCCAACAGAGTCATGCCGAACTACAATGTCATGGGCGTTGCGAAAGCCGCGCTCGAAGCTTCGGTGCGCTATCTCGCGGCGGATTTCGGCCCTGAGGGCATTCGCGTCAATGCCATCTCGGCCGGACCCGTGCGCACGCTCGCGGGAGCGGGCATCGCCGATGCGCGGCTGATGTTCAATTTCCAGAAAAGGCACGCGCCTTTGCGCCGTTCGGTCTCGATCGAGGAAATCGGCAGCGCCGGGCTTTACCTCCTTTCCGATCTGTCGAGCGGCGTCACGGGCGAGATCCATTACGTGGATTCGGGCTACAACATCGTCTCCATGCCGCATCCGGAAGCCTTGAAAACCGTCGACGCGGCCGAGACTGCGGCTGAATCGTCCTCGGGCGAAAAGGAAAGCTGAAGGGGCTCGCCTTAATGAGTTCCGCCTACGCTCGCACGAGGTAGGGCCTGTCATGCGGGCCGAGCACTCCGGAGCAGTGCGAGGAAAGAGGGTTACGGCCCCGCCGCTTGTGGCCGCATTCCCGAGGCTCGCTCCACGAGCGTGGCCGACACAAAAGGCGAAGCAGGAGCGTGCCTTGCGTCACAAAGCCCCGACATTAAGCGCGCGTTCAGATGAGGATGCCATATTCGCGGACGCCAATGCCCTGGTTTGACGAATGAATCTCGCGCAAGGATCGGTCCGGCTTCTTCTCGTGGTGTTCGTCGCATGGACTTTGCTTTGCGGGGTCTTCATCCTCGCGCGGCAGGCGGCTCATGTCGAGCAAGGCCAAGCGGCCGACTGCCAGATCCAGCGAGAGACGACGGCGCAATTCGACCTGCAGAAATGCCTCGACGATCCGGTGGCCTCGGCGCGCAAGCGCAATGCCGTGCTGGAGGGCGCCAAAGCCTGGTTCTTCAATGGCGGCTATTTGCTTTGGATCATCGCGCCCTTTGTGATCACCGCGTTCGGGGTCATCTGCATCGCGGCCGGCGCTTTCGTGTATCGCGGCTTCGCTCGGAATTGAATGTCCCCGAGAACCGCCCTTGGCGACGCCCGGCAAACCTCATCCCGGGTCGCGCCTTGGACGCGCCCGAGATGAACCGCACCCGCCTGGGAAATATGGGCTCAGTAGCGGCGCGACTCAGGTCTCGACATCCGTCACGAGGACAGTGACGGCGCGCCGATTTTGCGACCAGCACGAGATGTCGTCACACGCTTTCACTTTTCGATTCGGCGCATTGCCGAAGGATTTCGCTTTGAGGCGCGCGGCCGGCACGCCTTTCGAGACGAGATAGGCGGCCACGGCCTCGGCCCGTTTCATCCCGAGCTGCATGTTGAACTGGGTGCTGCCCTTCTCGTCGGCAAAGCCTTCGACCTTGACCTTGTAGGCGGGGTAATTCGAAAGCCACGCGGCCTGATTGTCGAGTGTGGCTTTCGCCGTATCGTCGAGCGCCGCCGAATTTTCGGTGAAGAAGACGCGCCGTCCGACATTGACGATGAAATCCTCATTCGATCCCGGAGGGACATCGAGGCCCGCGCCGGCGGCCGTATCGTTCGCGGCCGATTTCGGCGGCGCCAACTCCGAAGCACAACCCGCCAGCGCCAGCGAAAGCGCAAGCGCGATCAAGCGCGTTGCCGTCCCAAGTTCCCGCTTCGATCTGCCCATGAGAATAGACCCCTCTCCCAAGTCCCCCACTGAGTTGCGGCTGAACGTCAGGCCTTACGCGAGATGCTCGAGAACCAGCACCTTCGTCCCGACAGGCGTGCGCTGGAACAGGTCGATGACGTGCTCCGGCAGCAGGCGGATGCAGCCGCTCGACACGTCGGAGCCGATGCTCCAAGGCTCTACCGTTCCATGCAGGCGATAATCGAGATCGTGGCCGTCGCGATAAAGGTACATGGCGCGCGGACCGAGCGGATTGTCCGGACCGCCGTTCATGTGGTGCGGCAGGTCAGGGCGTCGGGCCAGCATCTCCGGCGGAGGCGTCCAACCCGGCCAGATCGCCTTGCGCTCGACTTGGGCGCGGCCGTACCATTTGAAACCTTCCTTGCCGACCCCGACGCCGTAGCGCAATGCGGTGTTGTTCTCGAAGGCGACATAGAGGAAATGGGCTTTGGTATCGACCACGATCGTGCCGGGCTGCTCGTTGTGGACATAATTGACGAGCTGCTTTCGCCAGATCGGGTCGATGCGGTCCATGTTGGTGCGGCGATAGACGTAGCCGTTATCTTGCACTGTGCCGGCAAAATAAGCCTCTTCGTCGTCTTCTTGCGCGAAGCCCTTCGCGATCGGCGCCGAGAGCACGGCCGCCGAGGCAAGCTTCACGATAGCCCTGCGCGTCAACGACATCGTGAAGACCTCCCTCTCACGGATCTCGCCAGCGGCCGCGCGCCGCTCCGGCCGGCTGGCCGGACCCATTGAGGCAGGTTCTTTTTCGAAAATCAACGAAGAAAAAGAAAGAATCGCCTAGAGGATCGATAAGAAAGATGCAGAGCGCGTGTATCTGGAAGAAATGTCATGGTTGCGCGAGAGCAGCGAATACGAATGGCACGATGTCGACCTGATGGAGATTACCGTTCTATTGCAAACAAGGCATGGCTCGATCGAGCTAACTTCGCATCGAATGTTCGGCTTCGTCGATCAGCATCTACGCGGAATAGCCGTCGACGAGAATGACATCACTTGAAGCGCTCGAGAGACGAAGCTCCTTGAGGGGCGCGTATTCGGGGCTGTCATAGAAGCGCTGCGCCTCGGCGAGCGAGGGAAACTCCAGAACCACAAGGCGCTCGAAGATCGGATTGCCCTCGAGCGGGCGAAGCTCTCCGCCGCGCACGAGGTAGCGCCCCTTGAAACGGGCGATAAGCGGCGCGACCTGCTTTCGATACTCCTCAAATCCCTTGTGGTCGCGGACGCGGATATTCGCGATGAGATAACCAGCCATCGTTTCCCTGCCTTCTTACTTCCCCGGGCAAGACGGCGCTCGATCCCAATTGCAGAGGCAGAGCGTCGTCAGGTGACGGGTCCCGCACGCGACAGGGCAACCTTGCTCAATTGCAGCACTTGGCCTTCGCGCGCGCAGAACGAGCCGGGCGATGCCCTCTCCAGCTTCGCCTCGATCTCGGCGAGCTTGGCATCGTCGTAATCAGGGTTGTGATGAAAGGCCGCGAGCCGCTTTGCGCCAGCCGCGGCGCAAAGCGCGAGCCCCGCCTCGATCGTCGAATGCCCCCATCCCTTGCACGCCACGTAGTCCTCGACCGTGAAAGTCGTGTCGTAGATGACGAGATCGCAATCGCGTACGAAATCGATCATTTCGGGCTCGGGGGCCGAGCCGGCATGCTCGAAATCCGATACGTAAGCGATAGCGTGCCCATGAGCGTCAAAGCGATAGCCGGTCGCGCCGCCCGGATGGCGAAGCGGCGTGGTGCGCACGCTGAAACCGTCCTCGAACCGCAAGGTCTCGCCGGAATGGAAGCCGACGAAATCGAGATGCTTTGCCTTGTGGTCGAGCTCGATGGGAAAGAGAGGCGGCGAGAACATGGTGCGCAGTGCCGCCTCCGGCGTCCGTCCGCCCAGATTGCCTGCGTAGATCTTGATGTGACGGTCCGGCTCATAAAGCGGTGCAAAAAAAGGAAGCCCGACGATGTGGTCCTGGTGCAGATGGCTCAACAGGATATCGAATGAGCGTTCGGGTCCATCGATCAGCGTGTTTCCGAGGGAGGCGAGGCCACTTCCGGCATCGACGATGAAGAGCCTGCCGTCGACCCTGACTTCCACACAAGCGGTGTTCCCGCCATAGATGAGAGTGCCTGGCCCCGGAACGGGGATCGAACCTCTGACGCCGAAGAAGCGCACGCTGATCCCGCGCGTCGCGAGCGGTGCGACGTCAAGGGCTGCGGGCGAGCGTGTATCCATCTTGCCCATGATCCTGTGTTACCGGGTGACCGCTAAGAGCTTCGCGTTGGTCGCATCGAGCCGGCGTGCGAGGTCACGCATCACCGCGAGGGACATTTGCGGAAACTGGCGCAAAAGGTCGAAGAAAACCTCACGGGCGATCTTGAGCGCGACCACGTGAGAACCCGCCACGATGGTCGCCGAGCGCGGCTGATCGATGAGCACGCCCATCTCCCCGACCATGGCCCCCTCCCCAAGCTCCGTCACCTTGATCCGCTCCTGGCCCGCACTGAGCCAGACCTCGACCTTGCCTTCCACGATCACGTAGGTCGAGTCCGAGATCTCATGTTGATGAAACAAAACGTCTCCCTTGTCATAGGAGAGGCGATCGCTGGTGAAGGCGAGAAGCTTCAGCTTCGCGGGATCGATGTCGCGAAACATCGAAACCTGCCGCAAGGACTGCACTTCCGATTCGATCGTCATTCGGCCACCTGCCTCTGAACCGCGCCATCATCGTCCCGCGCTTCGTCTGGCGAGCCTTGGCCGGGCTCCTCACTCGGCTTCGGCCGCTCGCTTGCTTCGCCCTCTTGTGACGGCGCCGCCGAGCGTTTTTCAGCCGCTGCGTCGCGGGCGGAGAGGTTGACTTCGCCGGTCGGGGCCGGCGCTTCGCCGCCCTTGTCGATGCCGACGAGGCGACCCTTGTCGAAGCGGATCTTGAGATCGAAAGCGACGGCATCGTCCAATCCGGGGAGCGCCGTGATCAACAAACGGTGCTTGAACTCGTCGCTGAGCCGCTCGAGGATGGCCTTCGCTTCCATGGCGGGGAAGGCACGTAGGGCATCATCGAGCACGAGGATCGTCGGGTTTTTGACAAGGCAGCGCGCGAGATCGACCGCTGCTCGCTGGCGCGGGAAAAGCAAGCGGCCATGCGAACCGATCTGGTAGTCGAGCCCGATGCGGTAGACGGTGTTGAGAAAGCCGCTATCGGCGAGCGCGGATTTCATCACCGCCGAGACTTGCTCCTGCGCATTGGCGATCCCGTAGGCGACGCGGCCGAAGAGAAGATTGTCGCGCACCGGGGCGGCATTGCAGTAGGCGCTCGGATCATAGAACTCGACGGAGCTCGCGAGCGACTGCGGGATCATCTCGCGCAGGCGCAAACGGGCGCTCACGATAGCCTGTCGGGTCGGCTCGTCCAGAAGCCCGAGGCGGTGGCGCGGCTCGATATAAGAGAGCGCGAGCGAGATCAGCCTGTCGCGATCGGCCGAGGTCTCGCTGCGGCGCCGCGATCTCGAGCGGTTCACGATTTCCTGAAAGCCCGGAAGATCGCCTGCCGCAAGGAACGAGAAACGCTCATACAGCGGATTTCCGGCCTGCACGCCCGCAAACATCTCGAGCATCATCTCGGCGAGCCGCAAGCCGATGGTGGCAAGCCGGGTCGCGAGCCCGTCCGCGTCGATGACCTTGCTCACATAAGGGTTCGAGGGGAGGTTGTGCTCGGCGAAAACCTCGCCCACCGGCTCGCCGAACAGGAGGTTCTCGCCGATCGTCGAATTCGAATTGTAGCGCTGTGGGTCGAAGGGCTCGACGAGGCGTGACTTGCCTTCATCGGCGAGCCTCTTGCGGATCACCTCGCGCGTGGCGATGAACTGCCGGCCGAGGTTTTCGTCGTCACCGGCTCTGATTTTTCCCAAGAGGCCGAGGCGATAAATGTCGTCGTCGAAACCAAGAAGTGCGAAGAGTTCGAGGATGCGATGATCGAGCTCGACCGCATCCTTCACGCCAGCGGCCGCAAAATCGAGCCAATCGTCGCCCGGCGCCTCGAGCGGGTTGCCGCTGCGCTCGGCTTCGTGGCGGCGCTTCGCCTCCTCCTTCGCCAAGGGCGGGCCCGATAATTGGGGAGGGGTACGGCGCAACGAATAGACGACGTTGTCTCGAATCGTGCTGGGAAACAGCACGGGCTCCGGGCCGGCATAGGCCATCACCGTCGCCAGCGATATCGAGCGCAGGCGGGAGATGTCCTGGCCATTGAGGCGGATGCTCCCTCTCCAGCGTGTGATCTGATGCGCGAGCGCTCGCGCCACGATCTCGCCGCCGCTTCCCGGAGGCCCGGCGAGGGTGACGTGGCCTGGACGCTCGATCGAGAAGGTTACGTTCTCGACGAGCGGCGTGCCGTGAGGATCGACGACCGACAAGGCGTCGACGGTGATTTTAGGGCAATGCTCGATCGCGTCGGGCGCCGCGAGGTCCTCGCCTTCCTCGGGCTGGTCGACGTCGAACTGCTCGATGATCTGCTCGTATTTGACGGTGACGTCATTGCGCTGCTGATCCCAATCGATCAGCTCCTTCACGGGGGGCGGAAGGTCGCGATAGGCTGCGATCACGGCGACGAGCTGACCGACATCAAGCCTTCCCTTGAGCGCCAGATAGCCACCCACCGTATAGAAGAAGAACGGTGTGAGCTGGGCCAGAAGATTGTTGAGGAATTTCACCGCGAATTTGCGGTTGTAGAGGTCGAGCCTGATAAAGAAGAGACTGCCGAGCCGCGAGCCGATCTCGGAACGCTCGTAGAGATCCGTCGCATGCGCGCGGATCGCGGGCGAGCTCTCCACGATCTCGCCGATGCGCCCGGCGAGCTGGCGCGAAGCGATCTGGCGGCGCTTGCCGAGGCGTATCTGCTCGCGCCGCAGAATCGGGATGATAACGCCTTGAACGGCGACGATGCCGCCTGCGGCGATGCCGAGCCAAACGCTTTGCACCAGGATATACGCAAGCGCCGTAAGCGCCTGGGTGCCGAGAAACGCCGGCTGCACGAAGGCATCGCCGATGAAGACGCCGATCGGCTCGACCTCGTTGTTGATCATGCTGGCCGCCTCGGCCGGCTTCATGCCGCGGATTTCCTCGGGCGCAAACCAGGTGAGCTGCCGCACGAGATCGAAGCGCAAGCGACGCAGCATGCGTTCGCCCATCACGCCCTTTTGCAGGTTGATGAGCCATTTGAATCCGCCGTTGATCAGCACGAGCACGAAGAACACCATGCTGAGCGCGAACAGATAAGTGACGCGCTCCAGGTCGAGGCCCCTAAAAATCTCGTAGGATTGTCCGCCGAGGAAATCAGGAAGGGTCAGAACGATTTTGAATGCTTTTATGGTCGCTGAGCCGTTCTTGAAGGCACGCCCTTGAATCGCGTCGTTGACGATGGATTTCGGCAGATCGAGCGACCAGAAATACAAAGGCAGCGACGCCAGCACGACCGCCAAGATGGTGATCTGCTCGCGCCGACTGTTCCGCCAGACATAGCGAAAGAAGCTCTTGTCGATTTTGGCCACTAACCGCCGCCTTTCCTCGTCACCGCCATCCCCCACGACGATAGCGAGGCTAGCCTTTCGTCAACCCTCCGCCGCGATTCGACCGCGACATGTCTTTTGCCGCGCCCTTTTCGGCCGCGGGCGAATAGTTATATAATGCGTCAATTGGGCATGACTGCCAAGCGATGGGTGTCCGACTCGCCGCGGCGTTCGCTCGGGTTGGCCAAGCGGGAAGTCGAGATGGGTTTGGCGAACGGGGCTGCGTCATTTGACGAGCATGGTAGTGCCTCGCGCCCCGGGCGGCGCGCGCTTTTTTATAGCCATGACACATTTGGGCTTGGCCATCTGCGTCGCACGCGCGCCATCGCCAATGCGCTCGTCGATGCTCATCCAGGGCTTTCCGTCATCATCATCTCGGGTTCGCCGGTCGTTGGCAGCTTCGAATACGGCAATGGCGTCGATTATGTGCGGGTGCCAGGCGTCGTGAAGCAGCCGAACGGCGATTACACGAGCATGAACCTCAAGGTCGATCTCGATGAGGCCGTTCGCTTGCGCGAGGCAATCATTCACGAGACCGCCTCCCAATTCTCTCCCGATCTCCTGGTCGTCGATAAGGAGCCTGCCGGCTTTCGTGGCGAGCTTCTGCCGACGCTCGATATGTTGAAGAAGCGCGGCACTCATATTGTACTTGGCGTGCGTGACGTAATGGATGATCCAGCTCTTTTGCGTCGCGAGTGGGAACGCAAGGGTGCCGCAGACGCGCTTCTGCGACATTATGACGACGTGTTCGTCTATGGGCTCAAAAGCTTTCACGAGCCGTTGGCGAGCCTCGGACTTCCGGAATATATCGAGAACCGAATCCGCTACACCGGCTATTTGCGGCGCGACTTGCCGCTCGAGCCGCATTTCGTCGAATACCCGCCAGTGACGCGCGGGCAATTCGTGCTGGTGACGACCGGCGGAGGCGGGGACGGGGATCACCTCATCGATTGGGTGATCTCGGCCTATGAGAGCGTGTCGCCGCCCGCAGTGCCGGCCCTCATCTGCTTTGGGCCCTTCATTTCGCGAGAGCAGCGTCGCAGCTTTCTCGCCCGAATCTCGCGTCTCAGAGACGTCGATGCCATCGCCTTCGATGCCAAGCTCGAGAACCTGATGAACCGAGCCAGCGCCATCGTGGCGATGGGCGGTTACAACACCTTTTGCGAAATCCTCTCAGTCGACAAGCCGGCCTTGATCGTGCCGCGGGCGCGGCCGCGTCTCGAGCAGACGATCAGAGCGCGGAGGGCGGCGGAGCTTGGCCTTGCCAAGGTGCTCGAGGATCCCGAAGAGACCTGTCGCGGACGCCGGGAGCCGCTCGCCATGGCGCAAGCCATCGACGATCTTCTCGACAGTCCGCGTCCCTCGCAGGCTTATGTGGCTGGGCTTCTCGATGGGCTCGGCACGATCGTGGAGGCGAGCGGCGCCTGGCTGGCGCGTCGCTCGATCGCCGACCGGCAGCGGCCGGTTTACGGGGAAGCGGCCGCCTGAGTCGCGACATGTCCCCCGAAATCCGGTCGCCTGCGACCGAACGAGAGCACAGTCTGCGCCTCGCGGTGCTCGTCAAAGGATATCCGCGGCTTTCGGAAACCTTCATCGCGCAGGAGCTTCTCGCACTCGAGCGGCGGGGCTTTTCGATCGACATCTGGTCGCTGCGCCGACCGACCGATGGGGCCGTGCATGCGCTCAATCGAGCCGTCCGGGCAGCGCCGTTTTACTTGCCCGAATATCTCTATCAGGAGCCGGGGCGCGTCCTGCGCGGCTTCTTTCACGCGCTTCGCTCGCCTGGGTTCTCGCGGATGTTCAGCATCTTCCTTCGCGACCTCCTTCGCGATTTCACGGCGAACCGTGGGCGCCGTCTCGGCCAGGCTTGCGTGTTGGCGCGTGAGCTTTCCCCCGATATCCCTCATCTGCATGTCCATTATCTCCACACGCCGGCCTCCGTCGCGCGCTACGCCTCGATGCTCGTCGGCCGCGGCTTCTCCTTCTCGGCGCATGCGAAGGACATCTGGACGACGCCGGATTGGGAAAAGCGCGAGAAGATCGCCGACGCGCAATGGGGCGTGACTTGCACGCGCCAGGGATATGACGAGCTCGCGCGGGTTGCCGGCGCGAAGGATCAGGCGCGTCTTGCTCTCATTTACCATGGCATAGCTCCCGAGCGCATGCCGGAAGCCCCGGCCTCCCGCCCGGCGCGTGACGGCTCCGATCCTGGAAATCCCGTCTTGCTTTTGTCGATTGGCCGGCTCGTGGCGAAGAAAGGCTTCGGCACGTTGCTCGATGCGGTCCGCGAATTGCCCCCGCAGCTCAATTGGCGCGCGACGATCATCGGCACCGGCATTTTACGCGACGAGCTCACGCGACGCGCCGCGGCGCTCGGAATCGCCGAGCATGTCAGCTTCGAGGGAGCGCTCGCTCAGGATCAGGTCGTGGCGGCGCTCAGGGCCGCCGATCTTTTCGTGCTGCCGTGTCGCGAAGGCGAAGAAGGGGATCGCGACGGCCTTCCCAACGTCATTCTCGAAGCAGCTTCGCAGGGCCTGGCGATTCTGTCGACGAATTATGCGGCCGTGCCGGAATTCATCGAAGACGGGCGCGAAGGAGTGCTTGTGGCGCCCGATGATCCCACCGCGCTCTCGGCCGCGCTCGCGGCGCTCATTGCCGATCCCCCGCGACGCGCGAAGCTCGGCAAGGCGGCGCGTGAAAAATTCATGCGCTCCTTCTCCTTCGAAAACGGGATCGCTGCAATCGCGAGGCGGCTCGAGAGTTCGGTCAAAAGTGCTGCGAGCGCGAGCGCTCCGCTGGTGTCGCTCGTTCCGGCAAGCCTCGATGGGGAAGGTCAGGGTCGACGCAGCAACAACGCCCTCGTCTGAAAGGGTTTCGCCAAGTTTCCGGATCATCCTGCGATAGTAAGACTGTGTATGATCGCCGGCCCTGCGACTTGCCGGAGCTCCATCATGGCCAACACATTGAGTTACGAAAATCCGCAAAACGCTTTGCGGATGGCTCTATTCTCCGGCCCGTTGAGCATGTTCGGCGCGAAAGCGGAGATCGCCGCGCGTGAGAAGGGCATCGATTTCGAGGTCGTGATGGTCCCGTTCGAGATGCAGCGTCTCTACGAGCCCAAGCATCCGGAGGTCATTCGCGTCAACCCGAAGCGGCAAGTCCCAGTGCTGATCCATGGCGACCTTGAGATCTTCGACTCGACCCAAATTTTCGAATACCTCGAGGATCTCCGCCCGGAGCCGCCCTTATGGCCTCGGCAAATCACCGAAAGGGCGCGCGCCCGTCTCATCGAGCACAAATCCGACGAGGTGTATTTTCCCCCCATCGTTCGCCTGATGTCCCTGCAAGAAAAGCCCGATGATCCTGTGGCTGTCGCGGCCCGCGAGGCGTCGGAACGCTTCCATCTTGAGATGGAAGAGCTCTTGGCCGGGCGCCAATATCTCGCGGGCTCCTACTCCTACGCCGACATCGCCTTCTACATGGCGCAGCTCTTCGGTGCGCGCATGGGAGCGCCCATCACCGAAGCGACGCCGAAGCTCCTCGATTGGCGCGACAAGGTCACGATGAGGCCTGCCGTTCGACAGGTGGTCTCGGCCATGGCGGCTTATCTCGGGTCGCAAGGGCGTCCCTTGCCCGCGTTCATGGCCTCGCTCGTGCCTGTCGGGCGACAATGATGAAGGCGACCTTCCTCTTCTCCATGGCGCTGGCGCGATCGGGCAGCGCGCCAGGCTTGAATCGCTGCCGAAACGCAGTCATTCATTCCCGTTCGAACCGGATCATCGGATGAAACAAGACTTTGTCGGCGCGCTTCGCGCCGCCGCACCGAAATTGCGCGGTGAGCTTGAGGCCAATGCTTCGCTCGCACCGATCTCCTGGTTTCGTGCCGGGGGAGCGGCGGAGCTTCTTTTCACGCCGATCGATCTCGACGATCTTCGCCATTTCCTTGGCGCGGTGCAGAAAACGCCGGTCGCCCGCGAAATGCCGATCCTGACCATTGGGCTCGGCTCGAATCTCCTGGTGCGAGACGGAGGCGTCAGCGGGATCGTCATCCGGCTCGGAAGGGGTTTCATGCAGATCGGTTCGGAACAGGACGAGCGGGTGCGCGCGGGTGCGGGAGCGCCCGATGTGAAACTCGCACTCGGCGCTGCGAAATTCGGTCTCGCGGGGCTTGCCTTTTATCGCGGCATTCCGGGCACCATCGGGGGCGCCTTGCGCATGAACGCGGGTGCCTATGGCGGCGAGACCAAGGATGTCCTGGTCGAGGCGAAGGCGCTCGATCACGCGGGCGAGATGATGACGCTGGACAATCGCGCGATGGGCTTCTCCTATCGGCGCTCTGCCGCGCCCGAGCATCTCATTTTCGTCGAGGCGACTTTCCAGGGGCGCGCAGGCGACGCCGAGGCGGTCCGGTCCGAGATGCAGGAGATCACGGGGAAGCGCTCATCGACCCAGCCGGTGAATACGCACACCGGCGGCTCGACCTTCAAGAATCCTCCGGGGCGGAAGTCGTGGCAGCTTATCGACGCGGCGGGATGCCGCGGCCTTCGCATCGGCAACGCGCAAGTCTCCGAGCTGCATTGCAACTTTCTGATCAACCACGGCGGTGCCACCGCCGCCGAGATCGAGGCTCTGGGCGAGGAGGTGCGTCGCCGGGTGCGGGAAGCGTCCGGCGTCGATCTCGAATGGGAAATCAAGCGGGTGGGCGTGGCGGCGGTCTGAGCTTCGAAGCACGGGTCGTCTCGGAAAGACATTCTCGCCGTTCAACCTGCGACGGCTCGCGGACTCTGCGGCAATTGAGTAATCTCCGCGACGCTTCTTTCACCGTGAATCTCGAAGGCGCCTGCATTCGAGGGCGCGCATCAACATCTGCTCAACCGGCATTGGCGAGGATGCGCGCGTGCGGCACTTGCGGGATCAAGCATGCTCATCGATGTTCTGAAGTTCGTGGGGCGCCCTCTCGCCATCGCGCTCGTCGTCTTCCTTCTTGCGTTGAAGGGATTCGAGACGCTTCGAAAGACACCCTCGTCCTCGACGGTGGCATCAACACGGCCGGCCGCATCAATGGTGCCCACCTCATCGTCCCCGGCGTTCGGAAGTGGGCCGCTGACGCTTTACGGCGATCGCGGCGGTCAGTTCCAGGCGGATGTGGTGGTCGAAGGCGCGACGCTCAGAATGCTTGTCGATACGGGCGCCTACTCGGTCGCGCTCACGGCCGAGGACGCGGAGCGTGCCGGAATCCATCCTTTTCCGAGCGACTACGTTCAGCCGGTGAATACGGCGAACGGCGTTGTCATGGCGGCAAAGGCCGAACTGCGTGAAGTCACGCTCGGTCAGATCCGGGTTCGCGATGTCGCGAGCATCGTGCTGCCGCGCGGCGCGGGACATATCAGCCTTCTCGGCATGACATTCCTCAAGCGGCTCTCCAGCTTCCAGGTGCTCGAAAATCGCTTGGTCCTGACGCCTTGATCCCTCCGCGGTTGCACGCGTCGGAATCGACGCCCTAGCCTAGGGACCCGATGGGTCGCCGGCTCGTTTGAAACCATCCTCGCTCCAGGGCTCGGTGCCGACGCCGTGCCGACAGAAGAAGAGGCCATCGGGATCATATTTTTTCTTGATGGCGATGAGCTTCTCGTAGTGCGAACCCCAATAGGAGCGCTGCCAATCTCTTTCGAAATAGCTGCTTTCCGCGACGTAGGAACCGCCGCCCGGAGCGACCTTGTCGAGTTCGCGCTTCGCCGCGCTGATCTGATCGGCATGACGGCGGGCCAAGGCGAGGTCGGGTTCGCGCCCTTTGAGGCCGGGATAGGCGGGGGGAGATTCACCAGCGATAATCGCAAGCACGAAAGCATCGAGCACGGCCGGGTTCATCGGAGTGTCGGCGACGTCGGCGAGGGTCTCGGGCGCCGCGCCCGCAAGGCCTTTCTGAAAATGAAGCTCGACCGTCCAAATCTTTCCGGCCGCGATCAAGGCGTCCACGAGCGCTTCGCGACGTCCCGGTTGCAGCAGGGCGGCCGGCAGCCAGAGGGATTCGAAGCCATGCAGGAAATGCCCCGCCTCGGCGAGATTGGCTGACCAGAAGATGTTTTCCTCAGGGGCACCCGGGCGATCGTCCAGCCGCACGGCTTGTGGCGCATAGGTTCTGAAGAAGGCCGGATCCCAGCGGCTGCGAGCCGCAACTGCGAGGACCAAAGGCGATTGCCTGAAGGAGAAATCCTTTCCCGCGGCTCCGACCCAATCGAAAAACGGCTGCCATATGGCTCTCGCGGATTCCTGATCGAGCCCATGCCATTCCATGCCGATCTCGAGCCTGCCGGGCCGGACCTTCACGATCTCTCCCCAATGCGGATTGAGAAGGCTTTCGGCGTAGAAGCTCACGAAGCGCGCGATGAGGCGGCGGAAGGCCTCATCCGTTGCCGCATCGATCGTTGCCAGGACCACGCCGAAATACTCGGGCAGCTCGCGCGTCCGCAGGGTCATTCGCGTCACGACGCCAAAACCGCCGCCACCACCGCCCTTGAGGCCCCAGAACAAATCGGAGTTCGTGCAGGAATTGGCGATTCGTACTTGTCCATCGGCGGTGACAATCTCGGCTTCGAGCAGGCCCGCCGCCGCCGTCCCATAGGTCTTCGAATAGCTGCCGAAGCCGCCACCTTGTACGAGGCCCGCGACACCGACCGTGCCGCATCCGCCGCCTTGCACATAGCGGCCGCCCTTGGTGGTGACTTCATTGTAGGTGTGCATCCAGATCGCGCCGGCACCGACCGTGACCGCGGGTTGGGGCACATGCTGCGCGGCGCAGCCCTCGGCAACGAATTGAGGCCGCATGACGATGTCATTCATCGCGCGCGTCCAGATCAGCAGCGAGTCCGGCGCGTTCGAAGTGCCGAGATAACTATGTCCGCCCCCTTTCACCACGAGACGCAGATTGTGCTCGCGCGCAAAATCCACGCCGGCGACCACATCTTCTGTTCTTCGTGCGGCGATCGCATAGACGCTTGGGCGCAAGCTCCAGGCATCGACCCATCCGGTCGTTTGCGTCAGGGCGACGTTATCGCCGATGAAGTACGGGTTCTTCAGCTCTTTGAAGAGGCGCTCGCAAGCCACCCCGGCCGGCGCCTCTTCGCAGGCTCGCAAAGGGGAGTGGACCTCGACAAGGTTTCCGTCGACTTGGGCTCGAAGCTTTTCCCACTCGGGATCGGTGGGCCAATCCGGATCGCCGGGGCGAACACGCGCGATGATACGCGGGGCCGAAGCAGCCGCGGCCTGCGCCGCCATCTCGTCAAAGGCGGGAAATCGCGGCAGCAAGAGCGTGGACGCTGCTCCCTTGAGCAAACCTCGCCGGTTCATCCATTCACCTTCAAGCGGGAGAGAAAAGCTTTCCAAGAAAAGTATCGTGCAAGTTTTCTGAAGTCGGTGCTTACGCGCTCGGCTCACAAGTGGACAACATCGGAAGGGGTATGGAATCTGGGCGGACCGATCATCCGATCAGGTTTTGCGAGCCTCGCGTGTATTCCATAGTGGAGGCCGACCGTGCTCGACATCGAGGCTTACTTCAAGCGCATCGGCTACAAGGGCATCCCGGCCGCGGACCTCTCGACGCTGCGCGCTTTGCACGCGCTGCATCCCGCAGCGATCGTTTTCGAAAATCTCGATCCGCTTCTGGGCCGTCCCGTGCCGCTCGATCTTCCAGCGCTCCAGGCCAAGCTCGTCGCAGACCGACGCGGCGGCTACTGCTTCGAGCAAAATACACTCTTCAAGGCCGTTCTCGAAAAGCTGGGCTTTACGGTTTCGACCCTTGCGGCGCGGGTTCGATGGATGGTGCCGGCAGGTGCGCCTCCCAACCCGCGCGCTCATATGCTGCTCAAGGTCGAGCTCGACGCAGGCGCCTTCCTGGCCGATGTCGGGTTCGGCGGTTTGCTCGCTTCCGCGCCCTTGAAGCTTACCACCGATGTCGAGCAAGAGACGCCCTCGGCCGTGCTGCGCCTTATTGAAAGCGACGGTTTCGTCACCTTGCAGGCCCGGCTCGCCTCAGATTGGCAGGACGTCTACCGGTTCACCATGGAGCCTCAAGTCGATCGATTTCGAGGTCGCCAACTGGTTCACCTCCACGCATCCGAAATCGCGCTTCCGCAACGTCTTGATGGTGCAGCGGTTGAGGCCGGAAGGACGCGTCAGTCTGTTGAACAGACGTCTCGTTCGACGCTGCGCCAACGGTCGCGTCGACGAGAAGATTCTCGCCAGCGCGGGCGAGCTCGCCGAGATCTTGAAGACCGAATTCGATCTCGACCCGCCAGGCGAGCTCGACAGTGTCTTCGCTCGCTTGCCCGCGAGCTGATCTCGGTTTTTGCCGACGCGGGACGGGCGAATGCCGCCCCTCACAACACCCGCTGATAATCGATCACGAATTCCTTGTCGTCCGGACGTCTCGAGGTGTCGAGATTGGAGAGCATCACTGTCGTGTCGTAGCCTTGCGGGTCGGTCACGACCCAGCGCCGCAACGTCGTTATCTTGGGATCGAAGAACAAAGCGATGCGCGATGTGCCTCCGAATGTCGCGCGGTCCTCGATCACGACGACAAAGGAATCGCCCTCGAGCTTTGCGGATTTGAGGGTCACGTCGCGACGCAGATCGATGTGATCGGCGATCAGAAACTTGAGCGGCGTCTGGCCCAAAGGATAAAGGTCCTGCGTCGCGAGTCGGCGGTCCCGCAAGATCACCGATCTGCCGTCGGCTACGATCTCGAGGGGACTCGGGGGGTTGTAGTCGAAGCGCAGCTTGCCTGGTCGGCGCATGTAGAGCTTGCCGTCGTTGCGCGTTCCATCCGGCCCGATCTGGGTAAAATTGCCGGTGAGCTGGGTGAGGGCATTGAGATAGGCGTTCACCTGATCGATCGTCGGTGCCGCCGTCGCCGCGCCTTCGGTCCCACCCGGTGTCGGGGGAGATGCCGCGGGACGTGCGGCGGATGGGCGCGCCGAAGGCGTGATCGATAAGGGGCGGGACGATTGCTGAGCGGCGAGCGGTGCGCTCGCGAGCACGATCAGCCCCAATCCCCATGCGACTGTCGTGAATTGGCGCTTCATCGATCTCTCCTTGGCGAAGGCATTCCGCTTAATAGAAGCGAGCTCCGCCTCATCGCTCAACCCGTCTTTCGGAGGATGCACTTCATCCCATCCGAGCCACGGAAGCGCGGAATGCTTCGATTTTAGAAACCGCCGAGATGGCAAAAGGACGGCGGCACGGTGATCGAGGACGGCTCTCGCCGGCGCAGCCGATGAAACGTCGATCACGCCTGGTGGTTGCGCGCGATGAGGTTGAGGCTGCCGAGCGTCACGGTCGCCGCAAGCAAAGCCGTCATGCCGCCGACATCATGGGGTGGGCTCACGGTGTTGATGTTCACCCCGACGAGATTGAGCCCGCCGCAAGCCTCGAGGGCCGCGAGCCCCTCGCGCGCCGAAGCACCGCCGAAAGTCGGCGTGCACACGCCAGGTGCAACCGAGGGATCGAAGAAATCCATGTCATAGGAGAGATAGACCGGTCGATCTCCAATCGTCCGGCGCGTGACCGCGAACACCTCGGCGATGCCGCGACTCAAAAGGTCGTCCATCGTCACGACGTTATAACCGAGCTTGCGCGCATGGGCGAGGACGCCCGGCACCATGACGCTGCCCCGCATGCCGATCTGGAAGGAGCGCGAAGCATCCACCAGGCCCTCCTCCACGGCGCGCGCAAAGGCCGTCGCGGTGTTGTAGCCGGGGATCGGGTAAGCATCCGTATGCGCATCGATGTGCACGGTGACGAGGTCGGGATGAGCCCGGTGCAGCGCGCGCATTTCCGGCAATGCAATGGCGCCATCTCCGCCAAGTGAGACCGGCACGACGCCTTCTTCGGCGAGCCCGCCGATCGCTTCCTCGATCGCGGCGAATGAAGGTTCGATCTCGCCCGGGCGTACCGGTGCGTCACCCATGTCGATAAGGCCGAGTGCCGTGAGCGGATCAAGATCGGCTCCGATGTCGAAAGGACGAAGAAGAAGCGATTGTTCGCGGATGGACGAGGGGCCGAGCCGTGCTCCGATGCGGTAGGGATGCGTGCCGCAATCGAAAGGAAGGCCGACGATCGCCGCCTTGGCTCGCGAGCTTCCGCTGCCGCGCGGCACGCCCATGAAGCTCGACGTAGGAGCGAAGGACGAGTTGGACATGTTTTCTGCCTCGGCGCGCGGATGAGGATCCTCTTCGATCCGAAGTTGAGACCGGATCGATGCGCCACACAAGCTCTTGATCCCGCGCGAGCCACAGCGACGATGGCGGAACGGTCAAGACGAAGTTCAACCGTAGCCGCGCGTCACCTCATAAGGGGTTGCCAGCAATTCGATCGGGATGCGCCACGCCGCGCTGATGGTGCGGATCATTGCGAGATTGAGCGGACGCACCCGGTTCAATATCTCAGACGCGCGATTGCGGCCAATCAGCTTGCCGAGGTCGGCTTGGGACCGTCCCATGGATTCGATGGCAAATCGGAGGACATCGATGGGGTCGCAGGCGGGGACTTCGTAGTGCCTGTCTTCATAATTTTTGACGAGGGTCGCGAGCACCTCGAAACGGTCACCGTCTGCGGTGCCCGGCTCAGGTTGCGATACGAAATAACGACTGATCTTGTTGAGGGCCCACTCATAATCCTGTTCGTTGTGAAGAGGTTTTACGTTCATCACCGGACCTCTTCACGTCAATACGATCGTATTCGACATGCGTCCCGACAAATTTGATCAAGGCGCTTTTGAACGGGTATGCGAAGCGCACAACCAGCCGATATTTGTTTCCGCCAATATCGAAAACGACCCAATTGTCGGCAAGGAAGTCCACGGAATTGCCAAATGCCCTCTTCAGATCCGCCGGAGATTCCCAATCTCCTCCGGTGGTGAGGGTCGGGCGCCTTCACGCCTCCGCGTCGTCTTCCGCCATCTCGTCGTGCGGGGCGCCAGCCGTCTCGACGAGGATCTCGCGTTTGCCGGCATGGTTTGCTGAACCGACGATCCCTTCCTTCTCCATGCGTTCCATCAAGGATGCGGCGCGGTTGTATCCGATTTGCAGCCGACGCTGGATGTAGGAGGTCGAGGCTTTCTTATCGCGCAGCACGACCGCGACCGCCTGATCGTAGATGTCGCCCGAAGGCGCGCCAAAGGCGCCTTGATCGAAGACCGCACCGTCATCTTCGCCTTCGGCGGCATCATCGTCCTCGGCCAGCACATCGGCGAGGTATTCGGGCCGGCCTTGCGACTTCAGATGCGCCACTACCTTCTCGACCTCGGCATCCGACACGAAGGGGCCGTGCACGCGCGAGATGCGCCCTCCGCCCGCCATGAAGAGCATGTCGCCTTGACCGAGGAGCTGCTCGGCGCCCTGTTCGCCAAGGATGGTGCGGCTGTCGATCTTGGAGGTCACCTGGAAAGAGATGCGGGTCGGGAAATTCGCCTTGATCGTTCCTGTGATGACGTCGACCGAAGGGCGTTGAGTCGCAAGAATCACATGGATTCCCGCGGCCCGCGCCATTTGCGCGAGCCGCTGCACCGCCCCTTCGATCTCCTTGCCAGCGACCATCATGAGGTCGGCCATCTCGTCGACGATCACCACGATGAAGGGCAAGGCCTCGAGATCCATCACTTCCTGTTCGTAGACGGCCTCGCCGGTTTCGCGATCGAAGCCCGTCTGCACAGTGCGATTGATCACCTCGCCCTTCTGTTTCGCCTCGTGGATGCGGGCGTTGAAGCCATCGATATTGCGCACGCCCAGCTTCGACATGCGCTTGTAGCGCTCTTCCATCTCGCGCACCGCCCATTTCAGTGCGACCACCGCCTTCTTCGGATCCGTGACGACGGGCGTGAGGAGGTGCGGAATGCCATCATAGACGGAGAGCTCGAGCATTTTCGGATCGACCATGATCAGCCGGCATTCCTCGGGCTTCAACCGATAGAGAAGCGACAGGATCATGGTGTTGATCGCGACCGATTTGCCCGATCCCGTCGTGCCCGCGATCAGAAGATGCGGCATGCGAGCGAGCTCGGCGATCACCGGCTCTCCGCCGATCGTTTTGCCGAGGCAAAGAGGCAATCGGTATTTCGAGCTCTCGAAATCGGAAGAGGCCAGCAGTTCGCGAAGGTACACAGTCTCGCGTCGCTGATTGGGAAGTTCGATGCCGATGGCATTGCGGCCGGAAACCACAGCCACGCGGGCAGAGACGGCACTCATCGAGCGCGCCACATCGTCCGCGAGACTGATGACGCGCGAGGATTTGGTGCCGGGCGCCGGCTCGAGCTCGTAGAGTGTCACCACGGGGCCCGGCCTCACATTCATGATTTCGCCGCGCACGCCGAAATCCTCGAGCACGCCTTCGAGAAGTCTCGCATTTTGCTCGAGCGCGTCTTCGCTCATCACGGGGCCGATCTGCCGGCGCGGTTCGGAAAGCAGCATCAGGGGAGGGAGCTGGTAGCTGAGGCTGTCGAAGAGTTTCGGCTGTGCCTCTTTGACGAGGCGTTGGCCGGCCTTCGGTGGCGCGGCGGGGTTCGCGACTCGCTTTCGCGGCGCCTCTGTCTCGACGTTGTCTGCCTCACTCTCCGCAGCCTCGGCGTCGAGGGACGGCAGTGGGCCGGCCCCAGCGATCGAGAGCTCCGGCTCGATTCTGTGAGACGCCTCCGAATCGGGCGAAGGCGCGCCGGATCCGGCGATGCCACGCGCAAGCCTTCGCGCATGCGTCGTGAGGCTCGCCTTGCGCGCCAGCATTTCGGCCGCGAGCTTGCCGCCCGGCGAGTCGATCGGAGAAGGCCGCTCGCTCGTGACGAAATGTGTGGCGGATGTGGCTTGCGACGGCATCGCAGCCTGGAAATTGTGGATCTGAATGCGCGATGGGTTCTCCCGTCGGGCCTGCGTGAGCCCGAGCGCATTGGCGGCGGTCTCGCCGAACCGGGGCTCGCGCTGCGCAAGACCGATCCCCCGGTCGGATGCGTTGGGCGTCCGCGCCCGCAATCGTCTCGCCAAAGCGCCTTTGGCGCTCAGAAAAGCGTGCGCGAGTGCCCCCGCCGAAAGCAGGGCCAATCCAGGCTCCGTATCGGCATCCTCGAACTCGTCGTTGCGCGCCTGCGCCGATCCGCGAAGCGGCATCGCGGCGGGGTCGTCATCCGTGAATCCGGCGTTTCGCAGCGCGTCGGCATTCGATGAGATCGACGCCGCGATAGCGAGAATGGCGACGATCGCCAGTCCTCCCGCGATCACCAGGCGACCGACGCCGTGGGCCAGGCTGAAGGTCGCGAAAAGGCTGAGGATCGCATCACCCGCGACCCCGCCGAGCCCCGTCGGGAGCGGCCAGCGCGCGCTGGTGGGACAAGCGCTCGCGAATCCCGAAGCGGCAAGCGTGCCGATGATCCACATGGCGATGCGCGGCCAGATCGGGGCGAGCTTTCGGCGCCATAAGAGCCGCATGCCCCAAAGCAAAGGCGGCATCAGCGCAGCCGAGCTCGCGAGACCGATCATCTGCATCATGATGTCGGAAACGACCGCGCCCGGATATCCGGCAAGGTTGCGGACCGTGCCATTGACCGCATGATTGATGCTCGGATCGGAAACCGACCAGCTCGCGAGCGCAACCGCGGTCGCCGCCGAGCCGGCCACCAGGAAAGCGCCGGCAGCTTCGAGCGCGCGGCGGCCGACGAACTCACGCAGCGCGTCCGGTAGCCCGTCGAGAGGAGACGAGAGAAGGCGCATCAGGCCCATGGCATCGCAAACCCAGGGTTCCGCCGAAGCCGGACGGGTCCGCTTCGGCGCCGTAGTTCCAACGCATTGAACAAGCGTGATGTTTTCGGAAAGGTGGCTGTCACCTCGCCGGACCGCGCTCGATCCCGCACGGAAAGCTAAGCCGGCTGGGTTAATTAACCTTGACCGGGAGGCGTATCGCCTTCCGGGGGCCCCACGCAAAGGGGGCACGGGGAAGGCGTCGGGTCGGATTGCCTGGACGGATGGTCTTTTTACTGCACCGCTTCGCCATGCAGGGCGAGATCCAAGCCTTCGAGCTCCGTATCGTTGTCGACGCGCAGCCCGACCACGGCGTCCACGATCTTCAGGATGATCAAGGAAACCACCGCATCATAGATGAAGACGATGGCAATGCCGATGATCTGGTTGACGACTTGGCGAGGATTGCCCTCGAGAAGACCAGGCGTGCCGCCGTATTGCTCGACCGCGAAGACGCCCGTCAGGAGCGCGCCGACCATGCCGCCGATCGCGTGGACGCCGAAACAATCGAGCGCGTCGTCATAGCCGAGGGCGTGCTTGAGCGAGGTCGCGCCGAGATAGCAGGCAACGCCCGCCGCGACACCGATCACCATCGACCCCCCTGGGCCGACGAAGCCGGAAGCAGGGGTGATCGCAACCAGGCCCGCCACTGCGCCCGAGGCAATGCCGACCACGGTCGGCTTGCCGCGATGCCCCCATTCCACGAACATCCAAGCGAGGCCCGCGACCGCGGTCGCGATTTGCGTCACCGTCATCGCCATGCCGGCCTGCACGCCGGCGCTCACCGCAGAGCCTGCGTTGAAGCCGAACCAGCCCACCCAAAGAAGCGCGGCGCCGATGAAGGTCAGAACCATGTTGTGCGCCGGAGCCGTGTCGCGGCGCTTGCCGAGCATGAGCGCGCACATCAGGCCGGCAACCCCCGCGTTGATGTGCACCACCGTTCCGCCGGCGAAATCCAGCACCTTCACCCAGCCCGCGAAATCACCTTTCTCGTCAGTGTTCGCGCTGCTGAAAATTCCATCCGGCCCCCATACCCAATGGGCGATCGGGGCGTAGACGAAAACCGCCCATAGCCCGATGAACCACAGCATGGCCGAGAATTTCATGCGCTCCGCGAAGGAGCCGGCGATCAGCGCCGGCGTGATGATCGCGAACGTCATCTGGAAGCACATATAAACCGTTTCCGGTATCGTCGGCGCGAGCGGATTCGGATTGCCGATATTCTTCGAGATGTCGCTGACGATGTCGCGCAGGAAGACGCGGCTGAAGCCTCCGATGAAACCCGTGCCGCCAGTGAACGCCAGGCTATAGGTAACGCAGGCGAAGAGCACGGTGATGAGGCAGGTAATGGCGAAGCTCGTCATTACCGTGTCGCCGACATTCTTCTTGCGCACCATGCCGCCGTAGAAGAGGCCGAGCCCCGGTATGGTCATCATGAGGACGAGCGCGACCGAGGTCAGCATCCAGGCGGTGTCGCCGGAATTGGGCGTGCACTCCTTCAAGGTTTTGGCGTCGCAAGCGGGTGGTGTTACGGCGGCCACGGGTGCTGCCGCTTGCGGCGTCAAGGCTGGAGCGGTGGTTTGAGCGAAGCCGTGAACGGAGAGGAGCGTCATCGCGCCGGCGGCGAAGAGGAAAGCGCAAAGAAGCGTCGGAAGGCCCACGCGGGAAAATATCTTGAGCGTCATGAGATTGATCCTGTCGACCGAATTTTTCTGTGGAATTTCAGAGGGCTTCTTCGTCGCGCTCGCCGGTGCGGATGCGGACGGCTTCCTCGAGCTCGTAGACGAACACCTTGCCGTCGCCGATCTGACCGGTGCGGGCCGCGGTCGAGATCGCCTCCACGACCTTGCCGACCAGGCTCGCGGCGACCGCCACCTCGATCTTCACCTTGGGCAGGAAGCTCACGGCGTATTCGGCGCCCCGATAGATTTCGGTATGCCCTTTCTGGCGGCCGTAGCCCTTCACCTCGGTGACGGTGAGGCCGTGCACGCCTATTCCGGTCAGCGCGTCGCGCACCTCCTCGAGCTTGAAGGGCTTGATGACGGCCATCACGATCTTCATGAATTCGCCTCCCTCGGTCCGGCGCTTCCGGACGTCTCGAGGGGCCGTTACAAAGGCCATGCCAACAAATGCACGTTGAAGCTTCGGTGCGCCGACAGGCTAATCGGGCGTTCGTGCCTAAGGGGCGGGAGGCGGTCGCCGCGGCGATGGAGCAGTTCGTCTGCTTAATAAATAGGCGGTGGCCTAGCTTTTGGGCGGATCGCCCTTAGCGCGCCGCCTCCCGAGTCACCACAATCTTCTGACACCATAGCTGTCGAACGATCGCTCATTCGAGACCAGCACGAAGCCCTCGATAATCGCCTGGGCAATCAGCATTCGAGCGAAAGGGTCGCGATGAGGACCTGGCAATGCGCCTGCCGTCTGTCCGTGTCGAACGCTTATGGAAAAGCCGGTGAACCCCTGACTCGCAATCGACTCTTCGATATCCGCCATGGGGGGGCAATCGATAATTTACCAAGACGGTGATTCGTCGCTATCTCCCAAACGGATGCTGCGCTGACAAAAATGCCGTTCGACACGTCCGCTATCGCTTTTCTTGCCTCGGTGGAGAGTGCCTCGTCGCCGGAGAACCACCACAACGAAGCGTGGGTGTCGAGCAGCAGCTGCATTCCGCTACTCCCAAGCTGCCAATTCATCGTCCGTCAACGGTTCGAAGAATTCCGGTCCGACTGTGATCATCCCGCGGAATGCACCGAATTGATGTTTGTTCGACGCAGGTTGCAAAGGGACAATGTTGGCGATTGGAACCCGTCCGCGCGCGAGAATGATTTCTTCTCCGGCCTCCACTCGTTTAACCAATTTTGACAACGTCGACTTTGCCGTGTGAATCGTGACGATATCGATGGGTCCCTCCAAGCTAAGTCCATTAGCTAGACAGTGATCTGTCAACGCAGGAGTCGGTGGCGCCGCACTCGTCGGCGGCCGCGCTCAAATCATCGGTCCGGTCGCCTTGGTGGCATATGAAATCGCCGGCTCGGCAGCTCGCTCGACGAGATGCGGCCGAAAGGTTGCTGCATCTTGGGGGCTGCCGAGCGTGAGGGAAAGCCAGTCGGAAAAGCTTTCGGCTAGAATTATAGCGCTGGGTCGTCAATTTTTGACTGGCGAAAGTACCAACGGCCTGCGCAAGTCTACGTCCTGCGCGGCGAACCAGAGGCGCAGGATACGGGGCGGTCCCTGGTGACCGTCAGGGCCGATCGTGTCGAGCCTGATCTGGTGCGAGCGATTGTCACTGAAGCGGAATTCACCGGCCGCGTCGGTTGTGGTGCGCGCTTTCTCGAGGAAATGCGAAGTAAGGTTGCGCTCATAGAGTATCACGGTCGCGCCTCGTGCGGGCGCGCCATCGGCACGCACGACCTTGCCGCTCACTTCTCCATGCGCATGGGCGGCGACATAGAGGTTCCAGGCAATGAG
>JAFBAK010000043.1 GCA_019247795.1 Hyphomicrobiales bacterium | reverse complement strand
CATCGATTGGGATGTCGCCGACGCGGGGCTCGTCGATTTCGTCGCGCGACTATCGGCCCTGCGCCACCGCTTTGCGCTCCTCCGGCATGACGATTTCCTGACAGGGACGAGCCCGAAGAACGGCACTCCTCCCGACGTGGAATGGCTTCATCCCAGCGGCCGGAAGATGCGGGATGAGGATTGGGCCAGTGCGGATGTCTTCGGAATGCTTTTGTCATCTCAGGTCGAAGACGGCTCGATCCAGAGTCTCTGCGTCATCGTGAACCGCTCGGTCGCACCCGTGCAGTTTCGGGTAGCAGACGATACGGCAGGCGCTTGGACCTGCGTGCTCGAGAGTGCGGGTGAGTGCGCCGAAACGCGCCGGACGAACGACGCGAGCTCGCTGCCGATCGGGCCGAGATCGGTTGCGGCTTTCGCCCGCCCCTGAGACACGCTTGGAAGCCCGCAACCAGTCGCGTGCGACGGTTTTCGCCAGATAATAAGATTTGCTCAAACGAAAGCGGCAAGACGATATTGTAGACGAGAGGCCTTTTCCGACAAATGGAGACCACGGTCCGGGCGAGATTCCCTAGATCGTCTGGTTGTAGGCGCCGACTTCTGGGTTCTGCCGCAGCACGCCGTCGACCGCCGCAAACATCTCGCGCATGCGCGCTTCCGATACCGGGCTTTCGACCACCACGACGAGCTCCGGCTTGTTGGAAGAGGCGCGCACCAGCCCCCATGTCCCATCCTCAGCGGTGACCCGCACGCCGTTCACTGTGACGAGCTCGAGGATCGGCTCGCCCGCAATCTTCTCGCCCTTGCTCCGCATCTCCTCGAAGCGCTTCACCACGCGCTCAACCACCGAGTATTTCACCTCGTCGTCACAATGAGGGGCCATCGTCGGCGTGCCCCACGTCTTCGGCAGAGCTCGATAAAGATCGGCCATCGATTTTCCGGGATTGCGGTCGAGCATCTCCACGATATGGATGCCTGTGAGCAGCCCGTCGTCAAAGCCGCGCCCGACGGGCGTGTTGAAGAAGAAGTGCCCTGATTTCTCGAACCCGGCGAGCGCGCGCAATTCGTTCACGCGCCGCTTGATGTAGGAATGGCCGGTCTTCCAATAGTCGGCCTTGACGCCGCGTCCTTTGAGCTCGGGATCGGTGAGGAAGAGACCCGTCGATTTCACGTCGACCACGAAAGTCGAATTCGGATGCAGCTTCGAGAGGTCGCGCGCCAGCATGACGCCGATCTTGTCGGCGAAGATTTCGTTACCCTCGTTGTCGACGACGCCGCAGCGATCACCATCTCCATCGAAACCCAAGCCCACATCGGCTTTTGCGGCGCGCGTCTTCTCGGCAAGCGCGTGCAGCATCTTCATGTCTTCGGGATTGGGATTGTAATGGGGGAAGCTGTGATCGAGCTTCGTGTCCATCTCCACGACCTCGCAGCCGATCCGCCTGAAGAGCTCGGGTGCGAAGGCGCCCGCCGTGCCGTTGCCGCAAGCCGTCACGACCTTGAGCTTGCGCTCGATCTTGGGGCGATCAGCGAGATCGGCGAGGTAGCGCTCCCGCATATCCGCGATGAATTCATAAGCGCCGCCGTCGCGAACCGCGAATTTGGCGCCGAGCACGATATCCTTGAGGCGACCCATCTCCTCGGGCCCGAAGGTGAGCGGCCGGTTGGCGCCCATCTTCACCCCAGTCCAACCATTGTCGTTATGCGAGGCCGTCACCATCGCGACGCATGGGCAATCGAGAGCGAATTGCGCGAAATAGGCCATGGGCGACAACGCAAGGCCGACATCCTTCACCTTGAGCCCCGCAGCCATGAGGCCGGAGACCAGCGCGTATTTGATGGAGGAGGAGTAGCTGCGAAAATCGTGGCCCGTGACGATCTCGGGTCTTGCGCCCATCTCATGGATCAGCGTGCCGAGCCCCATTCCCAAGGCTTCGACCCCCATCAAATTGATCTCCTTCTCGAAGAGCCAGCGCGCATCGTATTCTCGGAAGCCCGTCGGCTTCACCATTGGCAATGATTCGAACTCGTAGGTGTTGGGGGAGAGCTGCGGAAGTGGCTTTGGAAACGAGATTGAGTGCGACATGAAAAAATCCAGGAGCGGAGAACGGGGAAACACGTTCGCCCTCGTGGTGAATACTCCATCAAGGTGCTGGATCAAAGCTTCATGAAGCGGAAAACGCCACGCGCGTCGAAATTGATGTCTTGAACGTCAGTCTCGGCCGCGAGCCTCATAGGCTACGCGGCGTGAAATCCGCCACCCCCGCCGAACCAGGCCGCGATGTGTCGGCGAGACCGAACGCTCAGCGGCGCGTGCGGATCGATACCGGAATGGTCTTGCGCGCAACTCGGGCAGGCTCCTGCTGCCATAAGAATTCCTTGCCAGCCATGATCAGCATGATCGGCAAGGGGGCCATCAAAATCGTGAGGAAAAGGCCAGCCATCGCCATTCTCCCGAGCTATCTTTCCAAGGTTGCTAACGCCCGCGCTTGGGCCACTCATCAGAAAACCGGATCTCCGCGTCGCGGGAGAAGCGATATGCCGAGAGAACGTCGAGATGGAATGAATGGTTCCGGCAGCCGATCGGGCGGGGGCGACCTTTTCTGCAAGCGGCCGCGGCGGCCAGACCCACCGATTGCCGCCATTGCGGCTCAATGCGGCTTGGCAGGTCAAGATCGGCGCATTAGGTCACGTCGGCGGGAACCGATCCCTTCTCCTCGCCCGATCTCGCTCTCATCTGCATTGCATTCGTCTCCATGGCCCTATCCGAAATCACAGCCGCGCCCCCCTCGATCTCCCAGCGCTACGAATCCCTCGTCGAAGCCGGCACGATCGAACGCGACGCCGCGCAGGCGGATGTGGTGATCAAGCTCGACGCTTTGGCGACGGACCTCGGCAAGCGCCAAAACGGTAATGGGCTTTTCGGCATTGCCCGCCTCCTCGGATTCGGCAGCGGCAACGGCGCGAGCGACGCCGAAAAATGCCGCGGCCTCTACATCTGGGGACCGGTCGGGCGCGGCAAGACGATGCTGATGGATCTTTTCTTCGAGAGCGTGGAGCTCCCCGAGAAGAGGCGCGCGCATTTCAACGTCTTCATGGCAGAGGTGCACGAGCGCATCCGCAGCTTCCGCGAGAAGATCAAGGCGGGCGAGATCAGGGACGGCGATCCGATCGCCCCGGTCGCCAAGGCGATTGCCGGCGAGGCGCGGCTCTTGTGTTTCGACGAGTTTGCCGTCACCGACATCGCCGATGCCATGATCCTTTCACGGCTTTTCACCGCGCTCTTTGCCGAAGGGGTGGTGCTGGTCGCGACCTCGAATGTCGCGCCGGACCGCCTTTACGAGGGTGGGCTCAACCGCGCGCTCTTCCTGCCTTTTCTCGAGCTTCTACAAGAGAAGGTCGGCGTCGTCCGGCTCGAGGCGCGCACCGATTTTCGGCTAGAAAAGCTCGAAGGCGAGCGCGTCTGGTATGTGCCCGCGGATGAGCACGCCAGAGCCGCACTCGACCGCGTCTTCGCGCGGCTCGCGGGGCGCGCGAAACCTCTCCCGGCGACGCTCGAGGTGAAGGGGCATGCGGTGAGGGTGCCGCGCCAAGCGCAAGGCGTCGCCCGCTTCACTTTCGCCGAGCTTTGCGTCGAGCCGCTCGGCGCGTCGGATTACATCGCGCTCGCGCAACGCTTCCACAGCTTCATCATCGATGCCGTACCGGTGATGGATTTCGACCGCCGCAATCACGCGAAG
>JAFBAK010000427.1 GCA_019247795.1 Hyphomicrobiales bacterium | reverse complement strand
GAGCGCGCGCGCCGACGGTTGCAACTTCGATGACGTTCTGAACGCCATCGAGAATACCGTCTCTTCGCTTTCCTCGGGCGCCTGCGGCGTCGCTTGCGCGGAGGGCGGCGCCGGCTGCATCGCGTCGGCGGGCATCGGGGCGGCACTCGGCGGCGTAGCGGCGAGTCAGGGCCAGGGCTCGATCGACAATTTCTGCAACCAGTTGAATACGGGCATCAGCGACGTCGATGCGATCAAGAGCTGGCTCCAGGCGGCCGGCATTGGAGCGAATCTGATCAGCGACGTCTCGGGCCTCGGTGCAGGCGCCGTGATCAGCGTCGCGCAATGCGCCTGCGACCTCGAGCAAGGTCTCGGTCAGTTGGGAAGCCAGGCCGGTTCTTGTCTCGCGGACGCGATCTGCGGTTTGCAGCAGGATCTCGGCTTCGGCGGCTGCGGCTGCACCCCGCCCCAGCCTGTCGCCGTCGATTGCAGCGCGATTGTCGGGGACAACAATATTCCGGCGGACACCCGGGTCGATGTCACGCCGAATGGGACGCTCGTCACTGATTTGCGGACAGGATGGGACGGTCACAGCCAATATTGTTCGCCGCAACATTACTGCTTCTGCCCGAGCCCGATGCAGATTACCGAACAGCCGGATTATGCGCTCCTGGGGAGCGATCCATGGCCCTGCCAGTCTCAGTACGAATACTACTGTGCATGGACATATTCCTGTCAGTGCCCGCAAGGCACGCATGCGGCGGCGCAAACCGGGGCTCTTTCGCAAATCTGCCTTTGTGACGACACCGGCTTGGCCGCGGTGCCTCCGGTCAAGTCGACGATCAATCCAACCGGCTCCATCTGTCCCACGCCCCTGACGGGAATCCCTTGTCCAAGCGGCCAGGTGAATGTCGGCGGCAAATGCGTGGCCCCTTGTGCGAACAATGAGGTGAGGACGCCGAACGGAGTGTGCTGCAGTCCGGCGGAGGTAACCGCGTGCGGCACCTGCTGTCCGCCTGGAACACAGGCGGATCTCGCCAACGGCACATGCTACCCCGTGCAAACGACGCAGTAGCCGAACGATGTCGGGGCGGGCGCACATTCAGGAAATGCATCGCCAAAAAGGCGGCCGCCTTCCCTGGCTCTCACTCACTGGCGTCGTCGTCCTCGGATCGCTGGTATGTTGGCCAGGGCAGCCCAACGCGCAACAATCAGCGGTGGTCGTGATCGCCCCTGGCGAGGCGGCAGTGACCGGCTTCGCCGGCGCGCCCCCGCCCCCACAGATCGCACCCGGAGACGACCCCGCAGCGCTGACCTTCATCGACCCCAAAGGGCCCTCGCTGAGGATCATCGATCTTCGGCACATGGACGGGCCTGCGGCAGCCCAACTCGTCGGTGCCCCGAAGCCGTTCACCGTCCCGGCGTCGGAAATCGGCCAAGTGTTCGGCGTCACGCTCGATGACGCGTCTCCTCCCAACATCTATGTGGCCGCAAGCTCCTCCTATGGGCTCCCGATCGTTGCGCCCGGCGCCAATGGGCGCGTTCTCCATATCCGAAACGGCACGCAGGGTGCCGCCTTCATGCCGTCTCTTTGGGGACCGAAGGGTGGCCCTGGCTCGATCTGGAAGATCGACGGGGCGAGCGCGCGCGTTACCCTGCTCGCCAATGTGACGACGCAGAACCGGGCGAACTCCGGAGCGGCCCTCGGCGGGCTCACCTTCGACCCGAAATCGAAGTCGCTGTTCGTCGCCGATCGCGAGACCGGCCTCATCCATCGCATCGGTCTGAACGGCGCTGATCTCGGCTCCTACGATCACGGTGTCGCCGGACGCGCTGCGCAGGAGCTTCCCACCGTTCCGTGGACCACGCAGCAACCGGTCAACGTCACAAATCCGCGCTTCGACAGCACCGATCCGACGACCTGGAACCTTGCTCCCCCCGAACGGCGCGTCTTCGGCCTCGCCGTCCACGAGGGGCGTCTCTTCTACGCGGTCGCAGACGGACTGCAGATCTGGTCCGTCAGCCTCAGGCCCGACGGCACCTTCGGCGACGACGCCTTTATCGAGCTCGAGGTGCCGCCCGCCGCGGGCTCGACCGAGATATCGAAGATCACGTTCGACGCTCAAGGCAGGATGCTACTTGCCGAGCGGCCCGCGCCTACAGGCGCCTTCGATCTCGAGGCGCTCTCTCGGCCGGCAATAGGCCGTGTTCTGCGCTACGCGAGCGTAGGCAAGGCCGCCGGTCGGCGCGTCTGGCAGGAACAACCCGACGAATATGCGCTCGGGTTTCCGCACGATTATCGCAACGGCAATGGCGGAGTCGAGGTCGGGTACAATTATGACCGCAATGGCGATATCATCGCGGGCTCATGCGGGGGGTTCGTCTGGATGTCGGGCGAAGATCTGCGCGATGCCGCCGATGCATCTCTCGCGGATCGCCTCGCCAAATCGGGTCCTCTGCCGGTCGGCGGATTGCAAGGCGTCGGCGCATGGCAGAACCGACCGCGCAACGCCCCGCCGCTCGAGAGCTATTTCGTCAGCTACGCTGATGGTCCTGCCGACGATTCGGCGCGCGGCCATATGGGAGATATCGCCATCCCGAGAACCTGCGAGGCGGCGTCACGCGCGGGCCTCGAATTGCCAGCTGCGATTGCGGGCGTTGCGCCACCCTCTGCCGCGGGTGCCCCGCCTCCGGCCGCCCCTCCGGTTCGGACTGGGCCACCGCTCACTCCGCCGAAGGTCCGCCAACCGCCACCACCGCCGCCGGGCACGTGCAAGCCTGACGAAGTGCGTCGCGTGCCGACAGGGAGCTGCGCGCCCGGTTGCCCAAAACCTGACATCCAGATCGGCGGACGCTGCTGTCCGGTAGCAACGCTGGCAGCCAACGCCGAATGCTCGAACTCCGCTTGTCCCGCCGGGCAGACCGCGATTGGACCCAGCAACTTCTGCTGCGATTCGGGCCATGTCTACATCGGCTCCGGCGGCGCGCCAGCCTGCTGCGCGGGCCCTCTCGTCAACGGCCAATGCGGGCCTCCGAAGCCGCCTTCGTGTCCGCCTGGGAGCCCCGTTACCGCGCAATGCCCCTGTCCCACGGGCTACGTCCAAAGCGGTGGCTCGTGCTGCCTTGCGAGCAATGTCACCTCGACCGGTGTTTGCTGCCCGCCAGGGCAAACGCCTGGATTGCCGTCCAAGAACGCGTGCGTGCCGATCCTCCACATTCCGATCGGCCATCTCTGCTGCGCGGCAGGCAACATCCCGACCGCAAGCGGCGCCTGTTGCCCGCCCGGGAACGTGACGACGACCGGGGTCTGCTGTTCGCAGCCGGTTGATCCCTCGAATCGCGCTGCGTGCCCGGTTCAAATTCAAAGCGTTCCGGCTTGCGCTCTCGGATACGCGCGCATGCCGGATGGGAGCTGCTGCAACCAGCGCTTCGTCAGCGCCGATGGGCGCTCATGTCTTGCGGGCCGGCCGCCTTGCGGCCCAGGCGAATTCCGCAACGCGCAGGGCGCGTGCGAGCGGCGGCCGCCGGTCTTCGTTCCCCCGCCGGCCGTCGCGCCACCACCCTGCCCGGCCGGCGAATCCCTGACACGCAACGGAAGCTGCGCTCCGACCGGCGCGCGCCCCTGTCCGCCTGGCCGGCAACGTTTGCGCGATGGCCATTGTGCGCCGGTCTTGCCGGAACCCTGCCCAGCCGGCGAGAAGCGCCTGCACAACGGCGTATGCGCTCCCGAACCCGCGCCTCACTGCCGGCGCGGCGAAGCAAGAGCCCCGGACGGTTCCTGCGCGCCGATCGCGCCGCCGCCCTGTCCACCCGGTATGATGCGCACGGCCAAAGGCCTGTGCGCACCCGCTGCGCCTTCGATTTGCCCGCCCGGAACCAGGCCCAATCCGCGCGGCGTCTGCGTGCCCCTGCCCTGTCCGCGCGGGACGATCCGCAATCGCTTCGGCATATGCGTGCCCTTCGGCGGTCCCGGCGCGCTCCCGCCGGCACCCGGCCAATTCGGACCGCCGCGAGCTCCGGGCTTCCCGAATCCGGGAGGTGGACTCGCACCCGGCGGCGTGTTTCACCCGAGATAGGAGGCAGTGATGCGATCGATGTGTTTATTCATCCTCGCCATCATCATGGCGCTTCACACCCCGCCGAGTACCCGGGCGCAAGACAGCCGCGCGGCGAGCGAGCTGATCGTCAAGGACTACCTCGCTACCCATCCCGATGAGGTCGGCGTGATCGTGAAAGAATATTTCATCAGGCATCCCGAGGCGGTTGCACAGATTTTGGCCGAGCTCCTGAAGCATCGCTCGCCAGCTGCGAATTCGGCGAGCACGGCCGCCGGGCCCGGACCGGATCGCACCGCCGTCTTGGCCGCCAATGCAGGACAGCTGTTCGACTCACCGCATCAAGTCACCCTCGGCGACCCGAGAGGTGACGTGACGCTGGTCGAGTTCTTCGACTACAACTGCGGGTTCTGCAAGCGCGCGCTCTTGGATACGCTCGCGCTTTTGCGTGACGAGCCGCGGTTGAAGGTGGTGCTGAAGGAATTTCCGATTCTCGGTCCTGGCTCAACCCAAGCCTCCAGGGTCGCGATCGCCGCGCGTATGCAGGATCCCGCGAAATACCTCGCCTTCCACCAGGAACTGCTTGGCGCTCCCGGCCCCGCGACCGAGCAGAAGGCACTCGAGGCAGCGAAAGACCAGGGCTTCGACGTGGCGCAGCTCGAAAAGGACATGACGAGCGACGAGGTCGCGGCGACGCTTGCGGAAGACATGAAGCTTGCCTCGGTCCTCGGCTTCTCCGGCACGCCCAGCTATGTGATCGGCAAGGACGTCATCATGGGTGCGGTCGGCGTAGACGCGCTCAAGGCCCGCATCCGACTGGCGCGGGCGACGGCGGGCCCGGCGCAAAATCGATAGCGATCCCTCTATCATAGCCGCCCAGGCTCGTCGGCCCTCGCCGTTCTTCCGCCGAACAAGATTTGAACGAAGATCACTGCTGCGCCGGCGGCGGATGATCTTCGTGAATGATGCGCTCGACGCTTCTCGTCTCGGTCACTTGAGGTTGCTGCTTCGTGATCGTCTCCTCGAAATAGCGACAGGTATTCACTCCGCAATGGTAGCTGGTATGACCCGTGAGAGATTGGTGATCGAAAATGCGCACTTGACCCGGCTTCTCATCTGCATTGACGACAACGTTGATGCCTGAAATGAGCCGGTTCTTATCGTCGAATATATCCACATTCGTGGCGCCGGCTGCCTTCGGAACGAGGGTCGCCGTCCTGTCCGTCGTCAAGACGATGTCGACGACATCGGGATCGGTAATATGAATTGTGCTGAAAGGCCGCGAAACATGGATCGTGTTCGAATATCCCTGCGTCAAGCTGATCACCTGCGTGGGCTGGGGGACGACGCTGATGGGCGCGAGCTCCTCGGCGTGGAGAGCGCCCAAACCTGCCGCCATATGGGCACCGACGAAGATTCCCAATGTGCATCGCCGCTTTCGCTGTTTCATGTCCGTCCGCCGATGAATCGCTTCCTTCGCCTCTCCACGCAGGACCACCGGCTCAGCCTGGGCGCTCACATTGCTTGCCACGGCGGAGCACGGAAGAATGGACCGCACAACGGTCACATGTGAGGGCTCATTTCATTGAAAAGAATTAGAGCACTCGGAAGAACTTTCGCAAAATCTTCGACAACGCATCTCCGCGCCCAGCTCTATTGCCCGTCCTGAACCAAAGCGCTTTTATCGACATACAAGACGTTAAGTAAAAGACCGAAGTTCGGAGCGATTAGTTTCGACAATTGTTCACCATGAACCTCGATTCTACTTCACCCAAGATTGACTTTCCGGGGGTGCCGCCAGAACCCTGACGCACTAACATCGTTTTGGTCGCCTGAATGAAGCCAGAATGTAAATCGTGGCGCGGGGCGAGGACAGGGGTATGCGTGGCGGCAATCAATCGACCTCTGGTTCGTCGCGTTTGATCTCATGGGCAAGGCGACCCCGCGGGCCGACGATCGGCCGACGCATGAACGTGCGCCTTGCATCGCCGAAATCATCGACCCGACGGTCCCTGCCGGCCGCGGCGGCGGTGATGTTTTCTCGCATGGAGGCCGCACCATGCTGACATTTCTCATGCGCAAGCCACCCGCTTTCAGCCGCAACAAAGCTCCAAATACCCGGCGTCAGGTGGCGCGTGCGGCGATCGTCATGATGGCCGCCATCACCATGCTCGCAATCGGCTGGCAATTTGCCATCGCTCAGAGTGCGCAGGCCTGGCAGACCCAAGGCAAGCGGCCACGCCACATCGTAGTGACGCTCAACAAATCGATGGTCTTCAACATCGGCCAACCGTTCTCGACGGTGATCGTGGGCCAACCCGATTACGCTGACGTGCTGCCGATGACGGACAATTCGATCTACATACAAGCCAAGAAGGTCGGCACCACCAACGTGTCCGTCTTTGCGCCGGACAAGCAGCGCCTGCTCGGTGTGCTCGACCTCGAAGTGGTGCCGGACACCGGCAACGTCGACGCGAAGATCAGAGCGAGCACAGGCAGCGCCGATATCAGGGTCTCGAGCTCGAATGGCCAGGTCGTGCTCAGCGGCGAGGCGGCCGACGCGGTCTCGGCCGAACGCGCCGTGACCGTCGCGAAGGGCCTTTCCCCGGATGCGCCGGTCGTCAACGCCATGAAAGTTTCTCCCTCGCAGCAAGTGATGCTCAAGGTGCGTTTTCTCGAAGCCAGCCGCGCAGCCGGCAATGCGCTCGGAGTGAACTGGTTCGTCTTCAACAACAAGGGCACGCGCGGTGTCGTCACGGGTCTCGGCTCGGCTTCGCAAGCACCGCGGCCTTCTCTCAACGGCGTGAACCCGGCCGGCACGGCCGCGACCGCGGGCGCTGGAGTTGCAGACCTCGCCGCGATCGGCACCCTTGCGGGCACGACCACCGCCCCGTTCGGAACGGCGCTCGCAGGTCTCGTCAACAAAGGCGCCAGCATCGACGCGCTGATCAGCGCGCTCGAATCGAAAGGAGCGGTGCGCCGCCTCGCCGAGCCCGATCTCATCGCTCTCTCGGGCGATTCGGCGAGCTTTCTTGCGGGCGGCCAATTTCCGGTGCCCGTCATTCAGCAAAGCTCCGGCACGGTGCCCACGATCACGGTCGACTACAAAAGCTTCGGCGTGCAGCTCACCTTCATGCCGACCGTGCTCTCGAACGGCCTGATCAACCTTCGTCTCGCCCCGTCCGTCAGCGAGATCGATCCCACGAACTCCGTGGTGATTTCGGGCTTCTCGATCCCGGCGCTCACCACCCGTGAAGCGCGCACCACGGTGGAACTACGCGATGGCCAGAGCTTCGCGATCGCCGGGCTCCTGCAATCGGACATCGTGGAGAATATCGACCAGCTTCCCTGGATCGGCTCGGTCCCGGTCCTAGGCACTCTGTTCCGCAGCACCAGCTACCAGAAGAACGAAACCGATCTTGTCGTGATCGTCACGCCGCACCTCGTGAAGCCCGCCGCACCCGGCGATCATCTCGCGACCCCCTTCGACCAGCGGCAGCAAGGCAATGACGTCGACATTTTTGCGATGGGCCAGCTCGAGCGAAAGAAGAAATACACGGAGTATGTGTCGAGCGGCGGCGATCTCACGGGCCCTTACGGTCATATCATCCAGCCAGAGCCGGAAGATCCGAATTCTTACGTGACGAAAAAGTGATGCGTCGGAACATTCTCATCATTACGATCGTCGCATCAGCCGTCTCGAGCTGTTCGCGCGAGCTGCCGTTCGATGATCCCTTCGAGCAGAACACCATAAGAAGCCAGAGCATCACGCTCAGCGCCGGCAACGCCGAGAAGTCGAACGAAGCCATTCACATCATCGATCCCTGGCCGCGCTATGTGTACGATACGCACATCCCAGGCGACGGGCAGAGAATGGCGGTCGCCGTGGATCGCTACAAGGATGTGACCAAGATCAAAGAAGCAGCCAAACCTATTTCGCCTCTTTACGACGTGTCGGGCGGAGCGACGAGCGTGACCGGCACGCCATGATCGCAGGCAGCCGGGTCGCGCGCAATGATTTGCGGCATCGAATGTCGTGCTCTGAGGAGCCCCGTCGCTTCTTCGAACATGACGCGCGCGACTTCAATGGGCAATTTCACCCGGCGGTGATCACCAAACGCCGCGAACACCACGGACACTCGATCCAGGAGCTGACGAGCCTGTTCGTTTCAGGTCTCGAAAATGCGCGTAAGCTCGACGGCAATGTTGATGCTCGACACATCATTGCGGAGGTGAATGAAGGCCTCGATCGAAGCGATCGCGTTCTGGAAAAGCGCGATCTGGGCAACGACGATCACGCCTATGAAGGAGCTCCGGAGGCGGCGCGCGCCATGGATATGCCCACGAAATGCGTCGTCGCGCCTGCGGATCAGGATCACCGCTTCTTTCGCCTTCGCTCGCCTCAGAATGCAGCGGCGTCCTGGCGCGGCGAAGCTGGGATCAAGCTCGGACGGTGCACCTGGGTCGCCAGCATCCACACACCTTACGATGTGCTCAATTTCAGCCACCGAGCCGCCGAGATGGTCGTTGGTTTCCGCAAAATCGGATTCTCGCTACGAATCCAATTCGCGGTGGGGCGCAAGGTAACGCGCCTTGTGCCGGGGGCCGAGGTCAGCAGTAGAGCCCGATTCGGTATGGCTGCCTGCGCACTCGTTGCGGCCATCATCCTGCTTTTTGCGATTCCCATATCTCCGGCGAAACCACCGCAGCGCCTGCAAATCTCCCTCGTCGAACCCGAACACAAGTCCGAGCCTTCCCTCTATCTGCCCATATCCTCGCCCATATCCTCGATGTTGAATTGGCCGCATGAGCAAAAGCTTCCTGAATTGGAGCCGGCCGAGTTCCCAATCGGCGCTGCGGAGCATGTGGCGACGCGAGCGACGACCAACATCAGGAGTCGGCCGACAAATCGGGCATCGATTGTCCGCGTCGTTCCGGGACGCCTTGTTCTCAACGTGCATGCGCGAAACGGCGATTGGATCGAGGTCGGAGGCACGCAAGCCTGGGGCTGGGTACCTTCCTATCTGGTTGAACCATTCGCACTAAAAAGCTGAGGCGAACTCAGCTTCAGCTCCGTCGCTTTCACGAAAAGCGAAATCTTAAAGAGGCGCCCGTGGCGATGGGGTAACCATGCGCAGACTTTTACCTTTCTGCGGCCGTGGATTTACAGCTTAGAGACACTCTTGCGGATAAATTTTCGGCAGGTTTCAGCGTCACGCTTGCGGTTTCGCGGTGCTCATCTCGATGGTGGCCTCGCAATCGCCGCGGGTTATCGAATACTCCAGGATCCATGGTGCTAACACAATCATGAGAGCGCGGGCACGAGCTTTCATCGCGGCAGGCCTACTGATCCCTGCCCTCCTAGGCTGCCAGACGAGCGATCTCGCTCCCGCGCCGGACGGGGGTGATCCAAACGCATCTGTCCCCGCGACGACGCCGACCATGGTCGACCCGGGTGACGTGAAATATTACCCGTCGGACGAACCTCTTCATCTTGCAATCGAGCATTTCAATCGAGGTAATTACGGAGTTGCCCAGCACTACTTCCAGGATGCCGTCGAGAAAACGCCGAAAGACGTGACCGCCTGGATCGGGCTCGCTGCGAGTTACGATCGCCTCGGCCGTTTCGACCTCGCCGATCGAGCCTATCACTCGGCGATCAGCCTCAAGGGGGAGACGTTTCAGATCCTCAACAACGAGGGCTATTCATACATGTTGCGCGGAGAGTTGCAGAAGGCGCGCGCGAAATTCGCGGCAGCCTACAGCCTCCAGCCCGATAATCCGGTCGTCATCAACAACCTCCACTTGCTCGACGCAAGTTCCAAATACATCGTCCGCGCGCCCGACGCCCGAGCGCCTCAATAGCTCACCAGGGAGAGGAAGAGTCAGAAATCAAGAGTGAAGCGGCAAGAGGGCAATGAGGAGGAGTGTAAAGGAGCGACGCTGATTTCTCACTGTTTCGGCCCAATTCTGAATTGCAACAACGTAAACGATCTCGGGAATTTTGCTCCGAAGTTTACAATGCGAATTTAGGCTTTTGGCTTTTTAATAGGTCGCTCCTCGTAGCGGTTGTTGCGATCGGACGTCTCGAGATCGGCGTTGTCAAAAGGTGTGGGCGAATGAAACCAGGTCGCATGCCGATCATTGCGGTCGCCCTCGTCTCCGGGTTGATAGCTGCGTATTTGTCGACCGGACGTGATCCGCCGCCGGTTGCCCAAGTGCCGCCCGAACCCGAGATCATCCCCGCGGCCGAAGTCCTCGTGGCTTCTACCGATCTGCACGTGGGCACCAAAATCGGCGCTGAACATCTCAAATGGCTTCCCTGGCCCGCGGGAGGGCTCGGCAACGGCATGGTTATCAAGGAGAAGGCTTCGGGCAGCGAAGCGCAAATCATCGGTTCGATCGTCAAAGAAAACTTCGTCGCCAACGAGCCGATCAACAAGGACAAGCTCGTTCAGTCGGATGCGGGATATCTCGCAACTATTTTGCCCGAAGGTAAGCGCGCACTCGCCATCAGCATCGATCAGCGAGGCTCAAACAGTGCGGGCACGCTCATCTTGCCCAACGATCATGTCGACGTAATTCGAATTTATAAGGATGTGCGGGTGTCGAGGACGCAAGGGATGGATGTCTATTCCAGCGAAACCCTGCTCCAAAACATTCGTGTCCTCGCGATCGGCCCCAACATCGAAGAGAAGAACGGAGATCGCGTCGCGGTCGGCGAAACCGCGACGCTCGAGCTTGACCCCGAGGAGGTCAACACCATCGCGCTTGCGCAACGTTCGGGTGCGCTCACTCTCGCCTTGCGCAGCGTCGCGGATATGACCGCATCCCAATCGGCGCAGCGTGCCAACACGACGACGGTCACGATCGTGAGAGGCGCGACACGCGAGGATTATCCGGTTTTTCAGACCAGTCACCAATAACCCGCAACCTCGGGCTCGCCGCAGCCTTCTGCACGCCTCCGCCGGCGCGAGGCTGCCGGAGCCGCGGCATCAGCATGGGCGAGCATGCACTTGTGCAAGCCGGTCGAGAGCATTGCAACCGGAGCAACCCGCCATAGTCGAAGTCTGTAAGCCAGCTCAAATATCAGAGTGATACATGTCGACTGAATTACAGAGACCCCAGGCAACTTCTACCTCATGTGACTTCAATACCTATTCCGAAGTACCGCGATTTTCCGAGAGAAAAAGATGAATCACGGATTAAAGTGATTGTATCTTTCGACGCCAACGGCCAAGGTTATCTTCTAAACACCGCAAGGTCGATTACGCGAGCTTAGGCTCCACGTGCAATTCGCCGACACTGCGTCATGGGGGCACTTTGCAAAATTGCCAACGAATATTTTGCCATGGTTTGCCGGGAGAACGGCGAGTCGCTTGCCGTTTCGGACCGAGGTCGCTCCCGTCATTGATGCGGCTTTACGGCAGGGGCGCTGCCCTCTCCTTGCTAGCATAATCCAGGACGCGCGAGCGAAGAAACCAGTTCGTGTCAACGTAGTTGAGTAGAAGTCGAGAATTCCTGAACCCAAGCCGCAGTAAATCAAGGGAGAGCCCGATGTCGTTCACGCTCAGCACGTCCATAGCCGGCCCAGTTGCGCTGAATCCGGGAATCAACCCGCTTTACATAACGACTTCCGGAACCGTGACCTCGACGGGAACCGCCGACGGCATTGACGGCGCCGCCGGGCCTACGATTTGGACGATAAGCAACCAGGGCGCCGTCACTGCTGCGGGAGGCATTGGCGTCGCGCTGGGGAACGCGGGAATCGTCGGCAACTCTGGAACGATCTCCGGAACGACCGCAATTCTTTCGAACGGCGGCAACATCACCAACAACCAGGGCGGCACGCTTTCCGGCCTCGGCACCTCGGGGACTGGCGGCGCGGGGGTCTATATCGTCAGCGCCTCAGGTTCGGTGACGAATGCCGGGAACATCAGCGCCCCGGGTACCGGGGGTGCTGCCGTTGACCTAGGCGCCGGCGGCAACCTCACGAATGAGGCCACCGGAACGCTTACAGGCAATGGATTTGGCGCCTTCGTGACCGGCTCCGCAGGGGCCGTCACGAACAGCGGGTCCATCGCGGGAGCCGACGGCGTCACGCTTGCCAAGGGCGGAAACGTCAACAACGGCACGGGCGGCCGAATCACTGGCGTCAACATCGGTGTTTACACCGAATTTGGGTCTCTGGGCTCGGTCACGAACAACGGCAGCATCACCGCGAGCGGAACGGCGGGAACGGGGGTGGACCTTGGCGGCGGCGGCAGCGTCGCGAACAATGCGGGCGGAACGATCTCCGGCGGCACCGCGAGCGGCGGAAACGGCATATTCGCGAGCGGCGGGCCTGCGTCGATCGCCAACGGCGGAAGCATTTCGGGTTTTCACGGGGTCGGACTCGCCGCCGGCGGCAGCGTGACGAACGATTCGGGAGGATCAATCTCGGGCCAATCCGCGGGCGTGCAAATCACCGGATCTGCGGGAGCCGTATTCAATGGCGGCCAGATCGGTGCGACCGGGACGGGCGGCGCGGCTGTTGATCTCGAAGCGGGGGGTGTGGTCACGAATAACGCGGGCGCGAGCCTTTCCGGGGCGAGCTTCGGCGTCTTCGTCACGGGCAGTGGCGGCACGGTCACCAACGCAGGCACGATTTCGGGAGCGACATATGCGGTCGATTTTGCCGCGAGCGGCACAAACCGGCTCATCGTCGATCCAGGAGCCGTGTTCACCAGCAAGGCCTTTGCGAACGCCAGCGGCACCAACACCTTGGAGCTGGCGAGCGGCACGAGCTCGATCACCGGAATAGGCTCCGGCACATTTACGAATTTCCAGACGCTCGCGGTCGATGCAGGCGGGACTTGGACCCTTACCGGCACGAATGCTGCTTCGAACGTGCTCGACAGTGGCACACTCGTGCTCGCCGGAGCATTCACGGGTCTCATCCAGCTGCAAGCTCAATCCACGCTTGAAGTCGCGGCGCCTGCGACGACATCGACGCAGATCGATTTCGTCGGCGAGAGCCGATTGATCGTCGACAATCCATCGACCTTCGGCACGAATGTCGGGACACCGTCTTACACGGGCCCGCAGATCCAGAACTTCGCCAATGGCGACCAGATCGATCTGAAGACTTTTTCCTCATCAGGTGTGACGTTCAATTTCAACGCCACGACGGGCCTGCTGCAGGTTGCGAACGGCGCGAGCCAAGCGGCCAGCCTGGATTTCCAAACCTCGAGCTTGGCAGGCACGAACTTCAGGGCAACCAGCGACGGTAGCGGCGGCACCCTCATCACCAATGGACCAGGAATCAACGCCGGTCTATCCGATGTCTTCTGGCGCAACAGCATCGATAATACGCTCGCTCACTGGACCTTGAATGGAGCGCAGATCGCATCGAACCAACAGGTCACCTTGGGAGGCAATCCAGCGACACCGGATGCATCCTGGAATGTCGTCGGAATCGGCGATTTCAACGGAGATCAAAACGCCGATCTTCTATGGCGAAACGCCAACGGCTCGGTCATCGACTGGACGATGAACGGCGCGCAGATCGCGTCGATCCAGAACGTTACCTTGGGCGGGGCCCCGGCGACACCCGACGCTTCTTGGAACGTTGCCGGCATCGGTGATTTCAATGGCGACGGCAAATCCGATATTCTATGGCAAAACACGAATGGCTCGCTCATCGATTGGACCATGAACGGGTCGCAGATCACGGCAGCCCAAAACGTCACGTTGGGCGGAACGCCGGTCACGCCGGACGCATCTTGGAGAATTGCCGGCATCGGCGATTTCAACGGCGACGGCAAGTCGGACATTTTGTGGCGAAATGCGAACGGCTCGCTCCTCGATTGGACCATGAACGGTTCGCAAATCGCCGCAGACCAAAGCATAACGTTGAACGGATCTCCGGTCGCCCCGGACGCATCCTGGAAAGTCGTCGGCATCGGCGATTTCAACGGGGACGGCAAGTCCGACATTTTATGGCAAAATGCGAATGGCTCGCTCATCGATTGGACCATGAACGGATCCCAGATCGCGGCGAGCCAGGCCGTCACTTTGGGAGGCAACCCGGTCTCGCCGGATTCGTCCTGGCAAATAGCGCAAATAGCGGATTTCAATGGAGACGGGAAATCGGATCTGTTGTGGCGCAACAGCAGTGGCTCGCTCGAAGAGTGGACAATGAACGGCGCGCAGATCACCGCTTCCCAGGGGGTCACGCTCCAGGGAAGTCCGGCGACGCCTCCCAGCAATTGGGCGAGTTTGTCGAAGCCAACCGATTTCGTCTGACCGGCTCGCCTGTGACGAGCTATGTCGGCGCATCCGTTCGCGATGCGCCGCGGTTCTCTTCAAGCGCGGCCGTGGAGGAAATGGTCCCGGCCCGCTCCGCTCTCGGGCATCGCCGCAGATGGAGGGTCTTCGCGTAGAATTTGTCGCTTGCAGTGCTTCGGCCGGTGCTGATCACGGCCGATCCTTGAAGCTCCTTGGTGAAGATCGACATCAACAGATCGCGCTTTGAAGGTTCCAGAGCCCCAAGGGCGTCGTCGAGGAGCACCCATCGCGGTGAGTGCAAAAGCACGCGAGCGAAGCTGAGGGCTTGCTGCTCGTCGAGCGAGAGGTACCTGTCCCAGGATGCATCCCGGCCGAGCTCGTCGATGAGGTGGTCGAGACCGATCCGCCTCAGAGCCGAGCGCAGATCCTCGTCACTGAAATCCTTGGACTCGGCCGGGTAGGCGATCGCGTCACACAATAAGCCCGGCGGCAAATAAGGCTGTTGCGGCAGAAACATCATGTCGCTGCGAGGGGGTAAGCTGATCTTTCCATGTCCCCAAGACCACAGGCCGGCGAGCGTAAGAAAAAAGGTCGTCTTGCCGGCGGCCGTTTCACCGGCGACGAGGACGTGATCACCCGGGTTGAGCTCGACCTTCGCCTCTTCGAGAAAAGCACAGTCGACCATCGTTCCTGGAAGAAAGGTCTCGACATTTTCGAGCGTGAGCTTACCGGCGGCATTGTCGGAAAACTCGATCCGGCCCTGGTTTGTGTGCAGCGTGTCAAGTGATCGCAAGCTTTCGCGAACCGCCACCACGCGAAACAGCGTGGCGCGCCAATCGGCGATCCGTGAAAAATTGTCGACAAACCACCTGAGCGAGCTCTGAACCTGATTGAATGCGCCGACCACGATGATCAAGGAGCCGAGCGTCAGCTTGCCGCTGAAATATCCCGGAGCGGCCATGAGGAAGGGCACGATGATCGCGAGCCAACCATGGCCCGAGGTGATCCAAGTGAGCCGCGCCACTCCGCCGGCGAGGCTTCGGGTCACTGACAAGACAGAAGCGAGGATCGTGTCGAGCGAGGCCCGCTCATCCCTTTCTCCGCGATAAAGCGAGATCGATTCGGCATGCTCGACGACGCGCACGAGGGCGACGCGGAATTCAGCTTCGCGCGCGTAGTGGCGCGCGTTGAGGTCGATGAGCGGGCGCCCGACGCGCCAGGTGAGCCACGAGCCGACTGACGCATAGGCCAAGGCGCACCACACCATGTATCCGGGAATCGTGAAATCCTTGTCCTCGAATTTGAAGATGACTTGATTCGAGAGCAGCCACAGGACGCCGATGAAGCTCAGAAGGAGGAGGGTAGCCTGGGCGAGCCCGCCGCCGAGGTCGGCAGAAAGCTCCGACAAGTGGCGAACATCCTCCTGGATACGCTGGTCCGGATTGACGCCGTTCTCGCCCGCGAACGCGAGCAAGTAAGCGTGCTTGGGCCGCAACCACTCGTCCAAGAGATCACGCGCGAGCCATGCTCTCAACTTCACTTTCGATACTTCCGTGAGCCAGGTCTGAGCCACCACGAGGCAAAGCAGTCCGGAAACGATTGCCAAGAACACGACGATCTGGCGCAGAAAATCCTCGAGATCATAGCGCTGCAGAGCATCGTAGAGCGCGCCCTGCCACGCATTGAGCCTCACTTGTCCCGCCGCGATGGTCGCGATGACGAGCGTCGCCAGAACCGGAAATGAGAGAAGCACCCAGCGATCCGGGGATGTCTTGATCCCGCGCACCAGCGACGTGAATTGCGACCAGACGCCGGCAGTCGAGATGTCGAGCAATTGTCCGGTGATGGATTGTGGCTTATCGGCAATGGCGCTCATCTCACCCTCTTCTTGCCCGCCCCTCATGGGCAGCGCGCAATACCTCATGACGCTCGACTGTGATAGTCGCGTAAATTCCGCAATCGCATGTCGGCGAGACAGAGTCGCCTGAACGAGAGGGCCATCAATGGCGCAATCCGACGAGAATGCTCGCATCGAGCACCTCATTGACGAGATGACGCTCGAGGAGAAGGTCGGTCAGCTCACCATGCTCAGCGGCGAGCTCGTTCAGACGGGGCCCGCTTCCGCGCCCGTGACATCCGAAGCGATCCGGAAGGGCCGGGTCGGCAGTCTCCTCAATCTTTGGGGTTCCGAGCGCGTGCGCGATGTTCAGCGTCATGCCGTGGAGGGATCGCGCCTCAAGATCCCCCTCTTTTTTTGTCTTGATGTGCTCTATGGCCTGCGCACATTTTTTCCGATCCCCTTCGGAGAGTCTTGCGCTTTCGATGCGCCATTATGGGAGAAGACCGCCAGGGTCGCCGCACAGGAATGCGCGGTCGAGGGCATCGATTTGAACTTCTCTCCCATGCTCGACGTTGCGCGCGACCCGCGCTGGGGCCGAACCGTCGAGGGGCCGGGCGAAGATGCTTTTCTCGCGGGCCGTTTCGCCGAGGCCAAGGTGCGCGGCTTTCAAGCTTGGGGTCTTTCCGCCCAAGGCGTTGTCGCCGCGACGGCGAAACACCTTGCCGCCTACGGGGCCGTGCAGGCCGGGCGCGAATATGCACCGGTCGACATGTCCGCACGGCAGTTGCACGAGGTTTATTTGCCGCCCTTTCGCGCCGCCGTTCGGGCCGGGGTTGCGGCAATCATGCCGGCCTTCACCGATTTCAACGGCGTGCCGATGACCGCCAACGCCGCGATCCTGCGCGACATCGTCCGCCGGGATTGGGGCTTCTCGGGCGTGATGATCAGCGACTACAGCGCGGTCGCCGAGCTCATCGCGCACGGAATTGCGGCCGACAAGGCCGAGGCCGCGGCTCTCGCGCTCAATGCCGGCGTCGACATCGACATGATGGGCCACGACACATATTACGACGGCTTGCCGATTGCGCTGGAGAAAGGCTTGGTGAAGCTCGAGACGATCGACGCCGCGGTGAGGCGGGTGCTCGAGCTCAAGACGAAGCTTGGCCTGTTCGAGGATCCGTATCGGCGTTGTGGCACGCCGAGCGCGATCGCCGCAACCGCCGCTCAGGGCAAGCGCAAGGATCTCGCGCGAGAAGCCGCCTGTCGCTCATTCGTGCTCTTGAAGAACAAAGGCGATGTCTTGCCGCTTCGGGACGTCCAAACCTCCCTCGCCGTCATCGGACCGCTTGCCGATGCCAAAGGAGAAGCGCGGGAGCCCGTGGCGGCGCACGAGAGCGTCGCCGGCACGGCCATCCCCGTTCTCGATGGACTCCGCAAGGCCCATCCGAATGCCAAGGTCGCGTTCACGCCCGGCTCCGACGTCGTAAAGATCAATGCGACCCAAAGGGCGGCAGCGCGCGAGCTGGCGCGCAGCAGCGATGTGATCGTCCTTTGTCTGGGGGAGACGATGGCGATGAGCGGCGAGGCAGGAAGCCGTGGAAATCCAGGGCTTCCGGCGGCTCAATGCGAGCTCGCGCGCATGGTCCTCGCGCAGAAGAAACGCGTCGTGATCTTGCTGTTTTCCGGGCGCCCGCTCGTTCTGCCCGATTGGCTCGTCGAAAAGGCGTACGCGTTGGTGGCGGCCTGGTTCCCGGGCAGCGAAGCCGGACCGGCACTCGCCGATCTCCTGACTGGGCGATTCAATCCGGTTGGGCGTCTTTCGATGTGCTGGCCGATGGATGTCGGTCAGATTCCGATCTTCTTCGGCGCGCGCCCTACAGGACGCCCGGCCGCCGCCAACGATCATTACACGAGCAAATATCTCGACATGCCGAACGAGCCTCGCTTCCCGTTCGGATATGGCTTGTCATACAGCCGGTTCGAGCTCAGCGGGCTTCGGGTGGATCGAGCCCAGGTGCGCGCCGGCGAAACCGTCACGATTTCGGTGGATGTCGTCAATCATGGCCCGCTCGCCGGCCAGGAGACCGTCTTGCTCTTCATCCGCGACCAGGTCTCGAGCATCACCCGCCCCGTGCTCGAGCTCAAGGATTTCCAAAAGATCGCGCTCGCTGCGGCTCAACGCGGCACGATGCGCTTCGATCTCGCGGCCGAAGACCTTAGCTTCCTCGGCCCGGATCTCGCTCCAAAGCTCGAGGCCGGCATGTTCGACGTTCTCATCGGGCAAAGCGCGGACCGAAGCAAGATGCTGAGCACCGAGATCGAGCTCATCCTTTGAGCATAACTCGTAAGCTCACTGTCGGCTGCACAGCGAATGAAGGATGGAGATTTAGCCTTGCAGAGCCGGAAGAAAGAAACAACGTCCCGTCGCGCCAAAGCCGCAAGACCCGCGGCGCCATTCAAAACCGACGAGGAGCTGCTCGAGCTCGTGCAGCGGCAAACCTTCCGATATTTTTGGGATTTCGCTCACGCGCACAGCGGACTTGCCCGCGACCGCAGTGATCCGGGGAGCACTGCGGGGCTCGACACGGTCGTGACCGGCGGATCGGGATTCGGCGTGATGTCGATTATCGTCGCCACCGAGCGCAAATGGATCACACGACAAGAAGCCGTCGAGCGTCTCGTGAAGATGACGAGTTTCCTGCTCGCCGCCGCCAGCTTCCACGGGGTGCTGCCGCATATGATGGACGGAGTGACCGGAAAGCCCTTCCACTTCACGCGCAAGGATGATGGCGGCGATCTCGTGGAGACTGCTTATCTGCTCGTCGGGCTTTTGTGCGCGAGGCAATATTTCAACCGCGACGAAGAGAGCGAGCGTGGCCTGCGCTGGCGCATCACACAGCTCTGGGAAGAAACCGAATGGAACTGGCATACGCGCGACGGCATGAACGTGCTCTATTGGCACTGGAGCCCGAACAACGGCTGGAGCATGAATTACGAGATCAGAGGCTGGAATGAATGCCTGATCACCTATGTGCTCGCTGCCTCCTCGCCTCACTATGCCATCGAGCCCGGCGTTTATCACAAAGGCTGGGTCGAGGGGGTGAATTTCAGGAGCGGGCGCGATTTCTACGGCATCGAGCTTCCCTTGGGGCCCGATTTTGGCGGCCCACTCTTTTTCACACACTACTCTTTTCTTGGTCTCGATCCTCGCGGACTGAAGGACCGCTACGCCGATTATTGGCAGCAGAACCTCGCTCACATCCGCATCAATCACGCTCATTGCGTCCGAAACCCACATCGTTTCTCAGGATACGGGCCGAACTCATGGGGGCTCACCGCAAGCGATGGGCCGGACGGCTACCGCGCCTTCGCACCGGACAAAGACGAAGGTGTGATCGCGCCGACGGCCGCACTATCATCCATGCCCTACACGCCTGAACACTCGCTTGCGGCACTCCGCCATTTCCACGGCAGCCTCGGCCAGCGTCTGTGGCGCGACTTCGGTTTCGTCGATGCCTTTTGCGAGAGCCGTGATTGGTATGCCGCAACGCATCTCGCGATTGACCAGGGGCCGATCATCGTCATGATCGAGAACTACAGGACCGGGCTTTTGTGGAAGCTCTTCATGAGCTGCGCCGAAATCCGCCAGGGGCTCCGTCGCCTCGGCTTCGAAAGTCCTCACCTTGCTCGAAGTTGAACGCTTGAACTTCGGACAGAGGGAGAAGACGTGAGCTTAAAGAGGCCCCTCGCTCCAGGCCGGTGGTGGCAGGGGGTCATCTACCAAGTCTATCCTCGCTCTTTCCAGGACAGCAACGGCGACGGCATCGGCGATCTCAAGGGCATCATAGAAAGGGCAGACTATTTCTCTTGGCTCGGCGTCGATGCGGTTTGGTTCTCACCTTTCTTCACCTCCCCGATGGTGGATTTCGGATATGACATCTCAAATTATCTCGACATCGATCCGAGCTTCGGAACGCTCGATGATTTCGATCAAATGGTCGCCGCGCTTCACGCGCGGGACATCCGGGTGATCTTAGACTATGTGCCTAATCATACTTCGGACCAGCATCCCTGGTTTATAGAATCCCGCCGGTCGCGCGAGAACATCAAGCGCGATTGGTATTTCTGGCGTGATGCCGGGCCGAACGGTGGCCTGCCCAACAATTGGCAGAGCCTTGCGGGAGGCAGCTCCTGGGAACTCGACCCGCACACGGGTCAGTTCTACTGTCACACCTTCCTCAAGGAGCAGTGCGATTTGAATTGGCGTAATCCCGCGGTTCGGGATGCCATGCACGATGTGCTTCGCTTCTGGCTCGAGCGCGGGGTCGACGGATTCCGGATCGATGCCGTGGGGTGTCTCGCCAAGGACCCTGCCTTGCGAGACGATCCACCTAACCCTGATTTTCGGCCGGGCGATCCGCCTTTTGCGCGAAACCTCATGGTCAACAGCGCGAACGGCAAGGACATCATGGAATTCGTGGGAGGCATTCGAGGTGTGGTCGATGGGTATCCGGGCGACCCTGTCCTAATCGGCGAAGTCTATCTCAAGACGGGCGAGATCGGCGCCTATTATGGACCAGAGCTCCGCGGCTTGCACCTCCCCACGAACTTCAATCTTCTGTGGACGCCGTGGAAGGCGAAGCCTCTCCTCGAAGTGATCGGCGCCTATGAGGCAGTGCTACCGCGGGGTGCCTGGCCCGATTGGGTGATCGGCAATCACGACCAGCCGCGCATCGCAAGCCGCCTCGGTCGAGAACAGGCGCGCATCGCAATGATGTTGCTCTTGACGCTGCGAGGCACACCCATCCTCTATTATGGCGATGAGCTCGGGCTTCAGAACACCGAGATCCCGCCTGGCAAGCTCCGCGACCCCTTCGGCTTGAATATGCCAGGCACGGGCCAGGGGCGCGATCCGGAGCGTTGCCCGATGCCGTGGGACGAAACGCCAAAGGCGGGATTCACAACCGGTGACCCTTGGCTCCCGATCGCTGGCGACGGACCTCGCTCTTCGGTCCAATTTCAGCGCGCAGATAAAAGCTCGATGCTTTCGATGACGCGAAACCTCCTCGCTCTGCGGCGCAACGAGCCCGTTTTGTCGAGAGGCAGCTGGTCGCCACTGCCCCTCGAGGATGAGGTCCTCGGCTATGTTCGGTCGCTCGGCAAGAGCCGTTTCGCCGTGCTGCTCAATCTCGAGAATAAGGCTCAGCGTTTGAGCTCTACTGAGATCACCTCGGGCCGCCTCGTCTTCTCGACCCATGAACGAGACAGGCATGCGCCTGTGAAGCAAAATCTGGAGCTTGCGGCGAATGAAGGAGTGATCATCGCTTTGTGAGGAGGCAACGGATCAGGCCGAATACTTTCACCTTGGCGCGCTCGACAAGAGCTCCTCGAGCCGATCGAGGAACGGAAGTTGACTCGCGAGGATTTTGATGCGGGCGCCTTTCAACGAGAACCATTCGGCATGGTCGACCTCTGGAAAGGATTGGCTGCGCCCGCTTCGTGGCGGCCACTCCATCGTGAACATATTGCTTTTCAATTCATCCACGTTGAAATCGCCTTCGACAGCAAACGCCTCGACCCATTTGCCGCCTTTCTGCCGAAGCTTCCCCAAAGGTCGCGGCGCGCCGGTCGGCACTTTGCCCAGTTCCTCGGCGAATTCGCGCCGCGCGGCGGTTTCGCCATCTTCATCCGGACCTACTTCCCCCTTGGGAATGGACCAGGCACCCTCATCCTTGCGCTTCCAAAAAGGACCGCCCGGGTGAACAAGGAGGACGAGAACCTCCTCACCCTCGCGGCGATACATCAATATGCCTGAACTCGAGTTCCGCATGCGGTTTTTCGAAAGCCTCGAAACGATCGGGCCAGCTACGGTTGGATAATACACGCAAACGCTCCCGCGCCTGCGCGAAGCCGGAAGGCCTCATCACCGGTGATCCTCATACTGGCCGGTCACGCCACGGACGCGCCGATCGGCCCTTTGGCGCAACCGTCGAAGAAGTCGGGGGGCGCCGAGGCCGAAAAGGCATCGCATCGAACGGCTCAAGCGAGTTTGGCGTCCAGCGATATCTCCGCCTTCAGGACCTTTGATACCGGACAGTTCTTCTCGGCATCCCTCGCCAACTCGAGGAATTTCGGCTCATCGAGATTCGGAACCTTGCCGCGCAAGGTCAGAGCCGAGCGGCTGATCCGGAAGCCCTTGCCCTCAGGCTCGAGGGTGACCGCAGCCTCCGTGGTGAGCTCGGTCGGGGTGAGGCCGGCTGCCTGCATTCCGAAGGCGAGAGCCATGGTGAAGCAGCCTGCATGCGCGGCAGCGATGAGCTCTTCCGGGTTGGTGCCCTTCTCGTTCTCGAATCGCGTTTTGAAAGAGTAGGGAGTTTTCTCGAGAATTCCGGAATCGGCGGTGAGCTCGCCCTTGCCTTCGCGGCCGGTCCCGCGCCAAACCGCTTTCGCCTTGCGGATCATAATTGCCTCCGTTGTGGTGTCGCGAAGCTTGCATTCATGTATTGAGCTTGGTCGCTCGAGCAGAACGAAGAAGAGACAGCCCATGCCCCCGCCAAGTGCGCATTCCGCAATGTCGAGCGAGTGACGGCCGGACGCAAGCTTTATCTTCCTTGCCCAATTGTTGCGGTAAGAGTTTCGAAGCGGGCAGGTCTCTATCGCAATCTATTCGAAGAGGAGAAAATCCGCTCAGCCTCTGGCAACCTCAAGGACAGCTTCGGCGAAAACCTGCGGAGCTTCCTGCGGAAGATTGTGGCCGATGCCACCCTTGACCGAACGATGCGCATATCTGCCGGAGAATTTCCTCGCATAGGCTGCGCTTTCGAGATGCGGCGCGCCATTGGCATCGCCTTCGAGCGTAATGGTTGGGACGGTGATGGCCGGCGCCGCTGCAAGCTGCTTCTCCAGGTCATCGTATTTCGCTTCGCCTTCGGCCAGGCCGAGACGCCAACGATAGTTGTGGATCACGATGGCCACATGATCTGGATTTTCGAAGGATGCGGCGCTGCGATCGAATGTTGCATCATCAAATTCCCATTTCGGCGAGGCGAGCCGCCAAATCAGCTTGTTGAAGTCATGTCTGTACTTGTCGTACCCAGCGCGGCCCCGCTCGGTTGCGAAGTAATATTGATACCACCATTGCAGCTCGGCGCTCGGCGGCAGAGGCGTCTTGCCGGCCTCTTGGCTACCGATGAGGTAGCCGCTCACCGAGACCAGCGCCTTGCAGCGCTCCGGCCAAAGGGCAGCGATGATGTCGGCGGTGCGGGCGCCCCAATCGAAGCCGGCGAGGATCGCCTTCTCGATCTTCAGCGCGTCCATCAGGGCGACGATGTCGACCGCCACGACCGCTTGTTGTCCATTGCGCGGCGTCTCATTCGAAAGAAAACGCGTCGTGCCATAGCCACGAAGATAAGGAACGATCGTCCGATAGCCGGCGGACGCCAGCAAAGGCGCCACCTCCACAAAGCTGTAGATGTCGTAAGGCCATCCGTGGAGAAGCAGGACGGCGGGCCCGCTGCTGGGTCCCAGCTCGGCATAGCCGACGTTCAAGACCCCCGCGTCGATCTGCTTTGGCGCGGCAAATGACGCGAGCTCTTTGGATTTTGCCGCTGGCGATCTTTCCGGCTTTTTTTTCGTCTCCTGCGCCCGCACAGAACCTGAAAGTCCAAGCTGGGTGGCCGCAAGGGTCGCGGCGACACCGCCGGAAACAAGGTGACGGCGGCTGATTTGGATGGCGGACAACGTGTCGATCTTCGACATGCGGTAACCTCCTGGCTTCGGCTCACGGCAGAATGGGCGAAGAATCTATCCGGCTTAGAACCACATTTATGCGATCGCTGCAGATTGGAACGGATTTGCGGTGGTTCCCGGGATTTCCAATCGACGAGCACGTTCATCTTGATCGGCCGCCCCATTCATTGAATGCTCGCCCGATCGAGGGCGTGGAGGCTGAACGAGATGCGTGCGTTTTATCATCCAGACCAGGCATTGCACGAGCAGCTGCAATACATGCGCTTCGGCAAGATCGTCGCGCCGAAGGATCTGCCTGAGCGGACGGAGCGGTTGCTGACCGCACTGGATAGTCACGGTATCGTCCCGGAACGACCCGCCGAGTATGGGACCGAACCGTTGTTGAAGGTCCATGATGTTAAGTTCGTGGAGTTTCTCGAGACACTCTGGGAGCGCTGGAACCTTCTTCCTGAGCGCGGTCCCGAGGCTTGGCCCAACACCTTCCCATATTGGAGCGGACGCCCCGACGAGACCTCGCGCCCGCCCTGCCGTCCGACCGGCATCATCGGTCAGCTCGGCTGGTATCTCGGCGACCTCTCGGTTCCGGTGGGCGAGCACTGCTGGAGGTCTACCCTCCGTTCGGCGGAGACGGCGGTCTCGGCGGCTGACGCCATCCTCGCGGGCGAGCGTCGCGTTTATGCCTTGTGTCGCCCTTCGGGCCACCATGCTCGCTCGGATCGCGCGTCAGGCTTTTGCTACATCAACAACACGGCCGTCGCCGCCGAACGGTTGCGAAGGAAATACGGGAAGGTCGCCATCCTCGATGTCGATGCGCATCACGGGGACGGCACGCAGCAGATTTTCTATCGCCGAAACGACGTCTTGACGATCTCCATTCACGCCGATCCAACAGACTACTATCCGTTCTTCACGGGTTATCCTGATGAGCGCGGCAACGGAGCGGGCGAAGGCTGCAACCTCAACCTGCCGCTGGAACACGGCAGCGGCCGCACCGAGATGGTGGCGGCGATTGAAACCGCGAGTGCAGCCATCCGCGCCTTCCGCGCGGAAGTTCTTGTTCTCGCGCTTGGCTATGATGCCCACAAGGATGATCCCATTGGCGTGCTGAAACTGCACGCTTCCGATTTTGGGCGTATCGGCGGGCTGGTGAATGAATTCGCGCTGCCGACTCTCGTCGTGCAGGAGGGTGGTTACGCGATCGACTCGATCGGTGCTTGCCTCGGCGCGTTCTTGAGGGAATTCGACCGGACGTAGAAATTGGACGCGTAACGAGGCGTAGGAGGCTTCTCCCGAATCCAGGCCGAAGCGTCAACGGAAGCCTCAACGATAGCTGTAAGGAATGGGATTCAGAGGAAGAGCGGCGACCCTGCCATGGCCGCACCCTCCCGCACTCAGGAGGGCAAGGATGCTTGAGCGAAACGCGGATGTCTTCCCGGACGCTGCGGCAGCACGAGCAAAAGAATCAAGATGAGGATGGCGATCAAGGCCGACGCAAGAGGGCGGCTGAACGCAAGGCCACCATTGCCCACCGGCTTATCGAGGAAGTCACCAAATGTCGCGCCGAGTGGACGCGTGAGAATGAATGCCGCCCAGAACAGCAACACCCGTGATATGTCGGTCCAGACATAGAGAGCCGCGAGAACAGCGAGCCCTGCCGCAAAAAGGATCGCACCACCTTCGTAGCCAAGCCCGCTGTCAGCGATCCAATCGCCGAGTGCGGTGCCGAGTGTCTGCGAGAATGTGATGGCAGCCCAATAGAACGTCTCCACCTTTGGCGTGCTGACGGTCTCGACCGAAATGGTCTTCTCCGACCAATACCAGAAGGCCAACACGCCAACGAGACAGACGAACAGGATCATGGAGCCGCCCGCGTAGCCGAGGCCGAGCGATCGGTCGGCGAAATCCGCCATGGTTGTTCCGAAGGTGGTTGAGGCGACGATGGTCGCCCAATAAAGCCAAGGCTGAAATTTGCGAGCGACAATCTGTGCAGCCACGAGAGCGACGAGAGCGGAAAGAAACAGGAATGTTCCGGCGAGATATCCCCAGTCCAGGGTCATGGTCACGGAATCACCGCCGGTCTCGCCGAGCGTCGTTGCGGCGATTTTGACGATCCAGAATGATAGCGTGACTTCCGGAACTTTGCTGAGGACCTCATCACGCAATTGCATCTTCATCAAAGCGACCTCGAATGATCATTGTACCCCGTCAACGCGAGATGGGGCACGACTGCGGCCAAACAATCTCATGCTGGCGCGGCAATGAGCCGCTCTCGATTTGCACTTGCTGGCGGAACCGGCGTTACGGCGAACGTTTCACGCCCTCTCGCGCGTTTTTCGCGAGATAGGGCAGGTGCGAAGCCTCTCAGAGGAAATCCGCATTCCTGCCATGCCCATCGCAGCCGCAGCGCTTTCCCTTGGCGCGACCTCCTCAGCGAAGGCTCCTCAATGATGAGGATGGGTCAGGAGCGTCAAATCCGGCTCGCCTTGCGCGAGTGACAAGGAAGCGATCTGCGCAACGCCGGGTTGCTGACTGTGAAAACCTGCCGCGATGAATTGGTCGAGCAGGGCCGCCAGCTGCGAGATCGGCGCTCCTGTCCCCGCACTTGCAAGAGCGGATGAACTCGCAGCAGGTGGATCGGTGACGTTGAGAGTTTGCGAGGCGGAGCTCGCCGCTTCCCCGGACGTCGTATTGCTCGCCGTCACGGTGAGTCCCGCGACCGGATGCCCCGTCCCGGTATAGTTCGAGGTCAAAGTCAGACCGGAGATTGTCGCCCCGGCGGTCGAAGAGATGATCCATGTGCTGCCGCCATTCTGCTGCGTGACCGAGTCGCCGGCAGGCGCGGAGATCGTCTCATAGCTCGGGATGCCGCTGATCGTCACGGAAACAGCATCGTCTGAATCGACGGGTGCCGCCGTGATGCCCAGCCCGACTGAGCCGCCCGCGGTCACCGTCAACGAGGTGTTCGCGATCGTGAGCGCCGGCGGTTCGGGCGCCGTGTCGTTGTCCACCCCGGTCGTGATAAAGGTGCCGCCGGCGCCGTCGCTGGACGTCTGGAAACTCGAGCTCCCTAGTGTCGCTGCTTGGAACGCGAGACTGGCGTGTTGGCTCGAACCATTCGACAGCTGCAACACGCCGGTCGTCGCGTTGTAGGCGAAATTCACCCCTGAGGACGAAAAGCTCTTCAGGTCGATGGTATCGCCGTTGACGAAGTTTTCGAGCAGCGGGCCGGCGTAGGAGGCCGTTCCGACATTGGTGCCGAAGGACGACGCGTTGTCTGCAATCAATTTGCTGCTGCTCAGGAAATTGATTTGCGTTTGCGTTCCCGTGTCCGCCGCGACTTCAAGCGAGGCACCCGACTGAAGTTGGAAAAGGCCGGTGCTCGCCGGATTGACCGCGCTCGAGGCGATGAGCGAACCCGTGATATTGAGGGTGCCATTGTCCAACACGGTCGACCCCGTGTTCGCGCCGGTGAGCGTCCAAACCGCGCCGGAATCGACGACGAGCGTCTGAAAGCCCTTGAACGCCGTGCCGACTCCACCGATTGACCCCGCACCGCCGCCCGCAAGCTCCAGCGTATTCGAGCCGCCGCTGTTCGCCGTCACGCCGCCGCTGAAGACCGAGCCTGGATCGACGACGAGCCGATTGGTGGCACTGCCGGTGAATGCGACGGCATAGCTGCCGCCCGAGATCGTACCGGCATTCACCACTGTTCCGGCCGCCCCGGACAGAAAGACACCATAGGTCTTGCCGGAGATCGAGCCAGTCGCATTGTTGGCGACGGTGCCGCCATCGGCAAGATCGATACCTGTGCTGCCCGAAAGGCTTCCCGTGATTCGACCGCCATTCGTGACAGTGCCGACCGCTCTATATTTCACATAGATACCGTTGTTGCCGCCCGTGATCGAAGCGCCTGCGGCGTTCGTCACCATGCCGCCCAAGCCGAGCACGATGCCATCATAGCTGGCGCCCGAGATGCTTCCGGAATTGGCGACGTTGCCAGATCCGCCTTCAATGAACGCGCCGAATTGGTGGCCCGTGATGGTGCCGGTCGAGGTGTTTGTGACGGAGCCGTTGCTCTGGAGATAGACGCCCGTGCCTCCTGAGCCCGTGCCAGAAACGTTCCCGGCATTGGTCACCGTGCCGGCTTGGTTCCGGAAAAGGATCCCGTTGTGCTGTCCCGAGATTGAACCGGAGCTCGCGTTCGAGACACTGCCGCCTGCGGCCATGAAGATACCGTGATACACGGCCGAGACGGTGCCCGCATTGCTCACCGTGCCAAGAGCGCCTGCGATGTAGACACCCGCTCCGTTGCCGGAGCTCGAGATCGAAGCGCTCGAGGCATTCGTCACGCTTCCGCCGTTGCGCAAAACAAGAGCTTCCACGGCCGTGATCGTGCCGGTGTTGGTGATGAGGCTGGTCGATGCCAGGGACACGCCGTCGCCGCCGGAAGAGGTTATTTTCCCGGCATTGCTGACCGTCCAGGACGTGCCTGAGGCACCGTTGATCCCATTCGCTCCCGAGGCTGTCGACGTCACCGTGCCCGCGCTCGTGACGTATAGAGGATTGCTCGCTGTGCCCAGCGACACGGGGCCCACCACGCTGGTGCTGATAGTGCTTCCCTTCGATGGCACGGCGATGGTGAAGGTATCGGCACCCGAGGGAGCCGAGCTCGGCCCGCCGGCTGCCGCCTGCGTCGCCGTCGCCGAATGGCTGGCGTTGCTCAACGGCGCCGTCGGCGTGAAGCTCCAGCTGCCGCTCGCCACCGTCGTCGTGCCGGCGACCGTGCCGTCGATCGACACCGTCACCGTGTCGCCGGTGACCCCGCTCCCCGAGATCGTCGGATCGGCGGTGTTGGTGATGGTG
>JAFBAK010000388.1 GCA_019247795.1 Hyphomicrobiales bacterium | reverse complement strand
GACTTGCTCGTCCGTGAGCTCGTAGACGTCGTGTCCCGGCTCGGCCTTCACCTTGTCGCGCCCGGCATGCTCGAAATCAGCCCAAGGGCTCGCGAAACGCTGCGCCCATTCGGAAGTGCAATGGTCGTCGATCACCTTCTTCTGCGCCGGCGACATGTCGTCATAGGACTTCTTGTTCATCACCCAAGTGAAGGTCGTGACGTAGAGCGGGGCATCCATGTGGAACTTCACCACCTTGTCGATGCCGAACAACACGAGCGAGCCCCACGGAAAGGTGATGGCATCGGCAACGCCGCGCTCGAGCGCATCGCGCGCTTCGGGAGCGGAGGCCTGCACATTCGTCCCACCGAGGGAGACCACGAAGGCGCCGATCGTGGCGTCCGCCGGCCTGACCTTCATGCCTTTGATATCTGAGGGCAGAAGGATTTTCTTGTTGGCGTGAATGCCGCTCGGGTCGTGCACGAAAGCGAAGCAATAATGCACGTCTTTCATCTCCTGCGCCGCGTAGGGGCGATACCAGGCATCGAGCGCCGCGGAGCCGGTATGAGCATCGGAGATCAGGAAGGGCAATTCGCCCGCAGCGATCACGGGAAAGCGGCCCGGCTGATAGCCGGGATTGACGTAGGAGAAATCGGCAATGCCGTCGCGCGCCATGTCGTAATGATCGAAGGCCTTGCCCAATTGCTCCGAAGGAAAGATGACGTAATTGATCGTGCCGCCCGACGCCTTCTTCACATCCTCGGCCCAATCCTGAATGGCCTTTTGCAGAGGATGGGAAGGCGGCACCCAGTGGGAAAGCTTGATCGTCACCGGCTTGTCCTGCGCCAAGGCCGGGACGGAGGCCGCGGGCATGGCGAGCAAGGCGGCGGGCAGCAAAGCCGTCACGGCGGCTGCGAGGATCTTCATTGGCCTTACCTCCCTCGAGCGCGACGAGCGCGCCGGCTTTTGCCGGAACCTCCTCGTATCGGCAGCCAACGCGGCGCGTCAAGCTAGGCGCGCCCCTTCCCTTCTGCCGCTCCTTTTGCAGAAGTAAGGTGAGCGAGCCCGGCAAGGGCGAGCTCGGATGAGGGCGCGAGGAAGTGGGCGCCAACGCAAAAGGGCCTCACTCGGCTCGCACCTCTCGGATCGAGTCCGAGCGTCGCTAAATCCGATCTCTCCCAGATGGAGAGATTTGCTGCGCTACGCCCTCGGTTGGTGCCCTATTCGCCACGCGTTCAAAATTGCCACTCCAGGTGACCCTTCACGGCGTTGTCGATGGCGCGCTGGCCGTATTGGCCGGAGTATGAAACGCCGACCGAAAGCATCGAGGTGAGCGCGTAATCGAGCCCGGCCTCGGCCACGAAAGCATCGCGGTCGATCGGCACGCCCGAGATGTTGAACGTTTGTGTCCCGCCCTGCAAGGCGAGGAGCACCGAAGGCACGACATTCCCATAAGCGTGGCGCCAGCCGAGCATCGTCTTGAGCGTCAACGGCATCGACGCGAAGGCGAGCTCCCCGCGCACGCCGAGCGTCGTCGTCTGCACATTGAAGTCGCGCGCCGAGGCCGTGGGCGCCGAGGTGCCGCCCACTTCCCCGAAGCCGTTCTGGTGGATGAGGATCGCGGCCGCGCCCGCGAAGGGCTCCACATAGGCGCGTGAGCCGACGCCGAGGCCAATGCCTGCGAGCTGGATGCGGTACCCGAGCTCGCCGAAGCCTTGCGCCGTGAAGCCGCCATTGTTCGAAGAGAGCGCCTCGGAAAACCCTGGGAACGCGACTTGGCGCGTCGTCGAGGTGGTGTTCGTGCCGTAAAGCGCGCCGGCCCGCAATTGCAGCGAACCGAAGCTCGCCCCCGCATAAGCGCCGCCGAAGATGCTTTCGAACGTGCCCGACGAGCCGCGCTGATTCACGCTGATGCTATCATTCGTGTAGCCGCCCGCGAAGCCGAAGCGCCAATCCCCGCCGATCACGCCACGCGCCGAGGCATCGCCGCCGAGCACGAAGCCGCCCGTGGTGCGCGAAAGCGAAGCGGCATTGTGATCGCTCGAGACGCGTCCCCAATCGCCGAAGCCCTCGCCCCACACCTCGAACATGCGCGGCTGATAGAAGCTCGCCGAGACGGGCGCGAGCGCCGGCCCATTGCGTGAGGGAAGATCGGCCGCGTAAGCTCCCGTCGTCTCGACGGTGGCGCCGAGCACGGGCGGTGCGACCGGTTGGTTCAAGCGGTCGAGGATCGCGTTTTGCGGCAAGGTCGCGTCCGTGAAGGCGGCGTTCACGACGGACGCATGCACCTCGCCCGAAAGCGCATCGAAGGCTTGTTGCGCGCCCGCGACCGATTGGCCGATCACCGCGTTGAAGATCGGGCCGGAGCCGAGCGCCTGGAC
>JAFBAK010000308.1 GCA_019247795.1 Hyphomicrobiales bacterium | reverse complement strand
AAAGGCGTCCGGAGCACGCGACAAAATCTTCGACAACACCCATCGTCTGCCCTTCTTCATCGAGCTGACTTCGTCGATGTGCCATTGATCGTTTTCTTCGACAAGGTCGAAGACGATCTCTTCCGGATTTTTGAAATTGACGAAGGTCGCACGCACTTTGGCGTGCGCGCTCGATTTCGACATCAAGAAGATTTTGACTTTGCTGAGCTTCCAATCCTGGCCGTCGACGAATACATCAAAATCAACCGCCCCAACCTCCCCCGCCGGCGTGACTTTCTCGTCGGCATCGGAGAGCGCCTTCAGGCGGCGGCTGTAGAGCTTGTTCAAATCGAGGTCCGGGCCCTCCGCGCTGCTCGTGTAGGCCGTATAAATGGATCTGATCAGGGCGCCCGGATCCCGAGCATCCTCGGCGCGCACCGTAAAAGGATTCACAATCAGGAGAATAAGCAAGAGCAGAGAACGAAGCATCCATCAATCCTATCTGTGCGCTCGATGAGCCGGTGGGTTGGCGTACACCAACATACGCTAATTCGAGGTCGAGGGGACGCTTCGGTTCCTGCTTCGAGCTCAAGCCTTGCAAGTGAGCCCGCCATCGACGGCGAGGCAAACGCCGGTGATATAGCGCGCCTCGTCGGAAGCGAGAAAGAGCGCGGCGCGCGCGACGTCGAAAGCATCGCCCATGAAGCCCATCGGAACGAGCGCATTGCGGGCGCTCACCATCGCCTCCCGGCTCGGATATTGGCCCGCGATCTCCCGATAGATCAGGGGCGTGTCCATGAGGCCCGGCATGATCGCATTCGCGCGGATGCCGAAGGGCGCGTAGCGAACGGCGAGCGCGCGCGTCAGATGGTTGAGCCCAGATTTCGAGGCGTAATACGAGAAATAAGGATATTCGTTCACGGTGACCGCGGCGACTGAGGAGATGTTGACGATCGCGCCTTTGCGCTGCCCCTTCATCACGGGCAGCACGTGCTTGCAGGTGAGGAACACGCTCTTCAGGTTCACCGCCATCACGCGCTCCCAGCTTTCCTCCGTCGCCTCGATGGGGTCGCCCATCTCGGTGATGCCGACATTGTTGTGAAGGATGTCGATGCGTCCGTGGCGGCGCATCGCTTCCTCGACGATGCCGCCGACTTCGGCGGATAAGGTGGCGTCGGCCGACAGCGCCGAGGCTTCATGGCCCTCCGAGGCGATCGAGCTCGCCGTTTCGCGGGCGGCCCGCGCGTCGCGGTCGACCGCGATCACATGCGCGCCCTCGCGTGCGTAAAGGGTCGCCGCCGCCTTGCCATTGCCCCATCCCGGCCCCGACGAGCCCGCGCCGAAGACGAGGGCGACGCGATCGTCGAGCCGCCCGGGCACAGCTCAGGCAATCTTGCCGGTGAATTTCTCCAGCACCGACCAGGCCTCGTCGCCGTATTTCTGCTTCCACTCGTTGAAGAAGCCGGCCTGGCGAAGCTTGTCGCGGAAGGGCTCCTTGTCGACCGTCTTGAACTCGATGCCCTTGGCTTCGAGATCCTTGCGCAAGCTGATGTTGAGCTTCTCGAGATCGGCGCGCTGATCGAGCGCGGAGGCGTTGAGATGCTTCGTCGCGAGCGCGCGAAGATCATCCGGGAGCGCCTGCCACGCCTTCGTGTTGGCGAGCATCCAGTAGCCGTCCCACATATGCCCGGTGAGCGAAATGTATTTTTGCACCTCGAAGACCCGCATCGTCCAGATCACGGCAAGCGGGTTCTCCTGGCCTTCGGCGATCTTCGTCTGCAAGGCCGAATACATCTCGCTCACATTGATGCTGATCGGCGACGCGCCGAGCGCCTTGAACATCGATGTCCACAACGGGCTCACCGGCACACGGATCTTGAAGCCGTCGAGATCGGGCGGCGTGACGATCGCCCGGGTCGATGAGCTGATATGGCGAAATCCATTGTCCCAGATGTGCTCCATCGCGGTGATGCCCGATTTCGCGATCGCCGCGCGGATATAGGCGCCGAGCTCCCCATCCATGGCCTTCCACACCGCCGGATAATCCGGGAAGGCGAAGCCGATGCCATTGATCGACGCGACGGGGACGAGCGTCGAGAGAATGAGGCCCGACAGCGTGAAGAGCTCGACCGCTCCCGAACGGAGCTGGCTCAACACGTCGGTATCCGACCCGAGCTGATTGTTCGGAAAGAGCTGGATGTCGAGCTGCCCGTTCGATTCCTGCCGGATGCGGTCGGCGGCTTCCTTGGCGCGAACGTTGAGGGGATGGTCGCCGGCGAGATTCGTGGCGAGCTTGTAGGAAAACTCCGCGGCGTGCGCTCCGCCGATCGCAAACAGCGTCACGCCGGCAGCCGCGCCCGGCGCCGTCGCCAGAAGGCGGCGCCTCGTCATCTTCGCCATTGGGTTCTCCTCCCGATCCGTGCCCGATCCGCGCCTCGCGCGGCCCGGCTCGAGCATCAGTTAAGCGCACCCCAACGCCGGTTGCAAAGGGGCTGGCACAGCGGGCGCCCTCACCTCTCCCGCAGGCGGTCCGGACCGCCATCCTTTATCGGCTGATGATTTCTTCGCGCGGGAAGTCGAAGACCTTGCCGGTCTCGGACCATTGGGGCTCGGTGAGCTTCACGAACCAGGGGGCGAGGTCCTGGGGGGTCTTGAGCGTCGTTGGGTCCTCGCCGGGCATGGCCTCGGCGCGCATCGCCGTGCGCAAGGGGCCGGGGTTCACGAGCATGACGCGGATGGGCGTGGTCACCGTCTCGGCCGCATAGGTGCGCGCCAAGGCTTCGAGGGCGGCCTTCGAGATGGAATAAGGCCCCCAATAGGCGCGGCAGGCCGTCGCCGCCCCCGAGGAGACGAGGACCACCCGCCCGTGCTCCGCCGCGCGAAGGCTCGTGTCCACGGCGCGCAGCAGGCGCCAGTTCGCGGTGACGTTCACCGCCATGACGCGGTCCCAAGCGGCGGGTTCGACATGGCCGAGCGGCGTGATCGGCCCGAGGAGACCGGCATTGCCGATGAAGACGTCGAGCCGACCCCAGCGCTTGGCGATCGCGGCGCCGAGCCGGTCGAGCGCGGAAAAATCGGTGAGGTCGGCGGGCACGAGCGTCGCGCTGCCGCCGTCGCGCTTGATGGCGTCGTCGAGCTCCTCGAGCCCGCCGACCGTGCGCGCCAGCGCGACGATGTGGCAGCCGGCACGCGCCAAGGCGAGCGCGGCGGCACGCCCGATGCCGCGCGAGGCCCCCGTGACAAGAGCGATGCGGCGCTGCTCCTTCGAAGGCTCGGCCATGTCAGCAAGACATCATGGCGCGAGAATGAGGGACGAGACGGCCATCACCCCGCCTCGGCGAGCAAGGAGAGCTGCGTGGGGCCGCTGCGGCCGAAACGCCCGGAACCGCCGCTCACATCGGTGAGCGCGGTCGGATAATCGCCGGTGAAGCAATGATCGGTGAATTGCGGGCGCCGCGGATCGCGCGCCTTTTCGCCCATGGCCCGGTAGAGCCCCTCGATGGACAGGAAGGCGAGGCTGTCGCAGCCGATATATTGGCGCATCTCCTCGAGGTCATGGGTCGCGGCGAGGAGATTGTCGCGGATGGGCGTGTCGATCCCGTAGAAATCGGGAAAGCGAATCGGCGGGCTCGAGATGCGGAAATGCACCTCGCTCGCACCAGCTTCGCGCATCATGCGCACGATCTTCACCGAAGTCGTGCCGCGCACGATCGAATCGTCGATGAGCGCGATGCGCTTGCCCTCGACGACGGCGCGGTTGGCGCTGTGCTTCATGCGCACGCCGAGCGCGCGGATGCTCTGCGTCGGCTCGATGAAGGTGCGCCCGACATAATGGTTGCGGATAATGCCGAGTTCGTAAGGGATGCCGCTCTCCTGGGCGAAGCCAAGCGCGGCGGGGACGCCCGAATCGGGAACCGGCACCACCACGTCCGCGAAGGTTTGCGCCTCGCGCGCGAGCTCCATCCCCATCGCCTTGCGCAGACTGTAGATCGGGCGCCCGTTCACGATCGAATCCGGCCGCGAGAAATAGATGTATTCGAAGATGCAGGGGCGCATCGGCTGCGGCGGGAAGGGGAAATGCGATTCGATCCCCTCTTCGGTGATCACCACGACCTCGCCGTTCTTCACGTCGCGCACATGGCGGGCCCCGATGATGTCGAGCGCGCAGGTCTCGGAAGCGAGGATGTAGCGCCCGTCGAGCTCGCCGAGCACGAGCGGGCGAATGCCGAGCGGATCGCG
>JAFBAK010000227.1 GCA_019247795.1 Hyphomicrobiales bacterium | reverse complement strand
GATCGTAGGCCAGCCTAATTGCTCGTTGGAGTGCCTTCGCACTTTTTCACCGTAGCAGAAGCTCGAATGTCCCTCATCCGCCGGTCGCTGACGCGAGCGTCGCGGGAGAAGGGGAGCGCCGGTACCTCCTTCTGCCGCGCTCGTCGGCGTTCCGGGTGACACCTTCTCCTCGACCGGCATCACCTTCGGACGGGATGCGGCGCTCATCGGGCGGGTTTCAGCATGGAGCTTTCGCCCGACGCGAAGGTGTTCGTCGATTATGACGGGCGGCTCGGCTCGCGCCTTCAGGAGCATTCCGTCTCGGGCGGGTTGAAGATGCGGTTTTGAGAGACCGTTCTCTCGCGACGCGGGTCGCGTCAGCGACCGGCGGATGAGGGACATTCGAGCTTCTGCTACGCCTACGATCTTTTCATCGGCGGAGAGATGTCGCGCTCGGCCACATCCGCACCGCGATGGTGCGGGGCCAAGGGCTCGCGTGAATCATGAGCTCGGCGCAGTCCACCCTCATCCGCCCCTCGGCCAAGGCCGAGGGGCTCCTTCTCCCGCGCGAAGAGCGCGGGAGGAGGCGGCGCTCCCCTTCTTCCGCGACGCGGGAGAAGGTGCCGGTCGCGTCAGCGACCGGCGGATGAGGGACATTCGAGCTTCTGCTACGCCTACGATCTTTTCATCGGCGGAGAGATGTCGTGCTCGGCCACATCCGCACCGCGATGGTGCGGGGCCAAGGGGTCGCGCGAATCATGAGCTCGGCGCAGTCCACCCTCATCCGCCCCTCGGCCAAGGCCGAGGGGCACCTTCTCCCGCGCGAAGAGCGCGGGAGAAGGAGGTGGCGCGCCCCTTCTCCCGTTCAACCTTCGGCGAGATACGCGCCGAGCCGCTCGATGTACCAGGTGACGAAATCGTCAACCTGATATTCGGTGAAGGGCGAGTAGGGTCCCGGCTCATAGGCCGAGCTCTTCACCCCGGCATGGGTGCGCTCGACGAGCGCCGCGTCCTGGCTGTTGGTGGCTTTCCAGACCTTGGTCAGGTTGTCGAGATCATAATCGGTGCCCTCGACCGCGTCCTTGTGCACGAGCCAGGTGGTACGCACCAGGGTATCGTCGGGCGAGAGGGGAAAGACGCAGAAGCTGATCGCGTGGTCGCTCATGGCGTGGTGCCAGGAGTTCGGCTGCGTGTGGATGTGCAAGCCGCCGAGCTTCTTTTGGGTGATGGTCCCCATGAGCTTGTTGCAGGCGATCTTCGAATCCATCGTCTGGGATTCGTTCTCGCCGGCGAGCACGAGCCGCTCGGTGCGGAATGCCGACGCACGACCCTTCAAATGCTCGACCGGTTTCGAAGCAATGCCGCAAGCCTCCCAATCGGCGACGCTCTTCGTGGCGAATTCGACATAGGCATTGGCTTCGGCCTGCTGCCTCCCGCTCACCGCGCCAGGGTCGAAGCCGACCGAATATTCGCTGAACGAATTCAAGAGCTCCGGATGCGAGGCACCGCAATGGTAACACTCGCGGTTGTTCTCCATCGTCAGCTTCCAATTGCCGTGCTCGACGAGATCCATCTGCGCCGCAACCTTGGCGTTGCGCAGATCATGCGGCGCAAGACGCACCTCGATCGCCGCTGCCATCTCGTCGACATCGTCGGGTGCTTTTTCGGCCAGGCAGATGAAGAGAAGGCCGCCGATCGAGCGCAAGTGCACGGGCTTCAGCCCATGGCAGGATTTGTCGAAATCCGCCCCCATTTGCCTCGCGTTGATAAGCTCTCCATCGCGCTTGTAAGTCCATTGGTGGTAGGGGCAGACGAAGCGGATGACGCGGCCCCGCTCCGCCGTCACGAGCTGCGCACCCCGGTGCCTGCAGATGTTGTGGAAGGCGCGCATGTCTCCGTCATCGCCGCGAACGAGGATCACGGACTGCGCCCCGATGTCGATCTTGCGGTAATCGCCGGGCGTCGGCGCCTCGGCCTCGAGGCCCGCGAAGATCCAATGACGGCCGAAGATCACGTCGAGATCGAGGTCGAACACCTCGCGCGACGTGTAGAAGGGGGCCTCGAGAGTATAGCCGGGCCGGCGCGCCTCGACGAGGCTGCGAATATCGAGTGGGGCTCTCATGAGCATGGGGACGGGCTCCCGAGACTTCTGCCGACTATAATAATAGCGCATCTGCAATGCCCCGACGATAGGATTCCTTGACGCAGCATCGTGCGCCCTTTTCTCCGCTTGCAAGCGAAAAAGTTAATCGCGCCGGCTCTCGCTTCTGCCCTTCTTTTTGGCTACACCCCTCCTGTGACGGAAATCCTTTTTTACCACCTGCAATCGCGCTCTCTCGAAGCGGTGCTGCCGCATCTGATCGAGAGGTCTCGGGAGAAGTCCTGGCGCGTCGTGGTCCAGGGGACGACGCGCGAGCGCCTCGCCGCGCTCGACGAGCGCCTCTGGACGTATGACGAGGCGAGCTTCCTGCCCCATGCGACGGACGAGAATGGCGATCCCGCCGTCCAGCCGGTGCTGTTGACGATGGGCCCCGGCAATCCGAACGGCGCCGCCATCCGCTTCCTCATCGAGGGCGCGCCGATTCCCGGCGACGCAAAAAGCTATGAGCGCATCGTGCTCATCTTCGACGGCAACGACCCCGAGGCCGTCGAGGCCGCGCGCACCGCGTGGCGCGGCGTCAAGGCCGATGGCTTCGCCGCGACCTATTGGCGCCAGAACGAGACTGGAAGATGGGAGAAGCAGGCGTGAGCGGTCTTGCGCGGCTTTTCGTCTTGAATGCGCTGCTGGTGCTCACGGGCTGCACCGTGGACGCGACGGGCTATGCGACGGATTTCCATCAGGTTCACGAAGCTTCCATTCGCGCCTCGACAGCCGAGGCGGTGGTCGGCCGGGACGGACGCTGCGAAGCCGATATCAGCATCGATCCT
>JAFBAK010000121.1 GCA_019247795.1 Hyphomicrobiales bacterium | reverse complement strand
TGCGGACGATCTCGTTGTGCAGCAAGAAGCCGCCCGCACCGCCGCTCGGCTGTACTTTTCTCGAACGGCCTCCTTGATCGTCGTCATGCGCTTTCTCCCACGATGAAATCGCCTCAAGCCGGTATCTTGCGGCGCTTGCGCGCCTGGCCTTCGACCGGGGCTGGCGTGCATTGCACCCCTTGGCAGCAGTTTTGGGTAAGGAACGCGATCAGTGCATTCATCTGCTCGTATTTCGCCGCATAGATGATGGACCGGCCCTCGCGCCTTGCCGTGACCAATCCGGCGACGCGGAGCCGGTCGAAGTGAAAGCTCAGCGTGTTGGGAGCAAGGTCGAGCCCTGCGGCAACCACGCCGGCAGGCGCACCTTGCGGACCCGCTTGAACCAGGAAGCGAAAGACGTCCAAGCGGTTGTCTTGGGCGAGCGCCGCTAAGGCGACGACGGCATCGGACATTTCCATAATTCAACGATTATCGAAATAACAGCCGCGTGTCAAGACGCATGCGTTCGATGAAGGCTGCAGCCCGGACGGGCTGGCATCGACCTTGGTGATGCGCTAGCCAGGCATTTCGCCGCGAGAACCGCCGAACTTGTCGCGCCAGGCCGGACGAGCATTCCTGAAGGGGAGCGCGGTCGCTTCATAGACGCCGCGGGCCACGGCGCGCGCCAGGCAATCGGATGCGACGGCGCCGATCTCCACGAGGTCGTGCGGCGAATTGCGCAAAGTCTTCCGTCCCGTGGCGGCCGCAAAGACGGTGTCTCCGTCGAAAATCGCGTGCGCCAGCCGCAAGGCCTTCGACAATCCGCCTTGTGCGACGATCGCGAGACGCTTCGCCTCCGGCTTCGTCAGCGACGCGTCGGTCGCGACGAGCGCGATCGTCGTGCCGAATTCGATCCCGCCCTTCCAGGCAAGCACGTGTTCCTTTTCGGCGAAGCGTGCGGGAAGCCCGCAACCCCCGAATTCATTCCCTTTTTCGAAGGGGGCTGCCCAGAAATGCGGGCCATCCCCGATGACTGCCGAGCCGATCGCGTTGACGATCGCGAGAGCCGCGACCACGTGACCCGATCGCGTTCGAGCGCTTGCGGAGCCTTGTCCGCCTTTGAGATTGACGGTCGTGGCGCCAAAGCCCGCGCCCGCACTACCGAGCGGCAGTTCGCGGCCGGCGCTCTCGCAGGCCGCGTAGGCGAGGTCGCGATAGGGCGGATAGCGATCCCAATCCTTGTCACCCCCGTTCAAGAGATCGAAACAGATGGCCTGCGGCACGATGGGCACGCGCGTGCCGCTGACCGGCACGCCGCGCCCACATTCGCGAAGCCAGGCCTGCGCACCGGAGGCCGCGTCGAGGCCGAAGGCCGAGCCGCCGGAAAGCACGATGGCGTCGATGCGCTCGACGCGCGCTTCGGGCGCGAGGCATTCGAGGTCGCGCCCCGAAGGCGCGCCGCCGGAGACCGAGACGGAAGCGACCGCCGGCTCCTCAAAGAGCGCGACCGTGACGCCGGAGGCAAGGCGGGCGTCATGAATCGAGCCGACCAGAATGCCGCTGACGTCGGTGAGGAGATTCTCCATCGTCGGGCTGGTGCGTGCTCGCGGGTTCAAATCGACGGCATGGGTGCGCCCGGAAGGCGCATCACGAGCACCGAGCAGGACGCGTGGCGCACGATGTTCGAGGCATTCGAGCCGATGAGATACGTGCTCCAATTCGGGCGATGCGATCCAACGACGATCAAATCCGTCTTCATCCTCTCGCCTTCCTTGAGCACCTCATCATAAACGCTGCCGAAAGGTGAGACGACCGTGACGCGCTCTTTCGGCAAATCGAGACCATCCGCGATGTTCTGCAGCGCGTTCAATGCGGCTTTCTCGTCGGTCTCATAATATTCGGCCGGGATATATTCGTTCATGGCGTAGGGCACCGGGGAGCGCACATGGATGAGCCGGAGCGAAGCGCCGCTCAACTTGGCGAGCTCGACCGCCTCGTCGAAGCCGGGTTTCGCGACATCAACCTCGGCGATATCGACGGGGACGAGAATGTTCTTGAACATCACGATCTCCTGAGGCGGTTTGTGAGACGCGGTGGAGGTGGGTTTTCAGATGAACGAGGCTCAGGACGTCGCGGCCTCTTTGACGGGCGCCACGGCAGCGCGGGAGAGCGCCAGCGCCTCGCGCAATACGGTGAGATCGCCGATCTGGTTCGCGAGGATCAAGATCAGCGCAGCATCGAGCTTTCGGCTTTCCTCGTCGGCGAGGCCCCGATGGGCCTCGACAACGAGCCGATAGGCGGCGTCCGGATCGGAAAAGCGCGAAGACGTGTCGAGCCGCATGATGAACCGTAACGCGGGATCGCCGATCGGCAAAGCTCGCGGCGGATGCGCTCGATCCCACATCGGGGTGCGCGGTGATGGATCACCCCTTGCCGCGAGCGCGACCGAAGGCTGCCTCGACGCCTTCCACCGTCGCATCCCGAAAGCGAGCTGCCACATAGCCGTCCGGCCGCAAAAGATAGCCGCAACCGGGCGTCGCCTCATAGCGTGCCGCGAATTGGCCTTGCGCGTCCCGCAGCGGCGCGCAAGGGCCTTGCGTCGTCGCGATCGCCACGAGGTCGATCGGCGCGGAGAGTTTCGGAGCCGCGACGGCTTGCGCAAAAAGCAAGGTGAAGCGTGGCGCGACGATGTCGGTGAGATACAAGTTTTCGCTGCCTTTGCTCAAAATGGCATCCTGCATCGCGGCACCGGGCGGCACGCCGCCGCCCCAGACATCGCCATCGGCCGTCGAGAGCGGCGTGTCATAGACGCTCGCGGTCGAGAGCCGTCCGGAATTCACCATGCGCTTGGCGAAATCCGCATGCGGGGCGAGCGCCAAGGTGGCATCGCGAAGCCGGGCTTCGGCCGCACTGTGAGGCGCGATGAAATCGGTCGAACGGGTCGAGTGGCGGATATTGTCATCCGCGGCCTGCCCTCGTTCGAGATCGTAGCTCGCGATCAGCGATGCCGGCGCTTCATCGGAAAGCACGAGCGCGAGCTTCCAGGCGAGGTTCTCGGCGTCCTGCACGCCTGAATTTCCGCCGCGGGCGCCAAAAGGCGAGACCTGATGGGCGCTGTCGCCGCAAAACACAACCCGTCCCTGCACGAAGCTCCTGATGCGCCGGCATTGGAAACGATAGACGGACACCCATTCGAGCTCGAACTCGTCATGGCCGAGCATGGCGGCAAGGCGGGCGCGCACGATCTCAGGCCGCTTCTCGCGTTCGGCGTCGGCGTGCGGCCCGAGCTGCAGATCGATGCGCCAGACGTCGTCCGGCTGACGGTGCATGAGGGCGGAGCGGCCCTCGTGGAAAGGCGGATCGAACCAGAAGCGGCGCTCAGTTGGCAGCTCGGCCGACATCTTGATGTCGGCAATCAAAAACTGGTCATCGAACATTTCCCCGGCGAACTCGACGTTGAGACGCTTTCGAACGGTCGAGTTCACGCCATCGCAGGCGATCACCCAATCGGCTCGCAGGCCATAAGGCCCGTCCGGGGTCTCGATGCGGAGGTCGGCCCCGTCCGGATGCGCCACGATGTCCACGACTTCGTTGCGCCACCGCAGGTCGATTCCCGGCAAGGCCGCCGCGCGCCCGACCAGAAGATTTTCCACATGGTATTGCTGAAGGTTGATGAAGGCCGGGCGCTTGTGTCCGCCTTCCGGGAGGAGGTCGAACTCGTAGAGCAGGTCCGAGCTCCTGAAGACCTTGCCGCGACGCCAGGTGACCCCCTTCTCGACCATGGGATCGCCGACGCCGAGACGATCCCAGACCTCCAGCGTGCGCTTGGCGTAGCAGATGCCGCGCGAACCCTCCCCGATCCGATCGGAGTTGTCGAGCAGCACGACCGCGATACCCCGCTGCGCGAGATCGATGGCGAGCGAAAGCCCCACGGGACCCGCCCCGACGATGACGACGCCATGATGCGCCGACTCGCGCGCATCCTGATCCGGCGAGCGGCGGTAGGCGAATTGAAAGAGCGGCTTTCGCTCGGCCATCAGGGTAAAGCCTCACCCTTGAAGCTTTTCCCACATCTCGCGATCGCGTTCCGCGGTCCAGATCACAGGATGGTCGATCCCTTTCGCCTCGTCGTAAGCTCGTGAGACGTTGAAGGGGAGGCAATGCTCGTAGATCGCGAAATCCCCGAACCGCTTGTCCATCGCGGCGCGCGTCGCGGCGAAGCATTCCTTCAAATCCCGACCTTTGGCGACCGAGGCCTTGGCCGCACCGAAGAGCGCCTCGAGAAAGTCGCGCGTCAATGAAATTCCCTCCCTCACCTTGTCGGGCGTCGGCAGCGCCGCGCCCCGACCCGGCACGAGCGCCAAAGGCGCGAGCGCCGCGAGCTGCCCGAGCGTCGCCGGCCAATCCGCAAGATGGGCGTCGCCGCAATAGCAAGCGGATCGGTACTCCACGAGATCCCCCGAAAAAACAACCTTGGCGTCCGGCACCCAGGCGATGATGTCACCCGCGGTGTGACCGCGCCCGATATGGGAAAGCCTCACCTCGCGCTTGCCGAGCCAGAGGGTCATCCGGCTCGGGAAGGTGATGTGCGGCCAAGTGAGGCCCGGCGGGATCGACTCGGCTCCCTGGAAGAGACGCGGAAAACGGCCCATCTCTGAAGCCTTGTCGGCCTCGCCTCGCTCGACGATGAGGCCGCGCGTCAGATCGCTCGCGATGACCGTGGCGCCTGCATAAGCCGAAGCCCCGAAGACGCGCACGGCGTGATAATGGGAAAGGATGACGTATCTTATCGGCTTGTCCGTGACTTCGCTTACGCGCGCGATCACGTCCTGAGCCATTTTCGGGGTTGCCTGTGCGTCGATGACGGCACAGCAATCGTCACCGACGATGACGCCGGTATTCGGGTCACCCTCGGCCGTGTAGGCGTAAAGACCGCTTCCGAGCTCGTCGAAAGACACATTCTTCGGTCCGAGATCGCCCGTGGAGGCGAAGGATTTGCTGCTCATGCCCGGTCGCGCCTGATAGCCGCGCCTCCTCGTGAATGTGCGATC
>JAFBAK010000083.1 GCA_019247795.1 Hyphomicrobiales bacterium | reverse complement strand
GATAGCGGGGTTGCGGGCCATCCGAGCACGCATGCGCTCTCGCTTTATCAGTTCTGGAAGCTCGTCGACGACATCAAGCCGAAGTTGAAAGCCATCAAGCGACCCGTCTTCATCGCTCATCCGCGCGAGGACGATCTCGCGAGCCTCAAGAACGCCTTCTACCTTCAGAAACACCTCGGAGGTTTGGTCGAGATGCTGGTGCTCGACGACAGCTATCACATCGTCACAATCGACCGACAATGGAAGACCGTGGTCGATCGCGCCGTCAAATTCGCGCAAGGCATCGAGCAGCATCGTCCGCGCGCCGAAATTGCAGAAAACAAGACCAGCGCCATTGCTGCCGAGTGATGTCGACCACATGGCATTCGAAGCCAAGATTTTTGCCAGCATCGCCGAGGTCAGCGCGAGCGCTTGGGATGCCTGCTTCCCTGGTGAGGCGGAATGCTATGCCTACTATGCGGCCTGTGCCCGAGGCTCGAATCGCGGCTTGAAGGAAGGGGCGGTAGCCGCCTTTGAAAATGGAAAACTCGTCGCGGCGGCGCCGACCTTCAGGATCACCTTCCGTCTCGATACGCCGTTCCAAGGCCCGCTCAAGCGCTTCACGGAGCGCCTTTATCCCTTCGCCAAGGGGATCATGGACCTCCCCATTATCTGTCTCGGGTCACCCTATTCGGAGCGCTGCCATATCGGCTTCCAGCCGGATCTGAGCGCCACCGGGAAACGGGCCGCGCTTGCCTCGCTCATGGCGTGCCTCGAAGCGCATGCGGGCGCCGAAGGCACTGGCCTCGTCGCGATCAAGGATCTTTCCGCCCATGACGAGGCTGCCTTCGGCACGACCCTTTTGTCGCTCGGCTGGACACGCGGGACAAGCCTGCCGATCGCTCTTCTCGACTTGCCGTTCCGAGATGAAGCCTCCTATCTGGCGAGCCTTTCGGCGGCGACGCGAAAGGATATCCGACGCAAGCTGAGGAATGCCGGCAGCATTCGTGTGCAATGGCGCGACGATCTCGACGGCGTGGAAGATGTCGTCACCTCTCTTTACGAAGAGACACGAGAGCGCAGTCGGCTCGATTATGGCGATTTCGAATTGCTTCCCGACCAATATTTTCCCCGCGTCATGAAAGCGCTGAGCGGCACCGCCCGGGTTGCGCTCTATTTCGCAGAAGACGAGCTCTGCGCCTTCAATCTCGTGTTTCTCGAGAAGGATCGCCTCATCGACAAGTTTCTGGGCGTGCGCTACCCGCTGGGGCGTGAGCACAACATTTACGCAGTGAGCTGGATGGAGAACGTCAAGGAATGCCTTGCGCGCGGCATCGGTACTCTGCAGACGGGCCAAACCGCCTATGGGCCGAAATTGCGCTTCGGTAGCCGGCTCATGCCCTCGTATGTGTATTTCAAGCACCGTTCCGCCGTTCCCTACGCTATTCTCAAAACCGTCAACCGCTTTATCAAGGCCGACCGGCTCGATCCGGACCTGAGGGCTGCCCGGGCGCTCAGCTCGTGAAGCGCCCCTTCTCTTCGATCTCGCTCCGGATGGTGCTGTTCTGGAGCGTGTTTCTCACGCTCGATACCGCGACCCAGATCGCCTTCAAAAAAGCAAGCGAGCACGTCGAGAGCATCAGCTTCGGCTGGCTCTTCCTGACGACGGCGCTCGGGACGCCCGCCTTCTGGGTCGCGATCTTGTGCTACATTGCGACTTTCGTCGTGTGGATGGCGGTATTGACCCGCATGGACCTGAGCCGCGCCTTCCCCCTCACCGCGCTCACCTATGTGACCGTTCCGGCGCTTGCCTTCCTTTTCTTCGGCGAGCATTTGCCGATCATTCGCATCGTCGGCATCGCGGTGATCATCGCAGGCGTCATCATGATCGGGTGGGAAGAGTGAATTGGCGAGGTCCCTGGCCGGTCAGGCTTCGACTCATCCTCGCCTTTCTCCTCGTCGGCGTTCCGCCGATGCTCGGCGCTGCGTATCTCGCCTCGGCCTTGATCTCGAGCTCGTTCGAGAAGAATGTCGGTCAATGGCTCACCGAGACCGCGCGCTTCGTCATCGTCGAAATCACCGACCGGGAGGATGATGCCGCGCAAATCGCCGCAACTCTGACCGGCGCGGTAAGCCAGACGGGAAACGAGACGGCCGATGGCTTCAGGGCCGCGCTCAAGCCCTTCGAGCCGGTGCTCGCGGCCGATGGCTTCGACGTCTTGATGATCTATGACGGGACGGGCGCAATCCACTACACAAGCCTGCCTTTCAAGCCGGCCAAAACCTTGCCGACGAGCGCGACACGGGCGATTTTCGCAGGCACGCTCGACGGCAACCCCGTCCTCGTCGCTGGCGCCACGGTAAGCCTCTCCGCGAGCAGCGGAAATCTTTTCCTCTTCCTTGGGGACGCCCTCGATACTTCGAGCTTCTCGAGCCTCAAGGCGGTGCCTTCCTTGCAGCTCGACTTCTTCGCCATGCGGGATGGCGAAGCCATCAAGCTCTACGAGACTTCGAATCTATCGACCGTGCCGCCGAAGCCCATCTTGCAGCGACTTGCCAGCGAGGACGATCCGATCCTTCTCGACGATCCGCCCGGTGACCTCTTCCTCGCCGCCGTGAGCGGGCTCAAGGACCAGGATGGCATGTTGTCGGGCTTCGTTTTCTGCGGCGTCGGTGGCCAGGAGGGACTCGACGGTCCCGACCAGCAAATGCGTCTTCTTTGGGCGGTGTTCCTGTTCGGCGCCCTGATCTTCGTGCTTGCGGGAACTTTCGTATCGGCGCGGTTCGTCAAACCGCTACGTGCCCTGTCGCAAGGTGTGCGCTCGGTCGCTTCCGGCGACTTCTCACAGCGTGTGCCCGAAACGGGCGACAAGGAAACGGTCGAGCTCGCGGCGCGTTTCAATGCCATGGCGGCCGAGCTCGAGGAGGCGCGCGCGAGAGAAGCCGAGCTCAGGCGCAGGGAGCGTCTCTCGACGCTCGGCGAAGCGGCCATGGTGATCGCCCATGAAGTGCGCAATCCGCTCGGCATCATCAAGACCTCGAGCGATCTCGTCCGCTCCCGCACCAAGCTTGGCCCGAAGGAAGAAGAGCTTCTTGACTACGTCACCGAGGAGGTGCACCGGATCGACAATCTTCTCACGGAGGTGCTCGATTTCGCGCACCCCAAGGAGCCGCGCCGGTCGGTTTTCGTCTTGCGGGATGTCGTCGACCGTATCCAGGGCTTCGTGGCTCCCGAGATGACGCGCAAGGGCTTGGCCTTCTCCATCGAGGACCGTGCGTCGGGCGCGACGGTGAGCGCCGATCGCGATCAAATCTACGAGGCCATTCTGAACCTCGTCATCAACGCCATGGACGCGCTGCCGCGCGGCGGCCATGTGAAGGTTCGGGTCTTCGCGACCGCGCGCGCGGTCTCGATCGAAGTTGCCGATGATGGGCCGGGCGTGAAGCCCGAGCTTCGAGGCCGCATCTTCAACCCGTTCTTCACGACGAGAGCGAAGGGGACGGGGCTCGGCCTTGCCAAGGTCACGACGGTTGTCGAGGCTCACCAAGGCCGCGTCGAGTGCCTCGAAGAGCCGGGTGGGGGCGCGTGCTTCCGTGTGACGCTTCCGCGCGCCGCATCCGAACCGCCTGTCCCGGCCGGGCAGGACCAAAAAATCACGCAAGGCTGAAGCCAGGGTCCCGGCGTGGCGCACACCATCCTCATCGTCGATGACGAAAAGCGGCTCGCGGAGCTCTTGTCGGCCAGCATTGCCGATCGGGGTTATCGGACGATCGTCTGCGCATCCGCCGAAGAGGCGCTCGAAGCCTTCGATCCTGCGACCATCGATCTCGTCATCTCCGATCTGCGCATGCCTGGCCTCGACGGCCGCACTCTGCTCAACAAGATCCGCGCGCAAGCGCCGGACATGCCGGTCGTCCTCATCACCGCCTATACCTCGATGCGCGACGCCGTGGAGATGGTGAAAGAGGGCGCCTTCGACTACATCTCGAAGCCCTTCGAGATGGACGAGATCCTGGCGACGCTCGAGCGCGCCCTGAAGCTCGGTGACGCCATGCGCGAGAATGCGCGGCTGCGTTCCGAGATCGAAGGTCGTCACGGTTTCGAGCAGCTGGTCGGCACGAGCCCGGCATTTCGCCGCGTGATCGAGCAGGTGGGTGAGGTCTGCGCGAGCCGCGCCACGGTGCTCCTCACAGGAGAGAGCGGCACCGGCAAGGAGGTCGTCGCGCGCGCCATTCATGTGAACAGCCCGCGCAAGTCGAAGCCCTTCGTTGCCGTGAATTGCGCGGCCATTCCCGAGGGCCTGATCGAGAGCGAGCTCTTCGGACATGTGAAGGGGGCCTTCACCGGAGCCGTGGCGCATCGGCGCGGCCGCTTCGCCGATGCGGATCAAGGAACCATCTTCCTCGACGAAATCGGCGAGATGCCGATTGCCGTGCAGGCGAAGATCCTGCGCGTGTTGCAGGAACGCAGCTTCGAGCCCGTCGGCTCCGGGCGTACCGAAAAGGTGGACACGCGCGTCGTCGCCGCGACGAACCGCGATCTTCGCCAAGCCGTTTCGGACAACAGCTTTCGCGAAGATCTGTTCTACCGATTGAACGTGTTTCCGATCGCGCTGCCGGCGCTGCGTGATCGCAAGGAGGACATTCCGGCCCTTGCGCAGCACTTCTTAAAATTCGCGACCGAGACGATCGGCAAGCGTGTCGTGGGCGTGACGCCGGCGGCGCTCGCCGCCATGAGCAATTACCACTGGCCAGGAAATTTGCGGGAGCTGCAGAATTGCATCGAGCGCGCCGTCATCGTGGCGCGCGGCTCGACCATCGACGTGACCGACCTCTCACGCGATCTCTTCGAGCCGGGCGGCGCGAGAAGCGAAAGAGCGGCACGGCGCCGGACCGACGATCTCGACAAGGAGCTTGCGCGCATCGAAAAATCTTTCATTCTCGATGCGTTGCGCGAAACGAACGGCGTGCAAAGCAAGGCCGCGAGGCTTCTCGGCATCAACGAGCGCAGCCTTTGGCATCGGGTGAAGAAGCTCGGCATCGCCATCACCAAGCGCGCCAGCGGCGGAGAGCCCGCCATATGAGCGACAGCCCGCCACCTTCCTCGCATGCGGCGCCCGCCCCGCCGCTCGGCTATTCGATGTTGCCGCGAGGACAAATCGCAACGCTCGTCACTTACCTCGAAATGTTGCAGGCGCCTGCTTCGCGCGGCCCGAGCGACACGACGGCGAATGCGTCTGATATGTCTTACGAGCTGCGCGGGCCACTCGACCCTGATCTTTCCGCCTATCGCGGTATTTATCGGCGGGTCGGAGAGGATTGGCTCTGGGGCTCGCGCCTCATCATGAGCGATGATGAATTGGGCGCGATTCTCAGCGATCCGCAGGTCGAGGTCTACGTATCATATGTCGAGAACGATCCCGCGGGCCTGCTCGAACTTGATTTTCGCAAGGAAGACGAATGCGAGCTCGCATTTTTTGGCCTCGTCAAGGAAGCCATCGGTCGAGGCTTGGGACGACGCCTGATGAATGATGCGATCCGCCTGGCTTGGGCAAAACCGATCAGACGTTTTTTCGTGCACACTTGCACCTTCGATCACCCTGGTGCGCTCGATTTCTACCGCCGTTCGGGGTTTCGGCCCTACGCTCTCGGCATCGAGGTGCTCGAGGATTTTCGCCTCGGCGGTCATTTGCCCCGTCATGCGGCGCCGCATGTACCGCTCATCGAGCCCTAACCGCTCAGCTTCGGAACACACTCCAAAAAGGGAAGAGCGTTTTTTCGCAAAGAGCAGGTCTGCATTGAATGCCAGTGTGCCGATTGCTCACACGTAAGCATCATGCATCACCAACGAGAAGGGGCTCCATCTCACTCACCGGCTCGCCTCGCATTATCCGAGCGTCTCGGAGCAGGGGCGACAATTCTCGCAAGTGCCGAGATCTTCGGTCGATTGAATCCGGAAACATTCGGGAAGTCGAAACGACTGGCGGAACAGAAAAAGACGCGGTTTTGCCTATTTTGCACGTCAGATTTTTGTGAAACTCGTCCCCTCGACGCGCGTATACGCACAGCGCGAGGTTTGTCGCGTGGAACTCCAGGTGCTGCCATGTCGCTTGCGATGCCTGCCGCTGCTTCATCAATGTCCTCGAGCACCCGTCGCAGGTTCGTCGGCTGGCTCCTTTCGGCGGCGGTTTGCCCGCTCGCGACCAGCAGCGCCCGCGCCATGCCAGGAAACATGACGGCAAATTTGCCGACGCGCTCCGCCGCGGCTCGACCGCTCGCTCGTGCGGCCTATACGCCCGGCAACGGCCATTACGGGCCGGTTCCGGGTGAGCCTTTTCCCGTGCATGCGGTCAATCTCAGCCAGATCGATCCGGCCTTTCTCGTCAAGGCCGTTCCTTATGCGGGGTCGGAGGCGCCCGGCACCATCGTCATCAATCCGAGCACCCGCTATCTTTATCTGGTGCAGGAGGGAGGTAGGGCCATTCGTTACGGCGTCGGCGTTGGACGCGAAGGCTTCGGCTGGTCGGGGACGGCGACCATCAAGAGCAAGCAGGAATGGCCCGATTGGTACCCGCCGGCCGAGATGATTGCCCGGCAGCCGGAGCTTCAAGCCAAGATGACCACATTGCAAAGCGGCCTCGGCATGCCGGGGGGGCCGGGCAATCCGCTCGGCGCGCGCGCCATGTATTTGTGGCAAGGAAACAAGGACACGCTTTACCGCGTCCACGGCACGGTTGAGCCATGGACCATAGGCAAACGCGTATCCTCAGGCTGCATCCGCATGATCAACCAGGACGCGATCGACCTTTACGATCGGGTTCCCCTTGGAACGCAGGTGATCGTGCTCGGCAGCGCGGAAGGCGAGATCGCAGCGAGGCAGCATCGGGCGATCGAGCGCGGCAGCCCCGCTTATGATCCGTCGCTTTCGACCGATCCTTATGAGGATGCAGGCGCCTACGATCCCTACCGTCAAGGAAACCCGCCCAACGGGCCCATGCGCCTGCAAGGCGCCGATCCTTATGGCCGCCCGCTCAATGTCGATCCCTATGACCAATCCGCTGGTCGCTACGCGCCTTATCCGGCCGCGCCGCGCAACGCGCCCTATGGCTACAGCTACCCGGCATATCCGGACAATTGAGGGGGGCGAAGCCCGGAGCGCGTCGGAGACGGCTATTTGAACAAATACGAAAGCCCGATGCCGACCGTCGTCTGCACGCGACGTTCGATGACTGGGCTTCGCGCCACGTTCGCGACGAGATAATTCACAGCGCCTCGACCAACGAGGGCAAGGTTGGGCGCGAAACGATAAAGCGCATCGACTGTCGTGCCAACCGACTCCACTCCGGCATGCGTGGTGAAAAACGGCTTGCCGGTTGCGAGGCTCTGGAAGGCGGAGACGCCGTACCAGCTCTGCATGTAGTCGTGGTCGCCGAGATTTGTGGTGACGGCCGGAAGTACTACGAGCTGGTTGGTAAGCGGCAACGCCGTCCCCACCTTCGCCTGGAAGGTGTTCCCGTAGCTTCCCGAAAAATCATGGGCGAAGGAGCCCTTCAGGTCGAGCCATCCGAGATCGTACTCGCCAGCAAAGCGCCCCTGCGGAGCCTCGGCGATGTTGCCAAGCCCGAGAATTTTCGGGCTGTTCGTCTGGTCGCGCCCAAGCCTCACGAAGCCGGAGGTGGAGAAAGACAACACGCCATCATTATAGACATAGACCCCCGCGCCATCTTCCATGTTGACGAAAAAACGGTTGTTGTAGGTGTAGTCGATATCGGGAAGCACGAGAGAGCGGTAGCCGCTGCCACCCGGGTAAGTGGGTTCGACGAGAACGCCCGCGCCGATGCGATTGGTCGTCGACATCAGCCGTGCAAATTGCTCGGGCGTGAGGGAGGAGTCCGGTGTATCGAGCGTGATATTCTGCGCAAACGTGGCCGCCGGCGCGCTCGACAGGACGCAGGCAACAGCAAATTGTAGCAAACGACTCGCCCGCATGGGAATTGAACTCGACGCCCCTGTGATCACGCAAAGCAAAGCGAGCATCACCCGCCTTCCCGCCGCCTGCTTTATACCGCGAGATTGCGCGGGCCGGAAGCGGTCACCGCTCGTTTCAACCACATGGTGAACACAACCTCAAAATCGCGCTCGAGCCCCTTCATCTTCGCCGCTCGCGACTCATGCGTGCTTCAAATCGTTGCCTTTCATGTCTATAGCTCGCTCGCTCCATCCTCGTGAGGCATCGATGCAAGCGATTGACCCCGATTTTCTTCCCATCTCAGGTTTCGTGCTGCCGCGCTTCGCCGGCATTCCGACTTTCATGCGGCTTCCTCACGTGCCCCTCGAGGATGCGAGAATCGATCAGGTCGACATCGGTCTCGTGGGCGTGCCTTGGGACGGGGGAACCACCAATCGCGCGGGCGCGCGCCATGGACCGCGCGCCGTGCGCGACGCCACGACGATGGTACGACAGCTCAACCAGGCGACCGGCGTGATGCCCTTTCACCTCGCCCGGTGCGCCGATCTCGGCGATGTCGCGATCAATCCGGCGAGCATCGATGACACTTTGAAGCGCATCACGAGCTTTTATCGCGAGCTCACGAAACGCAACATCACGCCGATGACGATCGGCGGCGATCACCTCACGAGCCTGCCGGTTCTGCGTGCTGTCGCCGAAAAGGGTCCCGTCGGCATGATCCATTTCGACAGCCATACGGATTTTTACGACAGCTATTTCGGCGGTTTCAAATACACCCATGGCACACCCTTCCGCCGCAGCGTCGAGGAAGGCTTGCTCGATCCCAAGCGCGTCGTGCAGATCGGCCTCAGAGGCTCGGCCTACGATGGCGAGGATGTCGAGTTCGCCCGTTCGAACGGTGTCCGGCTCGTCTTCATCGAAGAGCTGCAGGAACGAGGCGTGAGACCGGTCATGGAGGAGGCCTGCTCCATCGTCGGCCGTCAACCGACTTATTTGTCTTTCGACATCGACGGGGTTGATCCCGCGCAAGCGCCGGGAACGGGCACTCCGGAAATTGGTGGCTTCTCGACTTTCCAGGCGCAACAGATGCTGCGTCATCTCGGCGAGGTCGACCTCGTTGCGGCCGATTTCGTGGAGCTGTCGCCGCCCTTCGATGTCGGCGGCATCACGGCGTGGGCTGGCGCCAATATCGTGTTCGAAATCCTTTGCGTGCTCGCACAATCCGCGAGACGGCGCGTGAAATAGCGCGAGGATGGTTCCGCGCGCGCAGCGCGCTCAGTGATTGCCGCCGCTCCTTGTCGCGCTTGATTTCGTCAACGATGCCAGCTTGGGACCGACATGGGCCGTAACGCCCCTCGAGCGAGGAAGGACTTGCTGCGGCGGATGTTGGGCGCGATCCGCTCGGGGTTCTGTTTGGGTTCTGGCGAAACGCGAATCGCCGTCCTCATGCCGACAGCATCATCGAATCCCGATCTTCACTTGGCCCGGCTGGCTCTGCGCAAGGACCAGGAGAGCGCCTTGCGGGAATCGCTCGCCCATGCAAGCCTCGACGAGGACCATTGCAGAGACGGGGCGCAGGGATGGAAGAATCACCGCTCGAGCATCACGAGCATGCCGAGCATGCCGAGCACGCGGCCCATAGCGGCGATCCCTTCATCATTCGCGTCTCGGTCACGATCGCCGTTCTGGCCGTGATCGCAGCCGGCATTTCGAGCCTCGAGAACGTCGAGGCCGGCGGCGCGCTCGCCAAGCTCAGCGAGGCCAATCTCTCACAGAACAGGGCGACCGACACCTGGAGCTACTACCAGGCGCAGCGCGTCAAAAAGACCATCTACGACGCTCTCGCTTTGCAGACGCCGGAAAAGGCGAACGATGCCGAAAAGCAAGCGAAACATTACGATGACGACAGCAAAAATCTCGAAACCCAAGCCCGGAAGCTGGAGACCGAGGTGGATGCCGCGCAGGAAGAGAGCCGAATTCACGAGCACAGGCATCACCGCTTGACGCTTGCGGCCACCTTCCTGCATGTCGGCATCGCCGTCTCCACGATCGCGATTATCGCCAAAGGTCAGCGCTGGCCATGGTACGGGGCGCTCCTTCTAGGCCTTGCGGGCATCGTGATCGCCGCAACCGCCTACGCCTTGCAATAGTCCAATAAGAGCGCCGCGAGCTCGTTCACTGAACGGGCCGCAGGCCGACCGCGCGAGCGAGAGGCCCTACCCCTGCACCGCCCGCGATCGCAAGCCCGGCGACGACGATCGCGGCGCCGAGCCATTGGCCGGGAAAAGTCTTCTCGTGAAGCACAAGCATGGCTATGGCGACGCCCATCGGGGGGATCAATGCTATGCCGAGCGCTGCGGTGGGAGGGCCCAGGCGCTGAACAAGCTTGATATATGCGAGGAACGCCACGAAGGTGAGGAGCCAGCCTTGAAAGATGCCCTCGCCGAGCGCTACCGGCAGATTGGCGCTCGTCACATTCGACGGAGCCAAAAAGAACCAAAGCGGCACGAAGAGGAACCCGGTCGCGCCCATTGCGGTGACACAACACAAAGGGTCGAGATTCCATTTGCGTGCGAAGACGCTGAAGCAGCCCCACAAGAGGCCGATGACGCCGAAAAGGGCATCCCCTCCGAGTGCCTGCGGGTCGATTTGAACGTCGGCGGCGCGTGCGAAGACGAGGAGACCTGCGAGGATGATGCCGACTCCCACGAGGCGGCTCGGCGACGGCCACACGCCGAGAGCGAGGCCCGCGACGAGGAGCGTGCATAGGATCGAGGAAGAAGGCGCGAACAGGGTGCTGTGGCTCGCCGGCATCATGGTGGTAGCGGTCGTGAAGATGGCGCCGTAGAAGGCGCCCCCGAGCAGCCCGACAGCGAGAAAGCGGCCGGGTGTCGCGAGCATCAGGGCGCGGCGCGCCGGATCGGCGAGCACCAACAGGGATCCGAGAGCTGCCGCACCGTACCGGAAGGCTGCAATGTCCCAACCGGTGAGCCCCGCCTGGACGCCGATTTTCGTCGCTGCGAATTGCGCGGCCATCGGCGGAAAGGAGAGCAGAGCAAGCACAAAGACGGGCACGATGTTCAGGCCTTGAAGTTGTCATTCCCTCCCGAACGTCACGACAGGCTCACGGGTCTTCTGCTCACGAGGACGCGCGGGGTGGAATGCCGACGGCTCGGACGTAGCTCCAATCCGTCGCGACGAATATGTGAGGGAAGATGGCGCGAACCTACCAAGTCCCGGTATTGGGCATGCTCAGCCAAGGCTCCTTCGGGCTCAGTGGCGAGCCTTTCTGGAGAAGCTCGACGGAAATGCCGTCCGGGGAGCGGATGAATGCCATGTTGCCGTCGCGCGGGGGCCGATTGATCGTCACGCCCTTGTCCATCAAGCGTTGACAGACGGCATAGATGTCGTCGACCCGATAGGCGAGATGCCCAAAGTTGCGTCCGCCGCCATAATTGTGCTCGTCCCAATTATAGGTGAGCTCGAGCTGTGGGGATCTTGTCTCTTTCGATCTTTCGGCATCGTTCGACGCGGCGAGGAAGACGAGCGTGTATCGGCCCTTCTCGTTCTCGAGGCGGCGCACCTCGACGAGTCCGAGCTTGTTGCACCAGAAATCCAGAGCCGCGTCGAGATCGCCCACCCGCACCATGGTATGCAGATATTCCATTTTCGCGCTCCATCCTCGCAGCCGCCTTGCCTCGAAGCCGTTGTCGGGGCATTGACGGGTCGGCTTTCTTATAGGATCGCCACACGTGAACGCCAGCTTCGAATCGCCTGTCTCCACTGCCGCGCTTGCAACGCTGAAGCGACGCGTGGCGGGATGGTCGATCGTGGCCACCGTGATTGTCACCACGCTCAAGCTCACGGCGGGACTGGTTGCAGGCTCGCTGGCGCTCCTTGCGGACGGCGCTCATGGGCTCCTCGACATCGGAGCGACCACGCTCACCTTCTTTGCCGTGCGTCAGGCGGACCGTCCGGCCGACGAGGACCATCACTACGGGCATGGCAAGATCGAAGCGGTTGCGGCGCTATGCGAATCGACATTGCTCGCGCTTCTCGCATTCGCGGCCTTCACCGAGGCCGGACGACGCCTCGTCTTCGAGCCGCACACGATGATATCCGCTTCGCCCTTCGCGTTCGCTGCTGTCGCTTTGTCGATCTGCGTCGACGCGACGCGATGGCGCGCCTTGCATGTCGTTGCCCGCAGCACGGGCAGCGAGGCGCTCGCGGCGGACGCCTTGCACTTCTCCTCCGACCTTGCGAGCTCGCTCGCCATTCTCGTCGGGCTCGCGGCAGCGAAGGCAGGCTATGTTAATGCGGACGCAAAGGCGACGCTCATCGTCGCCGTCCTCATCGGCCTCGCGGCCGTGCGGCTTGCAAGACGCGTGCTTGGCGTGCTCCTCGACACGGCACCGGAGGGCGTCGCCGAGCGGGTGCGCCAGATCGCCTGGCGGATGCCCGGCGTGCTCGGCATCGACAGCGTCCGCGTTCGGCCGGCCGGCGGCGTGCTTATGGGCGATGTGAGCGTCACCGTGGCACGCAGCCTGCCTCTCGATCGGGTGAGCGAGCTCAAGCTCTCGCTCGCGCGCGCGGTCGCGGCGGAGCTCAAGCGCGCCGATTTCAGGGTCTCGACACGTCCTGTCGCGCCCGACGACGAAAGTGTGCTCGAACGTGTCATGTTGATCGCCGCCCGTGAGCACGTTCTCGTGCATCACGTCACCGTGCAATGGCTTGATGATCGCCTGTCGATCGGCTTCGACATCGAGCTCGACGGGAGGCTTACGCTCAAGGAGGCGCATGGGCGCGCCTCGCGTCTCGAGGCCGCGGTGCACGCGGAGTTCGGCCCGGCGACTGAGGTCGAGAGCCATATCGAGCCGCTGGAGACGCGCGAGCTTTCCGGCATGCCGGCCGATGCCTCTGTCTCAGCGCGCATCGCCGAGACCCTGTCACGCGCCGCCGCACCATCAGGCGAGATCGGATCGATCCACAATGTGCGCGTTCGCCAGACACCGGCCGGGCTTGTCGTGCACTTCCACTGCCTCGGCCCGCCGGATACCGATGTTGCGACCATCCATGCGGCGGTCGACGAAATCGAGCAGAAGGTCAAACACGAGATCGCCGACATCGTCCGTCTCGTGGGGCATGCCGAGCCGGCCGGGGCGGGGCATTCACGAACGTCTCTCGTCCGGAGACCCGACGATGATGAAGCGTCTCGGGCTCCACCCAGGCCCGACATCGAGTAGGCTCAGGCCTCTGACCAAGCATGACGCCTCATCAACCCGAACCCAGCCACAACCGAAGAGACCCGGATGCGCCCTGAAACCTCGCTCCCGATTCGCCTCGAGGATTATCGCGTCCCGGACTACCTCGTGGAGACGATCGATCTCGATTTTTCGCTCGACCCCGTGCTGACGCGTGTTCGCGCCCGTACGGCCTTTGTGCCGAACCCGGCCGGCATCAAAGGCGCCCCGCTCGTTCTTGACGCGGACGAGTTGACGCTCGTGTCGATCGCGCTCGACGGGCGCCTGGTCGATTCTAGAGATTATGTGCTGAACGACACATCGCTCACAATCAACGCGCCGCCGGCGCAACGCTTCGTCCTCGATATCGAAACGAAGATTGACCCGACATCGAACAGCAAGCTCTTCGGCCTCTATCGCTCGAACGGCACCTATTGCACGCAGTGCGAGGCGCAAGGTTTTCGGCGCATCACCTTTTCCCAGGATCGCCCGGACGTCCTCGCGGTCTACACGACGCGAATCGAAGCCGAGCTCGATGAAACACCGGTGCTGCTTGCCAACGGCAACAAGGTGATGGGAGAGCGGATCGAGGGCACTACACGTCATTTCGCCGTCTGGCACGATCCTTGGCCGAAGCCCTCATACCTCTTCGCGCTCGTCGGCGGCCGGCTCGGCTGCGTCGCAGGCGATTTCACGACGTGCTCGGGTCGCAAGATCGAGCTCGGCATCTATGTCGAGCCCGGCAAGGAGGACCGCGCGACTTACGCGCTCGAGGCGCTGAAACGGTCGATGCGCTGGGACGAGGAGGCCTTCGGCCGCGAATACGACCTTGATGTCTTCAACGTCGTGGCCGTTTCGGATTTCAACATGGGCGCGATGGAGAATAAGGGTCTCAACGTTTTCAACGACAAATACGTCCTGGCGAGCTCCGAGACCGCGACCGACACGGATTACGCGAACATCGAGGCGATCATCGCGCATGAGTATTTCCACAATTGGACAGGCGATCGGATCACCTGTCGCGACTGGTTTCAATTGTCGCTCAAGGAAGGGCTCACCGTTTTCCGCGATCACGAGTTCACATCGGATACCCGCTCGCGAACGGTGAAGCGCATCTGTGATGTGCGCACCTTGCGGCTCGTGCAATTCGCCGAAGATTCAGGCCCCCTCGCCCATCCGGTGCGGCCGCGCCTTTATCATGAGATCAACAACTTCTACACCGCGACAGTTTACGAGAAGGGTGCGGAAGTGATCCGCATGCTCAAAGAGATCGTCGGCGCGGAGGCTTTTCGCCGTGGCATGGATCTCTATTTCAAGCGCTGCGACGGCACAGCCGCGACCATCGAGGATTTCGTCGCCTGTTTCGCCGACACAACCGGCCACGACTTTTCACAGTTCATGCGCTGGTACGAGCAGGCTGGCACTCCCGTCATTCGCGTGCGCCAACGGCATGATCCCACCTCGCGCACCTCGACCTTCACTTTCTCGCAAATGACGCCTCCGACACCGGGGCAATCCGAGAAGGCGCCGCTCGAGATACCGATCGCAATCGGTCTCTTGTCGCCACGCGGGGAGGAGTTGCAGCTCGACAGCGATCATCCGGATTGGCGCCCGGACGGCGTCTTTGTTCTGCGAGGGGCAACAGACGACATCACCTTCAGCAACCTCGCCGAGAAACCCGTCCCCTCGCTCCTTCGAGGCTTCTCGGCGCCGGTCCGGCTCGACTATCCGCAAAGCGTCGAGGAGCTCCTCCTGCTCGCCCGGCATGATCGCGACCGCTTCAACCGCTGGCAGGTCATCCAGAGCTTCGCCACGCAAATGATGCTCAGTGCCTTCAAGGAGGCCGGCGCGGGGGCGCGCGCATCTTTCGATCGGCGGTTCTTCGCGGCGCTCGAGCCGCTCATCACCGAGGAATCCGATCACGCCTTCGCGGCCGAGGCGCTCTCAATTCCGTCGGAACAGGACCTTGCCCGTGAATTGGGCGCCGAAGTCGATCCGGACGCCATTCTCGATGTCCGCGAATCTCTTCTGCGCGCCATGGGCAGCGCCCTCGAGACCCCGCTCCGCGCCGTTTACGATCGGCTCGCCGACGGCGGCCCCTATTCACCCGACCCGAAGAGCGCCGCGCGACGTCAACTTCGAAACAGCGCGCTTGCACTCCTGGTCATCGCCGATACGAAACGCAACGGGCCTCTGGCGCAAGCTCAGTTCGCGGCCTCGACGAACATGAATGACCGGCTCGCCGCGCTCGGAGCGCTGATGCGCGCGCCCGGGGAAATGCGCGAGACGGCGCTCGCCGAATTCGAGCGAGCGCATGCCGACGATCCGCTCATCCTCGACAAATGGTTTGCTTTGCAAGCCCGCATTCCGGAGCCAGCGACTCTCGACAGGGTAAAGAGCCTGTCCAACCATCCGGCATTTTCCTATGCCAACCCGAACCGCATTTACGCGCTCATCATGAGCTTCGCCGCGGGTAATCAGTCGGGCTTCAACCGCGCCGATGGGGCCGGATATGACTTCATTACCGAGGTGGTCGCGAATTTGGACGCATCCAATCCGGCGGTCGCGGCTCGCCTGCTCACCTCCTTTCGGATTTGGCGGAGCATGGAGCCTCGGCGCCGGGCCAAGGCGGAAGCAGCACTCCGCCGCCTTGCCGCAAAGCCGAAGCTTTCGGCCGATGTCGCCGACATCGTCACGCGCTCGCTCGCCTGACACGACGCCTTGAGAAAACGGTCGCGACCACGCCCGGCCGCGCCGGCAAACCGCGATCCGTCTACGTTGAAAAATCACGCAAGACTCGCGCTGCGCGAATCCGTTCTTTTTTTGTCCAAAAAAATGCAACCCGGCCGAAATTTGGTCTGGACAAGGAGTCGTCGGAAGATTCGAATGGAAGTGATTCGGGGGTTCGCGGTGTAGACTTTCACCACCGAAGTTCCATTCAAGTCTTCGACGGAGGCCAGAGCATGGCGCGCATGGACGCGGCCGTGCCGCCCTTGCACGCGGCTGTTTCGGGGCGAGCGGCGAGCACGAGAAAGGCAATCGTATCACGCAATGCCCGCTTGATCACGCGGCTCGCGCTCATGCTCGTGGCGCTTCTCGCCCTCGCCTTCCTGATCGCCCAGACCCTTCTCGACCTTTATGCCGCGCGTGAGCTTCACCTCGGTCAGGCCCTCGAGCACGCCGACGCGACAGCCGCGCTGATCGCCCAACGGCTCGATGATCTCGCAGGCTCCTCCGGCTCGTCCGGGAGCTCTCCGAAACTTCCCGATCTCGGCTCCTCGAACGAGCCCGGGCCCGCCAACGCTCAGCGCCTTCTCGCAGCAGCCCTGCCCTTCCATGCGCCGCCAAGCGAAATGCTCGTGGGCGTGACGGACCGTTCGGGACAGGTGGTCGCGAGCCTCGGCTTTCCGCGCGAGATCCGGTCGATCGCGGATCTCGTCGGACGCGAACATGTCGCCGAGCCGAACCGCACCGTCGCCCGTTTCGTCACGCCGGACGGAGTAGATTCGATCGTTGCGATCCGCGACCTCGCAGCGCCGCTTGGGCAGGTCGCCGTCGTCACGCCCACCTCGCGCATGCTCATCCTGTGGCACGAGCACGCGCAGCAGGTCGCTCGCATCGCTGCGATCGCCTCCTGCATCATCGTCGTGCTCGGCTCCGCCTTTCTATGGCAGCGACGCTCGGCGCGCCTCGCGAAGGATGAGGGCCGGCAAATCCGTGCGCGAATGCAAGCCGCGCTCATGGAGACTTGGCGCAACGAGCAAGAGCTCCTCGAGAAGGAGCGGCGTGTGATCGCCAATCTCACCGATCTCGAGCAGTCGAGAGCTGCGGTTGAACGGCAGTCTTCCGAGCTTGGAGCGCTCGTCGAACATTATCTCGCCCAGCGAAAACGCATCGAGAAGGCCAATCGCGCGAAAGCCGAATTCCTCGCCAATATGAGCCATGAGCTGCGCACGCCGCTCAACGCGATCATCGGCTTTTCGGAGATCATGGAAACGGGCCTATTCGGCGCGCTCGGGAGCGCGAAATACGGGGAGTATGTGAGCGACATCCGCCGGAGCGGTCAATATCTTCTAGGTGTGGTCTCCGACATCCTCGAGATGGCGCGCATCGAATCCGGCCGCCGCCGCATCAAACGGCAACATGTGGTCCTCAGGGATGTCCTGGGTGAAGCCGCCACCGGTGTGGCCGCCGCCGCCGAGGCCAAGAAGGTCTCGCTCGTCATCGAGGAGCCTGGTCCGCATTGCATCGAGGCGGACGCGCGCGCCCTGGTGAAGATCCTTGTGCATCTTGCCCGCAACGCCATCGACCAAAGCTGCGAAGGCGGAACCGTCAAGCTCATGGCCAAGCTCTACCCTACGCATCTGGGCATTCACATCGCCGACAGCGGCGCGGGTGCTCCGGCGCCGAAACAGGCTCGGAACAGCGAAGATTATGCTTGGACCGATCCCGAGGTGACGCGCGTCAGCCAAGGCTCGGGGCTCGGTTTCGAGATTGCGCGCTCGCTCGTTGAGCTGCACGGTGGCCGACTGCGCGTGAGAATGCGCAAGGGTTTCGGGAGCGTCGCGGTGCTGAGCCTGCCGCGTCAGCCGGCGGGCCGCCCGAATGCTCTGCCGAGCGCGGTAGCGGCGTAGACGTCGGTTGCGCGTCTTTTACCGGCCGGCCCCCTGGCGCAAATTTGCGGGATCAGCGATTACCGCCTCGTAGACCTCCCTCACCTCGGCGCGCAGCGTTTCGACCTTGCGCGCAAGTGCCGACCCTGAAGCAAGGCCAAGATCGCGCGCCATGTTGCGCAAGATCGAAGGATCGCTCCAATTCATCGGTGCGGCCTCGGTCGAGCGCAGGCGCTCGCGTTGCAACAGCTCGGTGAAGAGCGAGCGCGCACCGATCAGCGTGCGCGCATGAATTTTTGCCAAGAGTCCTCGCGCGGCGGCCTCGGTCAGGCTCGCCTCGATCGAGGGAGCAAGGAGCGTCGGATGGCGCCCCGCATGGGCGAGCATCAGGAACTGAGCACAGAAATCGATGTCAACGAGGCCACCGCGCATGTTCTTCAGATCGGCAGCGTCATCATCTCCCTTCTCGGAAGCGAGAAGCCGGCGCATCGCGCCGACATCGGCGGCGAGCCGCGCCGGATCGCGCTTGAGTGAAACTATGCGCCGGATCGAGGCCGCGACGAGCCGGCACAAGGCGGGATCCCCGGCGACAGGGCGCGCGCGTGTGAGCGCGAGATGCTCCCAGGTCTCCGCCTCTTTGCGCTGGTATTGCATGAAGGCCGAGAGGGAGAGAGCCACCGGCCCCTTCCCGCCGGACGGGCGAAGCCGCATGTCGATTTCGTAAAGCCGTCCGTGCGATGTTGGCGCTGAAACTGCTGTGATCAGGCGATGAGTGAGTCGGGAGAAGTAAAGGACAGCATCGAGCGGGCGGCGTCCATCCGAGACCGTCGCTCCGCCGGTCAGATCATAGATGACGATGAGGTCGAGATCGGAGGTCGCCGTCATCTCGCCCGCGCCAAGCCTTCCCATGGCGATGGCCGCGAGACGTGCGCCTGGAACCAAGCCGTGCTCGGCCGCGAAGGTGTTTCGCGTCGCCTCGAGAGCGACTTGCAGCGAGGCCTCCGCCACGGCCGTGTAGGCGGCGCCGAGATGTGCTGCGTTCGAGCCGCTGCCGAGAAAGCGCGCGCCGGCCATGAACCACTCCTCGCGTCCGGCATCGCGCAAAAGATCGAGCGCCTCTTCATGCGAAGTGCCGGCGGCGAGGCGTGCGCCGATCCGGCTCGCGACGCGGCGCGGGGTCTGCGCTTCGGAGAAAGCGCGCACATCGATGAAAACGTCGAGGAGATGCGGCCTTTGCACGATCGCCTCCGCAAGGCGTGGCGCGGAGCCGAGCATCGCGGCGAACAAGCGCCGCAGCGTCTCACTCTCGGAGAGAATGGAGAAAAGCTCGGCCGGCGCCGCCATGCGCTCAAAGCTGCGGTCGAAGGCAGAGATGGCGGCGTCCGGATCATCGGTGGCGGCGAACGCCTCGACGAGGTCGCCGAGGACGGCCATCAGGGATTCGCGCACCTTGATGGCGCGCGCCGTGGCGCGCTCGGGCTGCCCCAGCCATCCGGCCACGAGGCGTGAGGCTTCGGCCGGTCGCCGGAACCCCTTCCCGGCAAGCTCCTTGGCTGTGAGGCTCGCCGCAGCCGACGGCGCGGTTGCCTCGCGCTCGCCGAAAGCTTTCTGCGCCTCGACGCGCACTTGCGAAGTGCGTGACGCAAATTCTTTCTCGAAGGCTTTGGCGCTCGCGAAGCCTGACCAGCGCGCGAAGTCTTCGAGATCGGCGCCCTCGCGCGGAAGGATCTGGGTCTGCTCGTCGTTTCGCATCTGCAGCCTGTGCTCGACCGTTCGCAAGAAACGATAGGCATCCGAAAGCCGCTTGCCGGCCTCCTTCGGAAGGTGACCCGATTCCGCGAGAGCCTTAAGCATGTGAAGCGTTCGCGGCCCGCGCAGGCGCGCATCGCGCCCGCCGAAGACGAGCTGGAGCGCTTGTGTCGCGAGCTCGCACTCGCGAATGCCGCCAGGACCGAGCTTGACGTTCCGTCCGCTGATTGCCTCGTCATCACCGTGCACCGCGCGCACATCACGCCACAATCCGCGCAAGCCTGCGATCGCCTGAAAATCGAGATGGCGCCGCCAGACAAAAGGCGTGAGCTCCGCAAGAAACGCGTGGCCCATCCCGATGTCGCCCGCGACCGGGCGCGCTTTGATGAACGCTGCACGCTCCCAATTCTGGCCCACCGTCTCGTAGTATTGGTAAGCCGCGGCGAGCGGGACCGACGGCGGGGTCGAGGACGGATCGGGGCGCAACCTCAAATCCACACGCAACACGTAATCGTCGGCCGTCCGCGATTGCAGCAAGCGCACCACCCGTTGGGTCAGTCGCGCGAACAAGGCGTCCGGCTCGGTTCCCTGAGCTACAAGGGCGTGGGCGGAATCGTGAATTGCGATGAGGTCGATGTCGCTCGAATAATTGAGCTCCCTCGCTCCGTGCTTGCCCATGGCGATCAGGACGAAACGGGATTGCTTTCCCGGATGCTCGGGATCCGGCAGAACGAGGCGTCCGTTGCGATGCGCATCGAGCAGCACGAAGTCGGTGGCGAGCACGACCGCCGCGTCCGCGAAACGCGTCAGCGCCTCGGTGACCTCTTCGAGCGCCCAGATGCCGCCGAGATCGGCAAGCGCCACAAGGAGCGCAACACGTTGGCGCGCATGGCGCAGCGTCGGCATGATGGCCGCGTCGTCCTCGGCGCGCGCGCCAATGAGCGTCATCTCGTCGATCAATCGCGTGAGGTGAAGCTCCGGTGGCTCGGCAAGCGCCTCGATCAGCCATTCGGGGTGGGCGCCTGCGATCCGCGAAAGGAACGGCGAATAATCGACGATCGAGGTAGCGAGCTGCACGGCCTTCGGGCGCCCGGCCAAGAGATTTGCAAGGCGCGCGCGCAGACCTTCGTCTTCGATCGCGGTGACGAATTGTTCGACGGCGTTCCTGCGTTGACCAGGGCGAGGTCTCGGCGCGCCCACAACACGGTCGACCAAGGGCAACGGCCGGGAATGCGGATCACGACGCTGGACGCCGCTTGCATCCTTCACGTGGTGGCGCCCACGAGAGGTGGTGGAAAGCACAACGTGGCGCGCAAGCCGGGATGATTGTCCTCGAGCTTCAGTGAACCGCCGTGCAGCCGCATCACCGCATTGGCAAGGCTGAGGCCGAGGCCGAATCCGGGCCGTGTACGGCTTCCCTCCAGGCGCACGAAGCGCTCGAGCACCCGCTCGCGGTCGGCTTCCGGAATGCCCGGCCCATGATCGCAGACCGATACCTCGGTCGTGCCGTCGCCATTGGCGCGGGCCGAAACCTGCACCTCTGCGATCGGCTCAGCCTTCCCGTCATCCGCGGCCTTCGCATATTTCAAGGCATTGTCCACGAGATTGGCGAGCGCCTGGCCGGCAAGCTCGCGATTGCCATGCGCTCGCAAGCTTCCCGGCGCCTCGACGAACAAGGAAACGCCGGCCTCCTCGGCCAGCGGCTCGTAGAGTTCGACGACCGAACGGGCGATCTCGGCCGCATCGAACTGCGCCATGTTGTCCCCCGCGCGCCCTCCTTCGGCGCGCGCGATCATCAGGAGGGCATTGAACACGCTGATGAGCTTGTCGCTCTCCTCGATCGTGCGCTCGAGCGCCTGACGATACTCTTGCGGATCTTTCGCGGTACGCAACGCCTCTTCGGCGCCACTCCGCAAGCGGGTCAATGGGGTCTTGAGGTCATGCGCAATGTTGTCGGAAACTTCCTTCAACCCGGACATGAGTTCGCCGATGCGATCGAGCATGGCATTGAGCGAGCCGGCGAGACGGTCGAGCTCGTCATTTGAGCCCGCGAGCGGCAGGCGCCTGGTGAGCGCGCCCGCCATGATGGCGTTAGCACTTTCCGTCATCGAATCGATGCGCGCCAACACCCGGCGCGCCACGATGAAGCCGCCGACGAGCCCGAATACCGTGAGAATGACGAGCGCCAACAGGAAAGCGCGCTTCACGGCTTGGCCGAGACTATTGAGCTCGGCGAGATCGCGCCCCACCACAAGACGAAATCCGCCGGGCAACAACAGGACGCGCACATAGGCGTGGTGCGTCACGTCGTCGGGATCGTCGAGCCGCTCATAGGGCGTGTCGGGGTAGTCGCCGGCCGAGTTGAGCACGCTCGTGGGCAAGCGCGCCACATTGCCCGCGAGCGCCTCGCCGACGAAGGTGGTGACGAGATAAAGCGACGATCCCGGCCGGCGCGTCCGCTGCTCCACGCTCGCGACCACGTTCCTGATGCCGCGTACGCGGAACTGATCGACGAGGCCGTTCACCTCCGCGTCCACGGTTTCGCGCATTCCTTGCTCGACGAGATGGCGCCCGTTCCAGGCGACATAGCCGAGCACTCCCGCCGAGATGACCGCGAAGACGAGGGCGTAGGCGAGTGTCAGCCGAAAGGCCGTGGTGCGGACGAGCTTACCGAGCGCCGTCACGGATCACATACCCGGCTCCACGCACCGTCTGCAGCAAAGGGCGATCGAAACCCTTGTCGATCTTGCCACGCAGCCGCGACACGTGCACGTCGATGACATTGGTCTGGGGGTCGAAATGATAGTCCCAGACATTTTCGAGAAGCATGGTGCGTGTGACCACTTGGCCCGCATGACGCATCATGTATTCGAGGAGGCGAAATTCGCGGGGCTGCAGGTCGAGCGTCTGCCCGGCCCTGGTGACGCGGCGAGAGAGTCGGTCGAGCTCGAGATCGCCGACCTGGTAAACCGTCTCCTCGCGCGCCGCGCCGCTCGAACGACGCCGTGCCAGCACCTCGATGCGCGCCAGGAGCTCCGAGAATGCATACGGTTTGGTGAGGTAATCGTCACCGCCGGCTCTGAGCCCCTTCACCCGGTCATCGACCTGGCCAAGCGCCGAGAGGAACAGCACCGGCGTGTGGACCTCCTGCTCACGCAACGAGCGCACGAGCGAGAGCCCATCGAGTTTCGGCAGCATGCGATCGACGATCAGGACATCATAATTGCCCTCGCGTGCGAGCGCATAGCCGTCGAGCCCGTCAAAAGCCTGATCGACGACATGCCCCTCCTCCCGCAAGGCCTTCTGGACGTAAGCGGCGGCGTCGCGATCGTCTTCCACTACGAGAATCTTCATGGCTGAGCGCAAAATAAGGTTGTTTTGTCAATTCACAAGAGTCGCAGGCACGCGTTGCCTCGGCGCGCGGTCCCGAGGCGTAGAGGGCACGAATTTCGGGTCTGCTAAATCGAGAAACCGGTTCCCACCCTTTCGCGTATTACGGCCCAAAAACGCAACGGCGGGCTGGGAGACCCAGCCCGCCGCGCGTTCGGACGACCCAGCCGTCGCGGGGGCGACGGGATGCACCGGCCGGGGTCCGAATTCGTAACGCCTCAGCCGGTGAACGGAACGGCGACGTAGAGGCTATTGCCGTCACGCTCGACCTGAAGAAGCACGGCCTTGCGGCCATCATGCTTCGCCTCGGCCACCGCTCTCTTGACGTCCTCCGGCGTCGAAACGGTCTTGCCGGCGGCATTCGTGATCAGGTCACCGGCCTGCAAGCCTTTCTCGGCAGCGGGGCTTTCCGGATCGACTCGCGTGATCGCAACGCCCGAGGCCTTGCCGACTTCGCTTGCGGGACCGAGCGTCAAGCCGAGCTTCGAGCCCGCATTCATGGTTTCATCGCTCGTCGAGGCAGTCGCGACCTTGTCGCTGGGGTATTTGGCGATCGCCACGTCGATGGTCTTCGTGTCACCATTGCGCCAGACCGATAGCGCCGCCTTCTCGCCTGGTTTGAGCGCAGCGATGTCTCGCGACAATTCACGCGCGTCGGCGATATTTTGGCCATTCACCGACATGATGACGTCGCCCGACTTCAGGCCCGCTTTGCCGGCCGGTCCATCCTTGGCGAGGCCCGCGACGAGCGCACCTTTGGCGTCCTTCAATCCGAGGCCATCGGCGAGATCACCGGTCACCGGTTGGATCTGCACGCCGATATAGCCGCGCGTCACCGAGCCCGATTCCTTCAGCTGGTCGACGACGGATTGCACCGTCTGCGAAGGAATGGCGAAAGCAATGCCGACGCTGCCGCCCGATGGCGAGTAGATCGCGGTGTTGACGCCCACGACATTCCCCGAAAGATCGAAGGTGGGGCCGCCTGAATTGCCGCGGTTCACCGGAGCGTCGATCTGAAGGAAGTCATCATAGGGCCCCGCGCCGATGTCGCGCCCGCGAGCCGAGACGATGCCGGCCGTGACCGTGCCGCCGAGGCCGAAGGGATTGCCGACCGCGAGCACCCAATCGCCGATGCGCGGCGAACCCGTCGCAAGCTTGACGAAGGGGAAGTCGCTGCGGCCATCGACCTTGATCAGCGCCACGTCCGTCTTCGGATCCGTCCCGATCACCTTGGCGGAGTAGGACTTTCCGTCATCCGTGGTAATGCTCACGGTTTTCGCGTGGTCGACGACGTGGTTGTTCGTCACGGCATAGCCGTCAGACGAGATGAAGAAGCCCGAGCCAAGAGCTTCGCCGAAGCGCTTGGGCGTCTGGCCGCCCGGCAGGCCGTTCTGGCCGAAAGGTCCGAACAGACGGTTGAGTGGGTGGTTCGGGGGCAGGTTGGGGAAAGGCAATTCGTTGTCGTTGCCGTTATTATTGCCATTGCCGAATGCCATCGGCTGGGCGTCCTGCTCGACGATTTTCACCTTCACGGAAATAACCGCCGGCTTCACCTTCTGCACGAGATCGGCGAAAGAAACCGGGGCGAGCGCTGCGGGAGAGCCGATCGCTGAGCCCTGCAAAGGTGCCTGCGTCGTTTCCGCATGGGCGGGCAGGGTCGGAACGGCGATGCCTGTCTCGAAACCTGCAAAAGCCACCAGCGCCAGCGCGGCGACCCCCGAGACGAGCGTCAGCCGCCGGCGCCTTGAGGCGACTGGGACGGTGCTATGCGTGTCCATGTTTTCGAACTCCTTTTGACCTTCGTCATCCGTTGGTCTGTTGTTCCCAGGATATGGTGTCGGGCCGCTTGCGCGCCCCTGTCCGAGCGATGAAATCTTTGTAATTGGCCGCGACAACATTCGAGAGCGGCCGCGCCGCAAGACCCGACCGGAAAACTTGTTCGGGGGCCCGGAAAGCTCTCGAGCCTTGCGGTTTCGCGGCCCTCATCAGGAGCCGCACCGTTGCAAAAACCCGGCCTCCGCTAAACGTGCTTCGCAGCGCTTTGCGCTCTATCTCTGATCGAGACCGTGAAGCGTCGCTTTCTCACGGTCGCTGAGCGGTGCCTCGAGGGCGAGGAAGTTGCGCCGCCGGCGAAGGGCAAAGCCGATCGTCACGGCACCCCCGGTCAATACCAGGAAAGGCCCGAGCCAGAGCAGAAACGTCTCTTTCCCGAAGACCGGTTTCAGGAGCACGAATTGGCCGTAACGGGCGGTGAGGAAGTCGCGGATCTCGGCGTCGGACCGCCCCGCGCTCACTTGCTCGCGAATGAGCACGCGCAGATCATGGGCGAGATCGGCATTCGATTCATCAATCGATTCATTCTGACAGACCAGGCAGCGAAATTGGGAAGACAGGTTTCTCGCTCGCGCCTCCAATGCCGGATCGGCGAGCATTTCATTGGCTTCGACGGCAAGTGCCGGCGAAACGGGAATGAGGCCAGGCAGCGCGACCGTCAGAAGAAGCAGCGCGATCGCCAGAAGAAAGAGGGGCGCGAGAACGCGCG
>JAFBAK010000067.1 GCA_019247795.1 Hyphomicrobiales bacterium | reverse complement strand
GTGCAGAGCGGAAACGCCGCTGACGTGGTGTTGACCGAGGCGGCGAACCCGCCTGGCACCGGCGTCGGCCAGACGCCGATGGCATTTCCGGTGCTCGCCGGCCAAACCCGGAACGAGGCCGCCGTGGCCGCAGCGCTCAATCTGGTGCTCGCAAGGGATACCGCCGCCTCTCAGCCACTGGTATTCGCTGTTCTTCACGCCCCACGGCTTTCGCAAGCTTTGGACGCACTCTCGGGCGAGCTGCATGCAAGCGTGGTTACGGGAGCATTCGAAGATACGAGACTGCCGCGCGAGGCCATCCTCGACCATCTTAGCCTTCAGCTCACGACCACATCGCCTGGCAGCGACAGTGATGCGGTCGATTCTCATTCCGGCAAAACGGTCAGCCCGGCATTGATCGCCGGACGCCTTTCGCAGCCGAGCGCCTTCGACTTCTGGGGCCAGGGTTTCGGAGATTGGGGTCATGCGGTCAGCGACGGCAATGCCGCTTCGACATCACGATCGACTGGCGGTCTCGTTCTCGGCGGAGACGTTTTCGGGGATGGTTACCTCGGGACCGACTGGCGCTTTGGCCTTGCAGGCGGCTACACGAATGATCACCTCGCTGTGAGCCAGCGTTTGTCGTCTGCGACGTTCGAAAGCGGCTTTGGCGGGGCTTATGCAGGTGCGAGCTTTGGAGCGGCGCAAATTGGCGCCGGGGCACTTTACGCTGCAAACTCCACGGCGACGACACGCGAGGTGATGTTTCCGGGGTTTGCGAGCGCGACCGCGTCGAACAATGGGGGCTCGACCGTGCAAGCCTTCGGCGAGGCCGGTTATCGCATCAATCTTTCGGGCGCGAGCATGGTAGGGCTCACCTTTCGGGACGCAGCCCTCGAGCCGTTCGTGGGCGCCGCCGGGATCCGAATCCACCAGAGCAGCTTCACCGAGGGGGGCGACGCTGCGGCGCTCACCGGGGCGGAGAAGGACTTCAACTTCGCGACGACCATATTGGGGATACGCGGCGAGCTCACTTTCGCGGCTATCCCGGTCACTTTCACCACCATGCTCGGCTGGCGGCACGCCCTCGGAGATTTAGCGCCTTCGGTGCTTCTCGGCTTCCAGGGCGGGGCACAGAGCTTTACGGTTGCCGCAATTCCGGTCGACCGAGACGCGTTGGCTGCCGAGGTCGGAGCGAATTATCGGGTGACCACGGCCGCCAATGTCGGGTTCTCCTATTCGGGGCAATTCGGAAGACGTGATATAGCCAACGCCTTCAAGGGTCACCTGACCTTGAGTTTCTAAAGGATGTAGGATTCTCAACCAAAGACCGTTGAAAACGCCTGGAAGTCAGGAGAATGTTGACGCTGCGGATAATTAGAGTCGAAATCGGATGGCGAAACGTGGTAGACGCTCAGCTGATCGCTTCGCATAATTGGGATTGCCCACTCATGCCTCAATCGAAAAATCCGACTAAAGATCGTGAAATCGTCCCCGAGGCGCCTGCCGATCAGACGCCGCTGTTCTATCGTCAGATTGCGGCACTCGACGCCGGGCGCTGCGCGGGCAAATCGCTCAAGACCACGATTGGCTTCGACTTCGCGCGTAACACCAATGTCGTGATGCTCAACGCCGCAGAATTCGAGCAGGCTGCACGCACCTATCCCATCGTGTTCGCGAGTACGCCCAATCCGGCGGCTCTGGCGATCCTCGGTCTGCGCCAAGCCGAAAATCTGTTCGTTGACGCGGACGGCGCTTGGCGACCGAGCACCTATATTCCCGCTTATGTACGCCGCTACCCGTTCATTTTTCATCGAAGCGCGGATGGCCAGCAATTCACCTTGTGCATCGATGAAGCCGCGGGCGCCCTCGAGGATGGGTCCGAGCGTCCGCTCTTCGTCGATGACGGCCCAAGCGAGATCGCCAAAGGAGCTCTCGAATTTTGCGCTGCCTATCAGCGGGACAATGAAGCGACGCGCGAATTCGTGAAGGAGCTGGCGAAAAACCAGCTGCTCGTGCCGAACCAGGCACAAGTCACACTGCCCGGAGGCGAGAACCTTGCGCTTGCCGGCTTTGAATTGATCGACCGGGCCAAGTTCGATGCACTTCCAAGCTTTGTCCTGACGGATTGGCGCCGGCGCGGCTGGCTCGGCCTTGCTTACGCTCATTTCATCTCGCTCGGCAGTTTCGCCGATCTCGTCGAGCGCGCCGGGAAGAGGCAAGTGCTGATGTGAGGTCCTGGAAGGCGCCGAGTGGCCTTTGCGTGTTCGGCGTCGGTCACCACGGCGCGTGAGCCGTGCGCCGGAAAATGAGATGCTTGCTCGCGTGCCTTGCAGGCTACAAAGCGAATCCGAGCGCCGATAACCAGCTCAGCCCGAGAGTCGTATCGGCTCGCGGCTTGTATTCACAGCCGACCCACCCTTCGTAGCCGAGCGCATCGATCGCTCGCAGAAGCCTGTCATACGCGATCTCGCCCTCGTCGGGTTCGGCACGCGACGGCACGGCGGCGATCTGCACGTGCCCGATGACCGGCAAGAAGCGCTCGAATTTTTTCAGGATGTCGCCTTCGGCCACCCCGACATGGTAGATGTCGAACATCAGCTTGACATTCGCAGCGCCAAGCTCCGTGATGATGCCGGCGGCCTCTTCCGCGCGCGAGTAGAAATAGCCTGGCTTGTCACGTGGATTTATGGGTTCGAGCAAGAGATCGAGCCCGTGTCTTGCCGCCTTGATCGAGGCCATTTCCAGATTGCGCAACAGTGCTTGGCGCGCTCGCGCTCGTTCATCGGGGCTCACCACGCCGGCCATGGCATGGATCGACGTCGCGCCGCTCGCGATGCAATATTCGATCGATTGATCCATGGCCGATTGGAAGTCCCTCTCGCGACCAGCGAGAGCCCCAAGCCCGAACTCACCTTTCGCCGTGTCGCCGACGACGGTGTTGAGCCCGAGAAGCGTGACCATGCACTTGAGGCAAGTTTCCTTCACCTCGCCGGCCGGCACGGCATAGGGCCAATGGAGCTCGATCGCTTTGAAGCCCACGCGGGCCGCGGCCTCGATCCTGTCGAGCAATGGTAGGTCCGGCCACAGGAATCCGAGATTGGCGGAAAAACGGGGCATGCTCACCTCAGATTGAACGAGGATTCGAGATCGGCGATCGCGGCCGCATCAAGGTGACGGACCTGCAAGCCTTTCGTCAGGAGTATGAGCTTTGCGGTCTCCTCCAACTCCTCGATGGCAAAGACGGCGCTCTCGAGCGATGTGCCAGCCACCACCGGACCATGATTGGCGAGAAGCACGCCCGCGCTGCGCCGAGCCGTCGCGCGAATGACGGGTGCGATGTCGGCGGAACCAGGTTTTGTATAGGGCAGAACCGGCACGCGCCCGACACGCATCACGACATAAGGGGTGATCGGCGCAATCGCGTTCTCCGGATCGATGTCCCCAAGGCATGAAAGTGCTGTCGCATAACTCGAATGAAGGTGCACGACGGCTCTCGCCGATGGGCGCCCCTCGTAGAACGCCATGTGGAGGGGCAACTCCTTCGTGGGCGGGTCGCCGTCGATGTGCCGTCCGGAGCCGTCGAGGCGCGATAGTCTGTTTTCTTCGAGGAAACCGAGGCAGGAATTCGTGGGCGTGCTCAGAAAACCATCCGCGAGCTTCACCGACATGTTGCCGGAAGAGCCGACGGTGAAACGCCGTTCGAAAAGCGAGCGTCCCCAGCGGACCAGGTCTTTTCGCAGCTCCGCCTCATTCTGCACCATTCCTGATTATGCCTCCCCCAGAGCGTGCAAGGCTTTGTCATAGAAATCGAGCGCACCGAAATTACCGCTCTTCAAGGCAAGGTGGACGCGACGATCGCCGGAGGCTGCAAGGGCAGGGACACCGGGATCGATTTCCGGCCCCACGATCAGGCTTTCGGTCTTGAGCGCCGTGACGACCGCGCCGGATGTCTCGCCGCCGCCGACGGCAATCCGGGCAACGCCCTCATCGACGAGCGCGGCGGCGAGTGCACCGAAGAAATGCTCGATCTTCTCGGCAAGCTCCTGACGACCGAACTTCTCTTGCGATTTGGCGACCTTCGCCGGGCTCGCCGTGGAATAAACCGCGGGATCATCATCGAGGTGATCTCGAACGAACAGAGCAGCGTCCGTGACCTTCTGACTTCCCGCCATGAGCGCGTCGGGGTCGAGCGCCAATCCGGGATGCGTCAAAAGATAGTGCGCGAGCTGGGCTTGCGAAGCCGAGGAGCAGGATCCCGAAAGCACGATGCCCGGTCCTTTTCCGGGCTTGTAGGTGGAACCGGCGTTGCTCAGCATTCCGGCTTTGCGGAAGTTCTCGGGCAATCCGAGCGCGATACCTGAGCCGCCGGTCACGAGCGGCTGGTCAGCGACGGCGGCACCGATGGCGAGAAGATCGGCGTCCTCGATCGCGTCGACCACGACGAGGCGGCGCCCGGCCTTCGCCTCTGCGTCGAGCGCGGCGCGCACAGCCTCGCCGCCTTGCCGAACGATGCTATGCGGTACGAAGCCGACCTCACCTTTCGTCTGCAATCGAAGCCAGCGCCGGAGATCCGGATCGGTCATCGGGTTGAGCGGGTGGTTCTCCATGCCGGACTCGGACAAGAGCCGATCCTTGACGAAAAGATGCCCCATGAACAGCGTACGCCCCGTCGCCGGGAACACCGGGCATACCACCGCGACCGATGCGGGGAGGGCTTGGAGCAAGGCTTCCGCCACGGGCCCGATGTTGCCCCGCGGAGTGGAATCGAATGTCGAGCAATATTTGAACAGGAATTGGCGACATCCCTGCGTCTCCAACCAACGGAGCGCCGTGAGTGACTGGGCGACCGCGTCTGCCGCCGCGATCGAGCGCGTCTTGAGGGCCACGACACCGGCCTCGCAACGAGCTTGCGCCGTTCCCTTGGGGACGCCCACGAACTGAATCGTCGACATCCCACCCTTGGCGAGCGTATTCGCCAGATCACTGGCGCCGGTGAAATCGTCAGCGATACATCCCAATAGCATCGTTCGACCACAAGAGATTTCTCTGCAGCCTATCTTCGCATGAAAGCGAAGCGCAACGTCAATGCGACGACGACGAGCGGCGTCGTCTGTTGGCGTGAGCGGGAGGAGCACAGCTCCTCAGGTCCGCAAGAAGGCCCATCGGCTCAGGGCGAAAGAGACGAGGATCCATTTTCCGGATTTCGAGAGCGAGCCGCGGCTCGAACGCCATATGAGGAAGTATGTCGCGCTCGATGCTGATGCCGGGCGCGACCTCGACGAGCTCGAGCGTGCCGTCAATCGCGCGAAAGACCGCGCGTTCCGTGACAAATATTGCGCTTCGACCTTCGCATTCCGCAAACTCGGCATTGTAGCAGATCTGCTCGATCTGGCTGACGAACTTCTTGTGCCGCCCTTCCGTAACGACGGTCAGCCTTCCGTCACCTGCCTTCAACTCGAGGCCGCCTGAGGTGAAGGTACCGCTGAACACCACGCATTTGGCGTTTTGGCTGATATTGATGAAGCCACCGATGCCGACGATCTTCGAGCCGAAACGGCTGATGTTGACGTTGCCGCGAGGGTCCACCTCGGCGAACGAAAGGAAGGCAATGTCCAGGCCGCCGCCATCATAGAAGTCGAACTGGTAGGGCTGATCGACGATGGCTTGGTAGTTCTGTGAGGCGCCGGAATCGACCCCTGTAAGCGGCGCGCCGCCGATGAATCCTTGCTCGTTCGTGAGCACGATATGGTCCAAGATGCCCTCTTCGGCAGCGACGGCGGAAATGCCCGTCGATATGCCTGCTCCAAGATTGCAGATCGCGCCTGGCAAAATCTCCATCGCCGCACGGCGAGCGACGATCTTGCGCGGATCGAAGGCAAGCCGTTTCATTGACTCGAGCGGCACGCGCAACTCTCCGGCGTAGGCCGGGTCATATTCCGTGGCGTAGGTCTGACGCTGCGCCGCATCGACCACCACATAGTCCACGAGGATGCCCGGGATTTTCACGATCTTCGCTGGGATCGTTCCGCGTCGCGCGAGGCGTTTCACCTGCACCACGACGATGCCTCCGGCTCGCCGCGCGGCTTGCGCGGTCGAGAGCATCTCGCCGAAAATGGCCTCCTGCTCCATGCTCACATTGCCATCCTCGTCGGCCGTCGTGCCTCGCAGGAAGACAACGTCGAGAGGAAACGGCTTGTAGCGAAGATACTCCGCGCCATCGATCATCATCAGCTCGACCATGTCTTCGATGGCGCTCGGGCTTTGTCGCGCCCCGCCGTGCCGCGGATCGACAAAGGTCCGAAGACCCGTCCGCGTGATCAGCCCGGGACGCCCGGCGGCCATGTCGCGCATCAATTGCGAGAGCACGCCTTGTGGGAGCGTGTAGGATTCGATCTTGTCGGAAAACGCCAGATCGATCATTGCCGGAGAGTCGATGAGCGCGCTCGTGATCGAGCGCTTCAGCATCCCCTCATGGCAAAATCGGGCGGCACCCTTCGTCGCTCGATCGCCCAGTCCCACCACGTGGATGAGTGTCAGGTCTTTCGGCGCGCCGCTTTCGAGGAAGCGTCTCTCGACGCTTTCGAGGATGGCTTCGGGGATCGCATGCCCACCGCCCGAACCGCTCACCAGGACATGGTCGCCGTCATCGATGAGCCTTGCGGCCTCGTCGGCGCTGATCACCTGCATCTTGGATGCCTCGAGGGATTGTCGCTTGGTTTCCCGAGCCGTTGACGGGCGCAACCAAATTTTGTAACCGCTTACATATTCTGCGCGCCGGAGATTTGTCAAGGCGCGCGCGCACCGAAGCGAACGGGCCGCGACCGGGAAGGAGCACATGCCAATATGGGCAAGTCAGGGTTGGACTTCGTCGAGGTCGGGCAGACCTTCACTTTCGCCAAAACAGTCGGCGAAACCGACATCACGCTTTTCGCAGGCATTACGGGCGACTTCAGCGACACGCACATCAATGACCAATATATGCAGGAGAAAACGACGATCGGAAAGCGCATCGCACATGGTGCCTTGACCATTGGCTACATGTCGACGGTTTCGACCATCAGCATCGCTCACATCATCCACGAGGAAGGTCTCACGGATTTCCCGGTTTCGGCAGGTTACGACCGAGTGCGCTTTCTCAAGCCGGTCATTCTGGGCGACACGGTCACGACCCGCTATACGATCAGTTCTGTCGACAAGGAAAAGGGGCGATCCATCGCCAAGGTCGAGGCTTACAACCAGAAGAAGGAGCTCGTTGCCGTGGCCGAGCATATCATGCGGTGGGCAAAAAAACTGTCTTCTGCCGGGCAGACGGCCGGATGAGTCTCGCAGGCGCCGCCGTTCTCGCCATTTGGAATGGCATCAAGCCTGGCGGAGAGGACGAATTCGTCGCTTGGCATGTTCGCGAGCACATTCCGGAGAGGGTAGGGCTGCCGGGGTTCCTTCGCGGACGACGATACGTGGCGGTGGACGGGGCGCCGAAATTCTTCAATTTCTACGAGACGCAGCGCGTCGAGGATCTATCGTCTAGCCACTACCTTGCGCGGCTCGATCATCCGACCCCCTGGACGAAAGCGGTCGTCGCCACTTTCACCGACACTTCACGAACGATCTGCCACGTCGAGGCGAGCGTCGGCACGGGAGATGGGGCCGCCATCGAGACGATCCGGCTTGGCTCGAGCCTGGATGTCCGGCGCTTCAAGCAAAACGTCAAGAGCCTGGTGACGCCGTTGCCGTCGGAGAGGGTCGGGATCGTCTCGGTTCATCTGCTGCGGGGCGACAACGATGCGAGCAACCGTCCCACGGAAGAAAAGAAGCTGCGGGCAGCCGCCGACGAAATCGCCGAATGGATTCTCCTCATCGAGGCGACCGACGTCGAGCGTCTCACGGATTTGCGCCGATCCTCGCTCGGCAATGACGCCCTGCTGAAAGCGGGCGCGCGTGCCGATCTCAAGCGTGGGATCTATCGTCTTCAATATGCCTTGTCGTCACCGCTTCTCGCCAGCCGCGTCGAATGACGTCCATTGCCGAAGCGATTTCTTGCGGAGCTAGCTTTCAACGCTGATGGGTCGCACAGAACGAAATTGGAGCTCCTCGAAAGGAGAGGCAGGCGGTCGGGCCGAATTTGAACGCGGCGCCTCTGCCGAACAGTCGCGCCTGTCGATCGGATTGCGCGACGTGGCCCGGGCCGCAGGCGTATCGACCGCAACGGTGTCGCGGGCCATCAATCGTCCTGACATTGTGTCCGACGAACTGCGCACCAGGATTTCGGCCGTGATTGACCATCTCGGATGGGTTCCGGACGGCGCGGCGAGGGCATTGGCGACGCGCCGATCGGGAGCGGTCGGCGCGGTGTTTCCGACGCTCAGCCACGGTGATTTCGCCCGAGCCGCAACGGCCCTTCAGCGCGAGCTTCTGGCCGAGAATTATATCCTGCTCCTCGCTTGTTCCGAATATGATCCGGCCCAGGAGCTGCGTCAGGTGCGGAAATTTCTCGAAAGGGGTGTGGATGGCATGATACTCGTCGGCCATGCCCACCACGCCGATTTGCCCGGACTTTTGCGGCGCCAGCGCATACCATCCATCAACACCTTCGTCTTCAACCGCGATGATCCGACAAGCTCGATCGGGCCCGACAACCACAAGGCGCTCGCGGAACTCACGCAATATCTGGTCAAGCTCGGGCACATCCGCTTTGGCGTGATCGGGCAATCGACGACCAACAATGATCGCGCCGCGGCGCGGCTCGCCGGCATTCGCGATGCCTTGGGGCGGCACGGCCTTGCGGTGCGCCCCATGCATTGGGGCGAAGGGCTGGAATTGTCGAGCGTCACTGAAGCACGTGCCATCTTTCGGCGGATCATGAAGGCATCTCCGCGGCCGACCGCGATCTTGTGCGCCAATGCATATCTGGCCGTCGGGGCAGAGCTGGAGGCACTTGCGATGGGCCTTGCGGTTCCGGGTGACGTCTCGATCGTCGGTTACGACGACACCGAAGTCATGAGCGAGCTTCCCGTACCGATCACGACGGTCCGCGTGCCCGGCGACGAAGTCGGTCGCCGCGCCGCGCGTTATATTCTCGCGCAAATCTTTCGGCGGGTGCACGAAACGGTCTTCGAATGCGATGCGCAGATCATCGTGCGCGCGTCCTCGGGTCCGCCGCCGCGCCGCGCAAAGTAGGTGCATGCGCCGGCCACGCGCCTTTGTCGGATGCGAGGAGGCGGCGGACATGAAAAAGTTGACACTGGGAAGCAGTGATGTAAACGGATACATCAAGGCGGAATGATCAGCCTCGCGCTCCCTTTACGGATATGCATCCAGTCTTTCGAACGATTTCGTCGACGGCCTTTGGAGGAAGATGTGACCTGTCGGGGTCGCAAAGGACTTCGTGCCGTCATAGAGCTTCGAGGTGACTTTCGTGAAGGCGAGGGGACGAGAGATGTCCGGTCCGACAGACGCCTTCCAATGGGACACGCAATGAACGTTGAGCGGGTGCGTGAGAGCTGGCTCGGCTGGATCTTGTGGAATACTCTCCCGGCATTCGTCTTCGTTGCATTGATCGGCGCCTGGTGGCTTGCCGTCACCGTCTTCAAGATCCCGGCTTATCTGCTTCCTCCACCGCAGGACGTGCTGCCTGAGCTTGTCCATGCGAGGCAAAGCTTGTGGAACCACTCGCTCGTTACCATGGAGGAAATCGTCCTCGGTTTCCTGCTTTCGGTGGTGACGGCGATACCGATGGGCTTGCTGATCGCGCTCTCGCCCGCGGCCAAGCGCTCACTCTACCCGTTTCTCGTCTTCATCCAGCTCGTTCCCAAGATCGCCATAGCGCCGCTCTTCGTCGTGTGGATCGGCTTTGGCCCGAGCTCGAAAGTGATGCTGACCTTCCTCCTCACCTTTTTTCCGCTTTTGCTCGCCAGCATCTCGGGGTTCCAAATCCTCGACGAACGCTTCCTTTTCCTTACCCGTTCCATGGGGGCGTCGGGCTGGCAAACCTTCTGGTACCTCCGGTTCCCCTCGGCCCTTCCGGTGATCTTCGGCGGCCTCAAGACTTCCGCGACGATCGCGGCGACGGCTGCGATCGTCGCAGAGTTCGTCGGTGCGAACCAAGGTCTCGGCTATCTGATGCTTCAGGCGACGGGGCGTCTCGACACCACCTTCGTTTTTGCGATCCTTTTCATCATGACCATCATCGGGCTCGGTTTGAACAGCCTGGTCGAGCTTCTCGAATATCTATTGGCGCCGTGGCGCCGGCGCCGGCGGGCCAGCTGAAAAATCGAAAACCGGACTTGGGAGGTAATCATGATCGTTGAGAGCTCGTCTCGTGAGAGGAGGTTCGCGCTTGGCCTGATCGGACTGACGATCGCTGCCCTGACGCTACCCTTCACGACGGCGCGAGCTGCCGAACTTTATCCTGTGACTTTCCAGCTCAACTACCCGGCGGCCGGTTTCAACGCCGGCTTCGAGCTCGCCGTCAAGAATGGCTACTACAAAGATGCGGGTCTCGACGTGAAGATCGAGCCCGGAAACGGCTCGCAAATCACGGCGCAGCTTTTGGCAGCCGGGAAGGTCGATCTCGGCTTTGCGGATTCCGCGCCGGTGATGAAGCTTGTCTCGTCCGGCGCCAAGATCAAGGTTCTCGCGACCATTCTTCAAGGCAACCCCAACCAGGTGACCGCGCTGACGAAGAGTGGAATCAAGTCGATCGCCGAGATCAAAGGGCACTCGGTCGCCGTTCCCAATGCGGGGTCGCAATCATCGATGTTTCCTTTGGTTCTCGCGGCGAGCGGATTGAAGGATTCCGACATCAAGCTCGTCAACATGCCACCGGATTCGATGACGGCCGCCCTCATCCAGGGACAGGTCGACGTCATCTTGGGTTCCATCGATTACTTCGCGATCCAATTGAAGAGCCTCGGCGCCGACACCGTGAACTTCCCCTTCATCGAGCACGGGGCTCCGACTGTTTCGACGTCGATCATTGCGTCGGAAAGCTTCCTTGCCGCCCATCCCGACATCGCCAAGAAATTCGTGGCCGCAAGTCTCAAGGGATGGTACGCGGCCTTGGACAATCCGAGCGACGCGGTCGCAGCGATGAAGTCGATGTTTCCGGACGCCTCGGAGAAGCTCGCGCCGGCGCAGCTCGATGCCACCAAATATTTGATGTGCGTGAATCGCGCGAAATTCGTCGGCAAGGCGACGCCCGATCAGTGGTCCGACACAGTGAAGATCTTGAGCGAAATCGGAATTCTGCCTGCCGACATTCCGGCGACGACCTATTACACCTATGAATTCCTTCCGCCGGATTCGGAATTGCGTCCGTGTCCCTTGAAGTGAGGGCGCGACCGCCTGCTGCAACGCTCGCCGATGCCGTGCGCTCTTCCAGCGCGAACGGCGTCCGCATTGAAATCGTAGGGGTCGAGAAGATCTACGGGGAAGGCACGCGACAACGGGTTCATGCGTTGAGCCCGACGATGGTGGATATCGCGCCGGGCGAGTTCGTATCCGTTGTCGGCCCGAGCGGTTGCGGCAAGAGCACATTGATGCTCATGGTCGCAGGCCTTCTCAAACCATCAGCGGGCACGATCCGCATCGGCGGGGAATTCCTGACGGGCGCGCTTACGGATGTTGGCATCGCCTTTCAAGATCATCTCTTGCTCGAGTTCCGGACAGCGCTCGACAATGTGCTGCTTCAAGGGGTGATCCGGCGTCTCCCCTTGGCATCGATTCGGCAGCGCGCGATCGAGCTTTTCGAGAGACTGGGACTGAGCGACGCCGCCGATCGCTACCCGCATGAGCTCTCCGGCGGCATGCGCCAGCGTGTGTCGCTGGCGCGCGCTCTCGTCCTTCGGCCTCCGGTCCTGCTGATGGACGAGCCGTTCGGCGCTCTCGACGCGCTCACGCGCGTGCAGGTGCGCCATGATCTCGAGCGGTTGTGGATGGCCGATCGGCCGACCGTTCTGTTCATCACGCATAGTGTCGAGGAGGCTGTCGGGTTGTCGGATCGCGTGCTCGTCATGTCCCCATCCCCTGGCGAAATCGTGGAGGAGCTTGTCATCGACCTTCCACGTCCGAGACCGGTGGCACTTGGCGAGGAGCCCGAGCTTGCCGCATATTCGAAACGTATCTACGAACATTTTGCGCGCCTGGGGGTCATTCACGAATGACGAGGCCTTGCGGGTCTGAGAAAAAGATACGCCTGCGCCGAGGAGAAGCCGATCGGGAGGAGGCATGACGGAGCGCAACGCGGCGGAAGACATTGCCCTTTACGGCACCCGCGAGCCCGACGAGAAGGGCCGGATGATCCGGGCCGGAGCGCTCTCGGTCGAATTCGAGAACGGGCAGCTTCGGTATGTGCGCTGTGCGGGCCGTGAAGTGATGCGCGCCATCGCCTTCATCGTCCGCGATGAGGCGTGGGGAACTTATGGCGCTGAGATCAAGAACCTCGAAATCACCGAAGCCTCCGATAAATTTCACATCGGCTACGAGGGCGCGTGCGCCGATGGCGCCGTGCGTTACGCCGCGGATATCAACGGCACGGAAAATGAGCTGATCTTTGCCGCCCGCGTGAGCATCGCGCGAAACTTCCGGACCAATCGAACGGGGTTCGTGATCTTGCATCCACTCGAAGGTTGTGCCGGAAGATCGGTCGACGTCGAACATGTCGACGGCAGCCGTGAGCAGGCCGCTTTTCCGCAACGTATCAGTGCCTACCAACCTTTTTTCGGCGTGCGCGCGTTGAAGCATGAGTTTGCCCCGGGCAGCTTCGTGACCGCGCGGCTTGAAGGCGATACATTCGAAATGGAGGATCAGCGCAACTGGAGTGACGCCTCTTTCAAGACTTACGTTAGGCCGATAGGTTTGCCGTGGCCATACGAGCTTGCGGCCGAGCAAAGCCTCGAGCAGCGCGTCACTCTCACGATAGAGGGCAAGGCGCCGAGCAAAGCGCGCTCCGGCGGCTCTCGCGCGATTGCGGTGAAGATCGGCAGGTCGATCGGCCAAATGCCCAGGATTGGCCTCGAGATTCCGGCGCGCGAAGCCAAGGCGAGCCACGAAGCCCTGTCGCTTTTGGAATCCCTCGGCCCTCGGCTCATCGTCGGCGAGGTGCTGCGCCACGAGGGTCATGGGCGCGCCGAACTCGCCAGCTACGGTGAGATCGCTCGCGCTTGCAATGCAGAGCTGACGATTGAGGCGGCGCTTCCCGGAACAAGGGAACCCGGGGACGAAGCACGCGAGCTCGCCGAGGAATGCGCCGCCGCTGGGGCCAAGATCGACGCCCTCACGCTCTGGTCGGCGCCCGACCTCAAAGGCGTGCTGCCGGGCAGCACCTGGCCGGTGCAGCCGCCGCTCGAAGCGATCCGTTGGGCTGCCCTCACTTCGTTCCCCGGAACACGAATAGGCGGGGGCGCGCACGCCTTCTTCACCGAGCTCAACCGCCGTCGTCCGTTGACGCATTTCCTCGACTATATCAGCTTCACCGTCACCCCCATCGTGCATGCGGCAGACGATCGCTCGGTCATGGAAACGCTCGAGACGCTTCCGGCGATCATCGAATCGGCAGGCGCCATCGCTTCCGGAAAGCCATGGCGCGTCGGTCCGTCAAGTATCGGCACCCGCGACAACCCTTACGGCCCCGGCTCTACGCCAAACCCGGATAATGCACGTGTGTGCATGGCGGAGGCGGATCCGCGTCACCGCGCACTCTTTGGCGCGGCGTGGACCGTGGGATACCTTGCGGCTTTCTCCGCGAGCGGTGCCGAGGCCATCGTGCTCGGCACCTCGACCGGGCCCCGGGGTGCGATCCATCGTCGAAGTGACAAGCCCCTTCCTTGGTACGACGATGCGGACGGGCGGCAGATATATCCGGTCTTCCATGTGATCGCGGACGTCGCCTCCGCATCGGGAGCCGAGCTTATCTCCGTCGTATCGAGCGCCCCCCGACGCGTGGCTGCCTTGGGCTGGCGGGACGGCAAGTCGCGGCGGCTCCTGCTTGCGAACCTCACTCCCGCGACGGAACGGATAAGCTTGGCAGGCACATCGCTTGCCGGTGCGGAATACCGACTGCTCGATTCTTCGGCGTTTGCAGCGGCCACGTCAGAGCCGAATTGGGCTGAGCGCGCCGGCACACGGTTCAATGGTTCGCTCGAGCTTTCCGCATACGCGGTCGCTTTCGTAACGCTTGGCCCGACATGAGTCTCGAAACGAACTTCGCGGTGCCCGGCGAACCCGCTCTTGCGATCGATGCGCGTGGGATCTGGAAGGCATTCGAGCGTACCCAGGCATTGTCCGGTGCCAGCTTCGCGCTACGAGCGGGTGAAATTCATGCACTCGTCGGGGCGAACGGCGCCGGCAAATCCACCTTCTCGCGGATCGTGTCCGGCCATCTTTCGGCAGATCGCGGCGAGATTTTCATGTTCGGTCGCCCGACTCGGTTCGGTTCGGCACGAGAGGCGATTCAAGGCGGCGTCACCATGGTGATGCAGGAGACAAGCCTGGCGCCGGATCTGAGCGTGCTCGAAAACATCTATCTGCCGGAATTGGGTGCTGCGGGCCGTCTCTCCTGGAGAAACCTGACCAGCCGAGCCGAGTCGCTGCTCGACCAATTCGGCCAGCGCGCGCATCTTCCGCTGCGGCGTCCGGTTCGCGAGCTCTCGGCGGGTCAGCTGCAAATGGTCGAGATCCTCAAGGCTCTCGCGCTCGACGCCAAGGTGATCATTTTCGACGAGCCCACTGCGTCCTTTTCGCCGAACGAAGTCGATCGACTATTCGACATCATGCGCCTTCTGGCGCAAGGCGGCAAAGCCCTCGTCTTCGTCTCGCACCGTCTCGAGGAGATTTTCGAGATCACCGATCGCATCACCGTTTTTCGCGAGGGGCGAACCGTTGCTTCCGCAGCGCCGGCGGCCGAGATGCGGCCTGCAGAACTGGTCCGCCTGATGGTGGGACGCGAGATCGCCGACATCTATGCACGCGGTGTCGACGGCCGCGGAGAGAAATCCACCGGAAAGCCCGTGATCGAAGTCGAGCACCTCGCTTGCGCGCCGCGCGTCAAGGACGTGTCGTTCACCGTCAACTCGGGAGAGATCCTCGGGCTCGCCGGGTTGATCGGCGCGGGTCGCTCGGAATGCGTCGAGGCGCTGTTCGGCTTGCGTCGGATCGAGCGGGGCACGGTCCGTCTCTCGGGCTCCCCCTTTACGGCGCGTGCACCCATCGAGGCGGTGCGCGCGGGAATAGGTTTCATCCCGGAGGATCGGCGCCGACAGGGACTGGTTCAGGATTTCACCGTTCGCGAGAATCTGCTCCTGGCCCATCTCGGCCAGCGGCGCAGCCTTGGCCTCGGCTATGACGAGCGAAGCGCCTCGGTGGCACGGCTTCTCGAAGAGCTCGGCCTCCCACAGCGCATTCTGGATGAGGGCATCCTCACACTCTCGGGCGGCATGCAGCAGAAAGTGGTGCTGGCGCGTTGGATCTTGATGTCACCCAAGCTTCTCATTCTGGATGAGCCGACGCGGGGCGTCGATATCGCCACGCGCAGCACGATCTATGCAATGATCCGGCGTTTGGCTCGCCAGGGAATGGCCGTGCTGCTCGTCTCCTCCGATTTCGAGGAGGTGATCGGCCTTTCGGATCGGATCGTCGTAATGAGCGATGGCAGTGACGTGACCAGCATTCCGAGCGCTCTCGTCGACGTCGAGAAGCTCGCCATGTTCGCGGCGCCGCGCAGCTCGGCGGAGGCGACCCGATCCATTCTCGAGATGCTGGTGCAGCGCTTCGGCGGCATCGCCTATTGGATCTCGATGGACGGTGATCGACTCTATTGTTTCGATTCCGTCGCTGTCCAAAACGCGCCCGAGATCGGCTTTGCGCGCGGCAGCTTCCCCGAAATCGTTGACGTGTCGATCCCCAGGGCGCTGCGGCAACGGCCCGACCGCTTTCTTCTCGAGCCCGCAGGGGCAACATTGCTCGTCCCCTTGCGCGGACATCGCGGCCACGATCTCGGCTATGTCGGCTTGACCCTCGCCAATGACAATGCGCTGCCGGACGCGGCGGCAGTGCGCGCGAGCATTCTCGATGGCCCGACGACCCCGGCCACGTCAGTTGCCGCTCGAAGGCACTGAGATGGCGAGCGAGATCAAGACGGGGCCACAGCTTCGTCCGAGCGTGCTGCGGCGCCTGTTGCGCGGCGCGCAGCTCGAGCTTCGCATGTTGCTTTTGTTGCTCCTTCTCGCCGTCGCGCTCTCATTGATTTCGCCGTATTTCTTCACGCTCAGCAACATCCTCAACTTGATGGATCAGTCGGTGATCACCGGCATCGTGGCGATCGGTCAGACATTCGTCATCTTGATCGCGGGAATCGATTTGTCGGTCGGCTCGCTCACGGGCGCCACGGGCATAATCTTAGGTCTCTCCCTCGCCGAGCTGCCGCTGCCCATCGCCATCCTCGCCGCCATCGTGGCCGGCGGTCTTGCGGGGTTCGTCAACGGGTTCATCATCACCAAGGGTCGTGTTGCTGCCTTCATCGTCACGCTTGGCATGATGTCGGTTGGCCGCAGCATGGCCTATGTCCTCAGCGGGGCGAACTCGATCTCGCAGTTGCCGGATTCTCTGGGCGACCTCGCCAGCTCGACGATCCTTGGCGTCCCCACGAATTTCGCCGTGCTGGTCGTGCTATACGGGGTCGCCTGGTACTATCTCACGTTCACCAAGGGTGGCCGGACCATCTACGCGATCGGCTCCAACGCCGAAGCCGCGCGCACAGCCGGGCTTCGCGTCGATTTCTACAGTGTGCTCGTTTATGTCATCTCCGGCGCGCTGAGCGCGGTAGCCGCGGTCTTCCTTGCGGCGCGCATCCTCTCCATCGATCCGATCGCAGCGACCGGCCTCGAGCTCGACACCATTGCCGCGGTGGTGATCGGGGGCGCCAGCCTTTTCGGCGGACGCGGCACGATCATCGGCACCTTCATCGGTGTGGTGATCATGGTACTGATCCGCAACGGGCTCAACCTCCTCAACGTCAATCCCTACTGGCAAGGGACGGCGATCGGATCGATCATTGTCGCCGCCGTTCTGCTCGAGCGATTCCTGAGCGCGCGAGAAGGAATGCACCGCGGCCAGGGGGAAGAGGGTTGAACGATTTCACGAACTCGCCGCCGCCCTTTACCGCCGGGCGGATGACGGCGGAACCCGGCTCGAGGCCGGCACGAATGGCGGCAATATCTGGGAGGAGATCATGAGAGGTAAGTCACTGATGACGGTCCTTGGCGTCATCACCGCCTTGACGCTGGCCGGACCGGCCCCTGCGCAGCAAGAGCGGCATTTCGCCTATCTGACACCAGGTCTCGATCTACCTTTTTGGCGCTATCTCGCTGTCGGCATCGCCGATGAGGCCAAGAAGCACAACGCGACAGTCACCAATTACGACTCCCACAACGACGCTGCGACCCAGCTCAAGAACGCGCAGGACGCCATCGCCCGAAAAGTCGACGGCATCCTGATTTCGCCGACCGATTCCTCGACCGCCCCGAGCGTGCTGAGCCTTGCCGAGAAGGCCAACATCCCTGTGGTGATCGCCGACATCGGCACTGCGTCCGGCAACTACGTGTCCTTCATCATTTCCGACAATGAAAAAGGCGCCCACGACACCGGCGTCGCATTGGCCGCGGCGCTCAAAGAACATCAATGGGACAAGGGGCCGGTCGGGTTGGTGACGATCTCGTTGGCGCGCAACAACGGCAAGGCGCGCACAAAGGGCTTCCGCGATGCGATGAAGGAGAACGGCGATATCAAGGAAGTCGCGCTCGACCAGATGCAACGCTACACCGCCGACGAGACCTTCAAATACGTGCAAGACATGCTGACCGCGCATCCCGACCTGCACGGAATATTCGTCCAAACCGACACGCCCACACTTGGCGCCGTGAGGGCCATTCAGGCGGCGCATCGTGAAAGCTCCGTGCTCTTGGCAGCTTTCGACGGCGTGCCCGAGTTCATCGATCTCATCCGCCAAGGCAAGATCGTCGCTTCGGGAATGCAGCAGCCCTACCTCATGGGTGTTCGCTCCGCCGAAGCGATGTTCGATCATCTCGACGGGAAGACGCCGGCGAAGGAGATTCTCGTGCCGATCATCGTCGTATCCGAGAAGAATCTCGAGCAAGTGCTCCCGACGATCAAACAGACCGTTTTCGCCAACGAGCTGAAATAACGCTTGCAGTAGCGGCCTCGGCGCGAGCCAAGGCCGCGCTCACTTGTCGAGATCTCGGCGAGGAGGACATATGATGCGTGCAGCATGCGTCATCGGGCTAGGCTCCATGGGATATGGAGCCGCAATTTCGTTGCTGCGCGCCGGCTTCGACGTGCGAGGAGTCGATCGCAACTCGGTGGCACTGGAGCGCTTTCGTGCAGCCGGCGGAACGACTGCCGCAACGCCCGCCGAAGGCGTGCGCGGCGCGGAAACAGCTTTCATTTTCGTCGTTGATGCGAACCAGACGGATGAGGTCCTGTTTGGCGCGTCGGGAGCAGCGCCTGCACTTGCACCGGGCTCGATCGTCGTCGCATGCGCGACCGTGCCTCCCGCATTCGTCGAGAAGCTCGCCCAACGGCTCGCCGAGATGAACATCCTCATGCTGGACGCCCCGGTTTCGGGTGGTTCGGCGAAGGCGGCAGCCGGGGAGATGACCATCATGGCTGCTGGCGCTGCCGAAGCATTCAGCAAGGCCGAGCCTTTCCTTCGGGCGATTGCAAGCAAGGTCTACCGCCTGGGCGATATGCCGGGCGCCGGATCGCGAGTGAAGATGATCAACCAGTTGCTTGCCGGCGCCCATATCGCTGCGGCCGCGGAAGCGATGGCGCTCGGATTGAAGCTCGGTCTCGATCCCCATCAACTCTATGAGGTCATCGCCAACAGCGCCGGTTCGTCGTGGATGTTTCAGAATCGCGTGCCGCACATCCTTGCGGGTGACTACACGCCTCGCTCGGCAATCGACATCTTCGTGAAGGATCTTGGCATCGTGCTCGAGGCAGGCGAGGCACTCGATTTTCCCGTGCCGATCGCGGAAGCGGCACATCGTCAGTTCGCGGCCGCGAGCGCGAAAGGTCTCGGACGAGAGGACGACGCCGCCGTAATCAAGGTCTATGCCGAAGCGGCGCAGGTCGATTTGCCGCCCCGGCGAGCTGGATAATCGCTTTTCGCGAAGGCCGGCCTGATCGGCAATGGACGTGATCCCAGCGTTGAGCGTTGAGCTCTTTTGGGCCGTCCATCAATCACTGCTTGGCGGATGGCGCGCGTAATGCGTCATCCGAGCGAAGCTCATGGAAATATGCGCGCGGCGAATGTGCCCCACGGCTTCGAGGTCCCCGCTTTCCGCCGCCGCCAATACATCGGCCATCTCCCGGCGAAAAATCGCGAACTCCTCGACGAGGTTGAGGCGGGGCATCATCTGGAGCCAGATTCGGGAAGTCTGAAAATAGAGCCGCTCGCTGATCTCGCGCAACGGGCCGTTGCCGGTCATCGCGGTGATCTCGGAGAAAAAATCCATGTTGAGGCGCGACAGCGCCTTGTATTCGGGTTTTTTCGAGAGCCGGTCGCAACGCTCGATCAACGCGCGAATGCGCTCGAGGTCGTCTTCCTCGCGCGGGATGGGGGATAGCCTTCCGATCAGAACGGCGAGCTCCATGCGCAGGCGATAGATCTGCGCCAGCTCCTCGATCTTCACGGGGGTCACGATGTGGCCGACCCCGTGGCGAGCCTCGATCAGGCCTTCGGCTTCGAGTCGGCCCAGCACGCGGCGCACCGGCGTTCGGCTGGTCGAGAATTCCCGGGCGAGCTCTTGCTCGGAAAGCCGACCGCCGGGCGGATACTCGAACAAGCAGATACGGTCGCGCAGCGTGCGGTAAAGCCGCTCGAAGCGCTCGCGCGACGGCGTCGAACGGTGGGACGAGGGCCGAGTTTCGAAAATCGCTCCGTCGGCGATGCTCATGTGGCTTCGAGGCACGCGCGCAGGAATTGGCGCGTGCGCTCATTCTCCGGCGACACGAAGATCTTTTCGGGTGGCCCCTGTTCGCAAATGCGTCCGCCGTAAAAGAAGCAGACGCGGTCGGCAAACTCTTTTGCGAAGCCCATCTGATGGGTCACCATCAGCATGGTGACATCGAGCTCTGCGGCAATTTTGCGGATCACGTTCAACACTTCGCCGACAAGCTCGGGATCGAGCGCCGAGGTCACCTCGTCGAACAGCATGACTTTGGGGCGCATGGCGAGCGCCCTCGCAATGGCCACGCGCTGCTGCTGTCCCCCCGAGAGCTGGGAAGGATAATGAAAGAGCTTGTCGCCGAGCCCGACCATCGAAAGGAGCTCGCGTCCACGCGCTTCCGCTTCCATCTTCGAGAGGCCGAGCACTGTGCATGGAGCCTCCATGCAGTTCTTGAGCGCGCTCATATGGGGGAAAAGGTTGAAGTGCTGGAACACCATTCCGATCTTGCCTCGCATCCGCCGCAGATGCTTGGCGTCGGAGGCGACGAGCTCGCCATTGCGGTTCATGCTGGTGAGCGGCTCGCCATCCACGAAGATCATGCCTCGATCGATGCGCTCGAGCGTCATCAGCATACGCAAGACGGTCGTCTTGCCCGAACCGGACGGCCCGATGATCGCGACCTTCTCGCCTCGCGCGACTTCGAGATCGAGGTCGTTGAGCACGACCAGAGAGCCATAGCTCTTCATCACCTTCTCGAAGCGAACCATTGGGCCGGAGCGCTCATCTACGGGCGAGATTGCGACTGACGGGTCGGTGCTCATGAATGTGTGACCCTCCGTCTCAGCCAGACTTCGACGGCGCGAACGAGCGCCGCGGCGATCAGGCTGAAGATAAGGAATATCAGGCCGACGAGCGTGATCGGCTCCGTATAGCGGAAATTTTCAGAGCCGATGATCTTCGCCGTCTGCATAAGCTCGAGCACGGCGATTGCCGAGAGCAGGGGCGTATCCTTGAACAGCGCCACGAGATAGTTGCCGAGCGCCGGGACGATGGGCGGGATCGCCTGCGGGATGATCACGTCACGAAACACATGGAAGGTGGACATGTTGAGCGCGGTCGAGGCCTCCCATTGGCCTCGTGGAATATTGGCGAGACCCGCTCGATAAACCTCCGAGCAATAGGTCGCGTAATGGAGGCCAAGCGCCAGCACCCCTGCCGTCATCGCGTCGATCTCCACGCCGAACTCCGGGAAAACAAAATAAATGAAGAAAATTTGGATCAGGAGAGGTGTCGAGCGGATGAATTCGATGAAGCCCGCAAGCGGTATGCTGAGCCATTTCGGTCCGAACATGCGCCCGATGGCAAAGCAAAGGCCGAGGATCGCCGCGACGACGAACCCGATGACCGTCGCTTCGAGGGTGACGAGCGCGGCGCGTGCGAGGAGCGGCAGGATCTCGAAGGTGAAATTCCAATCCCAAAACTTCATTGGGCAGGCCCCCGCGCGAGGCCTCGCGCCGCGAACCATTCGAGGCTGCGCATGGCGACCGTGATCAGCACGGCGATGGCCAGGTAGAAAACGAGGACAATCGAGAAGATCTCGACCGTACGATAGGTGGTGGCGTTCATCTCCTGGGCCTTGAAGGCGAGATCAGAGATCGTGATCAGCGAGACGAGCGCTGTTGTCTTGAGAAGCTCGATGAACAGGTTGCCCCATGGCGGGATCATGGGAACGAGTGCCTGCGGCAGCACAATGCGGCGCAGCGCCTGGAAGCGGCTCATATTGAGCGCGACTGTAGCCTCCCACTGTCCGCGAGGGACAGCGGAAACGGCGCCGCGTACCACTTCCGCGCCATAAGCGCCGACATTGAGCCCGAGCGCCAAGATGGCGACCGTGAGCGGCTCGAGCGTAATGCCGAAGCGCGGCAAGACGAAGAATAGCCAGAAGAGCTGGACGAGTGCCGAAGTACCGCGGAAAACCTCGATGTAGATGACGGCGAGTCCGCGGACGGGCCACGCTCCGTACATCTTTGAAAGAGCCGCAACGAAAGCGCAGATGACCGCCAGGACGGAGCCGCCGACCGTGATCTCGATGGTGACGAGCGCTCCTTCGAGCAAGCCTGGAAGGAATTCCCGGAAGCCTGCGAAGCTCGCGATCACCAGGCCCGCCGTGAAGGCGAGAATGGCGCAGACGACAAGGGGACGATGCGCCATGCACAAACATTCCCAGAACTACTGAAGCGTCAATAGAGCAAACCGTCCGCGGCCGTCCGTGTCATCCCACGCAGAGCGCGATCGTTCAGGCGTTCTACTCGCCCGCGCAAAGTTGCGCCGTTGTCTTCGTGGGGAGAAAGCCCTTTCCGAAACCGAAGGGCGTCACGAGCGCGATATGCTCAGGCGAGCCAATGAACTTTTTCAGCTCCGCGTTGAACGCTTCGTAGAGCTCTTTATCGTCCTTGCGGAAAGCAACACCGCCATGGCCGACGACTGATTTGCCGGCGACGGTCCCAAAGGGCGGCGTCGATTCGACACCCTCATTTTTGGACGCCATGTCCGCGATCGACAGGGCGGTAAGCGCGGCGGCATCGGCGCGCCCCGCCTGGACGGCCTTTACCAGGCTCGACTGGTCGGGGAGCACGACAAGCCGAGACTGGTCGATCCCGGCGTCCTTGGCATAGCCGCCCTCGACGGCGCCTGCCATCACGGCCAGCTTCAGTCCTTTTTCGGAAGCGATCGTTCCGTAATCCTTGATGCTCTTCGGATTGCCCTTCTTCACCAGAAAAGCCTGGCCAATGCCGTAGGTGGGCTCTGAGAACTGCACCTGCTCGCAGCGCTTCGGGGTGATAAACATGCCTGCCGCGATAATGTCGAAACGCCCGGCCTGCAGGCCAGGGATGAGGGATCCGAACTCCGTCAACACACCATCGACCTGGTTGATACCCATCTTCTTCAACACGGCCTTGACCACTTCCGGCGATTCGCCGGTGAGCTTGCCGTCCGGTGTCGCGAAACCGTATGGCGCCTCGTTGGCAAAGCCGACCCGGATGTACCCTTCGCGTTTCGCCTTTTCGAGGGTTGTCTCGGCATGCGCCCCCGCGAGCGTGACCAGAGCCAAGCAGGCCGCTGCCAATCCGGTGAATGCTCGGCGAGCGATGCGTGTCATCTGCATGTTGGCCTCCATCTTCCATTGGCTTCGTTCGGCCAGGAACGATGCCTCTCCCCAGTGTCGCACGGCGGCCGAAGCTTGCGGCGCTCGGCGGTAGATCCACAGCGTGCCAAAGTTCGGGGGCGGGATCAAGAGATGTGTACATCCCATTTGACATCATCCTCGTTTACCTGAATGTGACGGACGATCTCAGCCGCCGAAAAAGCCCGTGACGTACACATCAATGCCGAATGAAGAGGCGCCTCCCTATTTTTCGAAGCAGGAATTCGCAGCCCGGCTCGACGCAGTCAGGCGGGCCATGGACGCGCGCGGCCTTGCCGTGTTCATCGTCTCCGCGCCCGAAAATATTTTCTATCTGACGGGGCTCGATCATTGGGGCTATTTCGCGCCGCATATGCTGCTCGTCCCGGGCGAAGGCCAGCCCGTTCTCGTCACACGATCGATGGAAAAGGTGACCGTTGCCACGCAGGTGGCCAATGCTCGGTTCGAGGGCCATCGTGACGACGAGACCGCCGCCGATGCCGTGTGCCGAATATTAGGCGAATGGCACCATATCGAGCCTCGTTTCGGCGTCGAGGCCTGGTCGAGCGGTTTGCCGCTCGGCCTTGCCGAGCACCTGAAACAGAAAGTCCGAAACGCCGAGTGGCTCGATGTTTCGGGGGTCATCGATGACATCCGGATGGTGAAAAGCCCGGCCGAGCAAAGCTTCATCCGACGCGCAGCCATGATCTCGGATGCCGGTGCGAAAGCTGCCATCGAGCGCATCCGCATTGGCGAGAGCGAGCGGAACATCGCTGCCGCTTGTGAAAGCGCAATGCTCGAGGCCGGCGGGACCTTCCCGGGATTCGGACCCTTCATCCGATCATCCGGCCGGCTCGGCGAAGAGCATACGAGCTGGACAAGTCGACGGATCGAAGAAGGCGACGCAGTCTTCCTCGAGCTTAGCGGTTGCTTCGCCCGATACCACGCCCCCCTCGGGCGCCTGGTCCATCTCGAGCGAGCTCCTCCAGGAACTTGTGAGATGGCGCGCATTTGCGCCGATGCGTTCGAGGCTCTCGTTGCCGTCTTGCGTAAGGGCGCTCTGTTCAGGGACGTCTATTCAGCCTGGCAGGGTGTCGTCGACGGTGCGGGTCTTTGCCACTATCGGCGCCATCATTGCGGCTACGTCGTGGGGATCGGCATTCCGCCTAGCTGGACGGGCGGCAACAAGGTCACGGGCCTCCGCGCCGACAGCGATCTCATCCTTGAGACGGGCATGTGCTTCCACGTTCTTTCTTGGCTCATGGGAACGGGGCGCGGTGATTTCTTCCTGTCGAATACGGTGCTTCTCGGAGAGAACGGAGCCGAGATCCTGACCCGAACGCCCATCGACGTGGTCGCGCATTGAGAAGAGCAAAATGCCCTCAGGCGTCGCGCCAGATCGTCTTATCGATGCCCGGAGAGACGACATGAGCAACGCCGAAAAATGACCAAGCTATCCCGCACCGACATTGAAAGGGCGCGTGAACGCATCCATGGCCGCATCCTGCGCACGCCGCTCAGGCGCTCCGCTTCGCTCTCGAAGCAGTCCGGCGCGCCGGTTTCATTGAAACATGAACAGCTCCAGACGACCGGCAGCTTCAAGCTGCGGGGCGCCACGAATGCGGTCCTGTCGCTGACGACCGACGCGCGACAGCGAGGCGTGATCACCGTCTCGACGGGCAATCACGGTCGCGCCCTTGCTCATGCGAGCGCACAGGAAGGCGTCGCATGCACCGTCTGCATGTCGAGCTTGGTGCCGCAGAACAAGCTCGAAAACATCCGCGCTCTCGGCGCCCAAATTCATGTCATCGGACGCTCGCAGGACGAGGCAGAGCTCGAGGCCAAGCGGCTGGCGAAAGAGCATGGAATGGTGATGGTTCATCCCTTCGACCAGACCGACATCATTGCCGGGCAAGGCACGCTCGGGCTCGAGATCATCGAGGAGGCCCCCGAGGCCGAATGCCTTGTGGTACCCCTCTCTGGCGGCGGTTTGGCCGCGGGTGTGGCTCTCGCTGCAAAAGCGGCGAAACCCCGATTGCGTGTGATCGGCGTCAGCATGGCACGCGGCGCCGCCATGGCGGCGAGCCTCAACGCTGGGCACCCGATCGAGGTTGAGGAGTTGCCGACGCTCGCCGATGCTCTCGGAGGCGGCATCGGCTTGGACAACCGGCACACCTTTGCGATGGCGCGCGACTTGCTCGACGAGGTGGTGCTGGTTGAGGAGGCGGAAATTTCTGCCGCCATCGCGCATGTGTGGCGCGAGGAGAGCGAGATGGTCGAAGGCGCCGGGGCGGTCGGCGTCGCTGCTCTTGTTGCCGGAAAGGTCCGCACTTCCGGTCCGACGATCATCATTCTCAGCGGCCGCAATATCGATGCGAGCCTTCATCGCAGCATCATCGAAGGCAAGCCGGTGGCGGCTTCGACATTGGGAGCAGGTGAATGACGCGCGGCCGATTGCACCGAGTTCAGGGAAGGCGAGATTTGCTTTGGCCAAGCCGGGCCGATCCGGGGCACTGCCGGACCGCAGCTGCGCAACATGCGGTTGATGTCGGGCGCGAGTTCGCTCGTCTCTTCAGCCGCGGCCGAGGGCGGTCATGAGTGCGGACCGCCTGCCGTTTTGCCGCGAGGAATATGCGCGGCGTCTCGCAAAGACGCGAAGAGCCATGGAAACGGCGGAGATCGAGCTCATGATCGTCAGCGATCCTTCGAACATGGCGTGGCTCACGGGCTATGATGGATGGTCGTTTTACGTGCATCAATGTGTGCTCGTGCCGCCTGATGGCGATCCGATCTGGTATGGGCGCTCCCAGGACGCCAATGGCGCGAAACGTACTTCTTACCTCGGCGATGAGAACATCGTCGCGTATCCGGACCATTACGTGCAGTCGACCGAGCGGCACCCGATGGATCTCCTTTCCTCGATCATCGAGGCGCGCGGCTGGGGCGCGCTCCCGATCGGCGTGGAGATGGACAATTACTGGTTCTCGGCGGCGGCTTTCGCTTCGCTGCAGAGGCATCTGCCGAATGCTCGTTTCAAAGACGCAACAGCACTGGTGAACTGGCAGCGTGCGGTGAAGAGCGGACAAGAGCTCGCCTATATGCGGCGCGCCGCCCGCATCGTCGAGAAGATGCATGAGCGCATTTTCGACCGCATCGAAATCGGCATGCGCAAATGTGATCTGGTCGCCGAGATCTATGATGCGGGCATTCGCGGGACGGAAGGGTTCGGCGGGGATTATCCCGCGCTCGTGCCGCTCCTGCCGTCGGGCGCCGATGCGTCGGCGCCGCACCTCACATGGGACGACAGCTTGCTGCGTGAGGGGGAGGCGACCTTTTTCGAGATCGCTGGCTGCTACCGCCGCTACCATTGCCCGCTTTCGAGGACGGTGTTCCTCGGAACACCGACAACCGCGTTCCTCGAGGCCGAGAAGGCGACGCTCGAGGGAATGGAGGCAGGTTTGAATGCGGCACGACCTGGAAACACATGCGAGGACATCGCCAACGCGTTCTTCGCGGTGCTGAAGCGCTACGGCATTCTCAAGGACAACCGCACCGGCTACTCGATCGGGCTCTCTTACCCGCCGGACTGGGGCGAGCGCACCATGAGCTTGCGCCCGGGCGACCGCACCGTGCTCGAGCCCGACATGACATTTCATTTCATGACCGGGCTCTGGCTCGAGAATATGGGGCTCGAAATCACCGAGAGCATCCTGATAACCGAGACCGGTGTCGAGTGCCTCGCAAACGTGCCGCGCAAGCTGTTCATCAAACAGTGAGGGCGTGACGATGAAGGCGGTGCTCCCTTCCCCCATGGTGTCGAGCGTCGATTTCGGGCGGGATGGTGTTCAGCACGGCTTCCTCCGGCTTCCTTACAGCCGGGATGATTCCGCTTGGGGATCGCTGATGATCCCCATCAGCGTTGTGAAACGCGGGAAGGGTGCCACGGCGCTTTTGACGGGCGCCAATCACGGCGACGAATATGAAGGACCGATCGCTCTCCTGGATCTCGCGAGAACCTTGTCGGCAGACGACGTGACAGGACGAGTGATCATCGTTCCGATGATGAACCATCCGGCTTTCCGCGCCGGCACGCGCACCTCACCGATCGACAAGGGCAACCTCAACCGCAGCTTTCCCGGTCGGCCAGACGGCACGATCACCGAGAAGATTGCGGATTACTTTCAGCGTTTCCTTTTGCCTCTGGCAGATGTCGTGCTCGACTTCCATTCCGGCGGCCGCACTCTCGATTTCCTGCCCTACGCCGCTGCCCATACCCTTCCCGACAAGCGACAAGAGAAGGCCTGCTTCGATGCAGTGACGGCATTCGGCGCACCTTTCGCCATGCGCATGCTCGAGATCGATGCCGTCGGGATGTACGACACCGCCGCCGAAGACCAGGGCAAGATCTTCATGACGACGGAACTCGGCGGCGGCGGCACGGCCCGAGCGTCGACCATCGCCATCGCTAAGCGAGGGGTGCGCAACCTGCTGAAGCATGTGGGCATCCTGGCGGGAAAGATCGACGCGGCACCCAGCCGCTGGCTGGATATGCCTTCAAGCGAGTGCTTCATCTTCGCAGAGGATGATGGCCTGGTCGAAACGTGCCTTGAACTTGGAGACAAAGTGGGCGCAGGACAGGTCGTGGCCCGTATCCACCCGGTTCAACGCACCGGCCTGGCGCCCATCGAACATTCATCGAAGCTCGATGGCCTGCTCGTCGCTCGCCATTTCCCCGGGTTGATCAAGGCCGGCGATTGTCTTGCGGTGATAGGCACCGCTCCGGAGAGGTGAGACGGGGCCAAAACGGGGTTGATCACAAAGGGGCCTTTTCATGATCATTCGTTTCTGGCGTGCGGTCGCGGGTTCCGACGA
>JAFBAK010000011.1 GCA_019247795.1 Hyphomicrobiales bacterium | reverse complement strand
AAACAGCTCGCCGGCGCGCTCGAGCAGCGGGTTTTGCGCGAGCTCGCGGTGACGTTCGATAGCAGAGCCGAGAAAAAGCGCGCCGAGCTTGAGCACGGCCCATTCGCGCGCCGCCGCCCTCAACTCGCTCTCCGCATTGCGCCGCATCTGTGCGGCAAGCTCGGCGCCCGCACCCGTTTCGAGCGACTTTCGGCGCTGCTCCTCACGATCGAGCGCCACGAGTTTCGCCTTGCTCTCTTGCTCGAGCCGCATCTCTTCGCTCTCGAGCTCCGATGATCGTTGCGTGGCGCTTTCCAGATCGAAGGCCGCCAGCTCCGAACGGATCGCTTCTTCGGACAGGCCATCGGCGGCGCGCAAGAGCTCGTCGCGCCTCGCATTCAGCTCTCTCTCGAGGAGCGCCCGCTCCTCGAGACGGATCGCGAGCGCCGGGAGGTCGGCGTCCCTTGCAAGCCCCGCCTCGACCGTCAGCGAAACGAGCGACGCGCGCATTTGCGCAAGCGCGGCTTCCGCGGCCTTCTCTCGCTGGGTCGCGGCGGCGAGCCGTCTCGCACAATCCTCGCGCCTTGCGGCAATCGTGATCGCCGCCTGGGCGCGCTCGTGCAGCGTCGTGATCGCCACCTCGCAGGGCACCCCTCGAAGATCGAGGGGCAAGCTCGCGAGCGCTTCGCCGACGCGACGCTCGAACTCGGCGTTGTCGCGGCGCATGCCGGCGATGCGCCGCTCCTCGCGTGCAAGTCGCGCCAAGGCGTCCGGAGCCTCGCCCCAGGCGGCAAGCGCAACCTCGGCTTCCTCAAGGCCGGCGTCCATGGGGACGCCGATCTTCGGCAACAAAGCGCGCCAACGTTTCGCCCATTGGTCGAAACGCGTCGACGCGTCCGCGAGCGAGGCGTCGATCTTCTCGATGCGTTCGCTCACGCTGTCGAGCTTCGCCTTCTGCACTCGCGTCGCTTCCCAGCGTTCCTGAAGCTTGCGAAGCCGCGCATCGAGGCGCCGGGCGAGCTCGAGGCTCGTCGCTTCAGCGACGTCGTCAAGACCGGAAGCTTGCGCCAGCGACCGCAGGACGGGCGCGAGCGCATGCTCCTCATGGGCGAGGGCGTGAAGCTTCTCCCGGCGAGCGAGGAGATCGGCGCGACGATCGATGAGCACCGAGACCTGGCGCGACCAGCCCTCCATTTCACCCGGCGAAAGGGGCGGCACGCAGGATGCGGACCACGCCGCGCACCAAGCCTCGTTTGCCTGTGCTTGGCGCCGCTTAGCCTCGGCAAGCGCCTTCTCTGCTTTCGCCTTGCGCTCGCGCGCCACCACAAGCTGCCGGGCGAGCAAGCCGTGTTTCGCTACGCGTTGTGCGTCGCCGAGCGCCTCGTCGGCGAGCCGATCGGCCTCCGCGACTTGCCGTTCGAAAGCGGCGACCGAGGAGGCGCGCTCGATTTCCGCGAGCTCGGCCCCGAAGAGCGCTGCGCGCAGGCGCTCCCACGAGCTCTCCCGCCGCGTGCGTGCGGCCGCAAGGGCCTCCATGCTCGGCACGGCGCGCGCGCCTTCGACCTTCTCCAGCGCGATTTCGATTTCGCCGCATTCACGTTCGGCCGCGACCGCCTCCTCGCGCGCACGGTCCAGAGCCTTGGCGAATGCGTCATGCTCCATGCGGAAACGAGCGATCGTCTCGAGGGAGGGCAGCGACGCGCCGGCGAGCTCGTCGAGCGAAGCAATGGACGGCGAGAGCCGGCGTGTCGCCTCGGCAAGGGCCTTCGTCTCCGCCTCGATCGCCGGCTCGATTTCGACACGCTGCTCGAGTCGTTGCAAGACCGGAGCGGCGGCAGCGAGCCGCTCGCGCAACGGCTCGGGCTCGATCGGCGGCCCGCCATGCGCAACCTGTTCCTGTTGCAGCATGTGCTGGCTTTGCCGTTCGCGCGCATGATCTTCCTTCAATCGCGCAACTTCAGCTTCGATGGCGCGGCCCTCCCGGCAGAGCGCACGCAATGCCGCAAGCTCGGCATCGGAAGGCTGATGGGATCGGATCTTGCCGGCTTCCCGCAAGCCAAGGCGTCTCGCGAGCGTTTCGAGCGCCATACGCATGGCTTCGGCCTCACGGTCGACGGCCGGCAAATCCTCTTTGGCCTTGGCGTAACGGCCGGACTCGCCAAAGAGCGTTGCGATGTCGCCGGCCCGTGCGACGAGAAGCTCGTCGATCGGCAAGCCGTCGCGCTCGCTCGTGAGCTCAGTCACCGCTTGCGCGCATTCGCGATGCTTTTGCGCGGCACCCGCTTCCGATTCGAGGGCACCGCGAAGCCTTTCGGCGAAGCCGGAAGGAAGGGCGGGCACGGCTCCCGATTCATCGAGCCGCTTCGCGGCCTCGTCATGCAAGTGGAGCAAGGGAGCAAGGCGCTTCTGCCTTTGCAGCCTCGCCTGCTCGGCGATCATGTGCGCCCGCTTGCGCTCGGTCTCACCGAGCTCTTCCCGCAGCGCTTCGATGCCCGTGTTCAGCTGTTTCCAATCGCCGACGCGAAGCTCGCTGTCGCGCATGGCCCGCCTCGCGTATTCGAAGCGTTCCAGCGCCTGGTAAAAGCGACGCTCCTTCGAGGCGCGCGGCGCGAAGATCGCATCCGCCTCGGCGTTGAGCGCAAGGCGCAGCTCGCCGGGCTGACGCAAGCCGGAGGCGGCCGCGAAAAGCGTCGCGCCGATCTCGCCCTCGGCGCGCAGCATCTCATGGGCGCCCTCGCGCAGAGTTCGTGTGGAAAGCCCGAAAGCGCGCACGAAGACATCGCGCGTGAGGCCTTGGAGGAAAATCGCAAGGGCGTCATCGGGCAGCGGCTTGTCGTTTGCATCGAGCAAGGTGTCGCGGCGTCCTTTGCGGCGGCGGAAGGCGAGGGTTTTGCCGTCGCGGCCGAGAATTCGCGCGCCGATGCGCAGATCGGAAGCTGGGTGCAGGAAGTCGAACGCGGTGCGGTGCTCGAAGCCGAAGAGGAGATCCGTGATGGCGGAAAGCGCGGTGCTCTTGCCGGCCTCGTTGCGGCCATAGAGCACATGCAAGCGCGCATCTTCGCGAAAGCGAAGCGCCTGATCCGTGAAGGCGCCGTAGCGTGCGAGATCGAGGTCGACGAGGCGCATGCCCTCACGCATCCTCGCGGTCGAGACGCCCGAGCACGAGGGCCACCGCTTCATGCATGAGCGTGTCGAGGTCGTCGGTGAGCCCGCTTTCGCCGGAAAACGTGTCCGCGGGCATCTTGCTCGTTATCGTCCGGATGAGCGCCTCGGCTTCGGCACGAAGGTTCGCGTCGTTTTCGAGCCCCGCGATCAAGGCGAGGGGATCGAGCGTGTCGTCGGCCGCAGGTGAACGCCGTGCCGCCGGCTCGCTCGTGCGCAAGCGCACATCCTCGACCCAGATGTCCTCGTGAGCCCGATGCGCCGCGGCCTGCACTTCGTCACGAAGCCGCTGCCGATCGGCTGCGAACCGACGATGAAGTGGGGTCGAGCCGAGAAGCTCCACGCGGACCGCGACGAGGCGCTCGCCCGCCTCGCTCGCGACGCCGCGCAATCCGTCCTCGATGCGGGTCATCACGGTGTCTTCATCGGCGTTGCCGGTGAGCTCGATCTCGAGGCGCTCCCAGCGCGCCTTGTCGAGGATCACTCTGCGCGCATCAGTGACGGCGCCATTCTCCACATCGACCAGCACAGCCCCTTTCGGGCCGGTCTCGCGAATGCTGCGGCCCTGAAGATTGCCGGGATAGATGATGAATGGGTCGCGACTCAGGATCTCATGGGCATGCACATGGCCGAGCGCCCAATATTGATAGCCGCGCGTCGCGAGGTCCTGGATGGTGCAAGGCGCGTAAGTGTCGTGCGGAGGCCTTCCGGTGCACGAGCTGTGCAGCACGCCGATGTTGAACCAGCCGGGGAGGGCGGCCGGATAGCCGAGTGCGTAGTTCTCTGCGACCGCGCGATCCGGGAAGCTTCTGCCATGCAGCACGACCTCGAGGTCCTCGAGACGAAAGCTCGCGGGAGCGCGGGTCGGAAACTCGTGCACATTTCCCGGCAGGGTGATGCTTTTCGTCACCACGCTTTCGGCATCGTGATTCCCCTTGAGGAGGAAGACCGGAATCCCGGCGCGATCGAGCCTCGCCAACTCCCGATTGAAGAAGAGGCCGATCGAAGCGTCGCGCCATTCTCCCTCATAGATGTCCCCGGCGATCACGAGAAAGGCGACCTTTTCGTCAAGCGCGGTCGTAACCAGCTCTTGGAAGGCGTCTCGCGTGGCTCGCGCGAAGCGCAGCGCAAGCTCCTCGTCCTTGAGCGCAAGCCCTTCAAAAAGGCTGCCGAGATGCAAGTCGGCCGCATGCAAGAAGCTGAATTTCGTCATCGGGTCGTGTTCGAATCTTTCTGCCGCAACGCCATCGATCTTAAGCCGCGACGCGCTCAATCGGCGAGCCGCGCGTAGGTCGCAAGATCGCCCGCCCACAGATAAAGCGCCGCAAGCGGCGTTTCATGGGTCCTGGTCGCGTGCACGACGTTCGGCCGATGATGGATCACGCAACCGGGCTCTCGCCGCACCCAATCGGCTGCGCTCGCGTCTGCGCTCCTGGCTTCGCTCCTGGTTGCGCTCCCCTTGGCCCAATCGGCAGGGCCGAGCGGCACATAAAGCTCGGCCGCGGGGTGGTGATGCGCCGGATACTCGGTATGCGGCCCGAGGAGCAAGATGCCGAAAGCGATCGAAGGAGCACTTACGAGCGCGGGCGCTCCATCGTCAGGCCCAGCGAGTACCGCATAGCCGTAATCGGTGAGAAAGCTCCCCGTAGGCGGGGCGCGGCGGTAATTCGGATTTTGCACGAAGTTCAAGAACGGTTCCAAACGACGCAATCCCGAGGCGAGCTCGCGGGCCTTGCCGCTCGGCGCCGCATCGAGAGCCCCTGCAAGATATCGGCACACCGGCAGTTTTGCGCCCTTGTCCGGCGAAAACGACGCGTTCGCCTCCTTCGTGAGGTGCTCCAAGGGGCGCAGGAAGAGCGCCAAATCGGCATCGCCCGTTGCTGCGGCCTCTTCGGCCAGAATTCGGCGCATATTCGCGACAACCTCGACGAAGGCCGCAGAGGGCGTGATCATGTCCGTGTCTCCTCGAGGCCTCTTGCCATGGCTGAGACGATGCGCACGATTTCGTCGCGAAGGGTGGTGAATGCCATGACGCCGAGCTTCTCCTCGAGCCCCAAGAGCACGAGGCCGTGCACGGCCGAGAAGAGGGAACGTGCGAGGATCGCGCGCTCCGGACCGGGAAGCTGCGGTACGAGCGGTTGGAGCACTTTTTCGACCTTCTCGAAAAGGCGCGCCTGATCGGCGACGAGCCAATCCGGAACCGGCCTTCCCTCGGGCAAACGATGCTCGAACAAAGCGCGCCAGCTCGCGCGATGCGCGAAGGCGAAGTCGAGATAGGCAAGCGCAAGCCAGACAAGTTTTTGACGCGCGGCTTCCGTTGGGGAAGCCGAAGCTTCGTCCTCCCTCTCCGACTTGTCGAGATGGGCCTCGAGGCGCGTGAGTGTCCGGGCGCTCACGGCCATGATGAGCGCGTCGAGATCGGAAAAAACCGTGTAGATCGCGCCCAGCGCACAGCCAGCCCTCTCGGCAAGCGGGCGTGCCTTCACGCTCCCGAGCCCGTGCGCTTCGATGAGGCTCGATGCGGCATCGATCAGCCTCTCCTTCAAATCGAGGCGCCGATTGCTGGGCAGCGTCGGCAATCCAATCATTTTACTTCCGGAGAAAAAAGCTGTTGAACAAAGTTCACAGACCGGCTAGAAGCTCTATGAACATTGTTCATATGTCAGGATCGGCAGCAAGACAAGGTAGGGTGGCATGGTCCGGAAGGGGAAACGCGAGAGCGGGAGGTGCTTCCCATGATCGCCTCGCTCATGAGATCGCGCCGCTTTGCGCCGATGTTCTGGTGTCAGTTTTTTGCCGCGCTCGCCGATAATTTTCTCAAGAACACCCTTGCGCTTCTCGTGCTCTTCGAGCTCGGCAAGGAGGGGGCGTCCGCCGTCACGCTCGCCGGGGCCTTGTTCATCCTGCCCTTCTTCTTCCTTTCGGCGCTCGGCGGCGAGCTCGCCGATCGATTCGACAAGGCGAGAGTCGCACAAAAAATCAAACTCGCCGAGACGGGCGTCGCGTTCCTGGCGGGCGTCGGCATGGCCTTGCATGCCGTTCCGGTGCTGTTCGCCGCGCTTTTCCTCTTCGGCGTGATGTCGGCGCTTTTCGGCCCAGTGAAATACGGCATCCTCCCCGATCAGCTTCGCGAGAACGAACTCACCGGCGGCAACGCGCTCATCGAGGCCGCAACCTTCGCGGCCATCCTGATCGGCACGATCGGCGGCAGCGTCGCGGCGGCGCATCTCGGGGCACCGCTCTCCTGGGCGAGCCTCGTCGTTGCGGCCTTGCTGCTTGCGGTCTCGCTTGCGTCCTATGTGTCGTCGCTCTTCATCCGCCCGACCGGCGCGGCGGCGCCGAACCTCGCGATCACGCGCAATCCCTTGGCCTCGACGCTCGCGCTCATCTCGGCCCTGCGGATCGATCGGAGGTTGTGGGTCGGCGCCCTAGTGGTCTCGTGGTTTTGGCTCGTCGGCGCGATGGCGCTCTCGCTCCTGCCGAGCCTCGTGCAGATCGCCTTCAACGGCAGCGAGTATGTGATCAGCCTGTGCCTCACGATCTTCGCCATCGGGGTCGCGCTCGGCTCGCTGCTGGCCGCCAAAGCGTCGCGCGAGCGGCCCAATCTCGCGCTCGTTCCCTTTGGGGCGGCATTGATGGCGATCTTCTGCTTCGATCTCGCGGCGATCGCCACGAGGACGTCGCCCGCGTCCGGGCTTCTCTCGCCGGCGGAATTCCTGCTTTCGAGAAGCGGCTGGCATCTTCTCGTCGACCTCCTCGGCCTTGCCTTCGCGGGCGGCCTGTTCGTCGTCCCATCCTTCGCCCAAGTCCAGGCCTGGGCGCCGCCGCAGATGCGCGCGCGTATCGTCGCGGCGGTGAATGTGATCTCAGCGGGCTTCATGACGGCCTCGGGTATCGTTTTCGGCCTCGCCCAGACGACCGGTGTCAGGCTGACGCCCCTCTTCCTTGCACTCGCCCTCGGCAACTTGGTCGCGTTCGTGCTCATCATGCGGAGCTGGGGCAAGCACGGATTGCGCGATCTCGGCATGTTCGTCTTCACCGCCTTGTTTCGCGTCAAGGTGCGGGGCTTCGAGAACATGCCGGCCGCGGGCACCCGCATGGTGATCGCGCCCAATCATGTGAGCCTCATCGACGGGCCCCTCGTGCATGTGGCGCTGCCGAACGATGCCGCCTTCGCGGTCGATACCACCATCGCCAATGCCTGGTGGGCCAAGCCCTTCATGAGGCTCATTCGCGCCCATCTTCTCGATCCGACGCGCCCGCTCGCCGCGCGCGCGTTGACGCACGCCGTCGCCGACGGTGAGCCGATCGTGATCTTCCCGGAGGGGAGAATCACGGTCACGGGCGGCCTGATGAAAGTCTACGAGGGGGCTGCGATGATCGCCGACAAGGCGGGCGCCCTGATCGTGCCGGTGCGTATCGACGGCGCCGAGCGCTCGCCCTTCTCGTATCTGCGCGGGACGCAAATACGCAAAGCCTGGTTTCCGAAAATCACGGTCACCATCCTGCCGCCGCAAAAGCTGAACCTCGATCCCGTCCTCAAGGGGCGGGCGCGGCGGCTCGCGGCCGGCGTCGCGCTTCAGGACATCATGGCGGAAGCCGCCGTGCTGAGCTCCGAAACCAAGCAGACCCTCTTCGACGCAGTCGTCGAAGCCAGTCGCAAGCGGGCCGTGAAAGGCCGCCTTGCCGTCGAGGATCCGCTCGGCAACAAGCTCGGCTACCGCAAGCTCATCCTTTCGGCACAAATTCTCGGGCGCAGGCTTGCAGCGCTCGCCGCGCCCGGCGAAGCCGTCGGCGTCCTCTTGCCAAACTCGGCGGGTGTCGTTGCGACCTTCTTCGCCCTGCAGACGAGCGGCCGCGTGCCGGCGATGCTGAACTTCAGCTCAGGACCCGCGAATGTGATCGCCGCCTGCAAGGCCGCCAAGGTCACGACGGTTCTCACCTCGCGCGCCTTCATCGAGACGGGACGGCTCGACAAGCTCATCGAGGCGCTCGCTCCCATGGTGCGCATCATCTATCTCGAGGACATCCGCTCGCAGATCGGCAGCTTCGACAAGTTGCGGGGTCTTTTCTCCGGCAAGCGCCCGCTCGTCTCGCGTTCCCCGGATGACCCGGCCGTGATCTTGTTCACCTCGGGTTCGGAGGGCACGCCCAAAGGCGTCGTGCTCTCGCATCGAAACATCCTGTCGAACGCGGCACAGGCGCTGGCGCGCGTCGGCGTCGGCGGCGAGGACAAGGTCTTCAACGTGCTGCCCGTCTTCCATTCCTTTGGCCTCACGGGCGGGCTCATCTTGCCGCTCATCGCCGGCGTACCGGTCTATATGTATCCCTCTCCGTTGCATTATCGCATCGTGCCCGAACTCGTGTACCAGACGAACGCCACGATCCTTTTCGGCACCGACACTTTCCTCGCCGGCTATGCGCGCTCGGCCCATCCTTACGACTTCCATTCGCTGCGCCTCGTCTTCGCGGGCGCGGAAGCGATCAAGGAACAGACGCGCGCGCTCTACATGGAACGCTTCGGTGTGCGGCTCCTCGAAGGCTACGGCGTCACCGAGACCGCACCCGTGCTCGCCATCAACACCGAGATGGCGAACCGGGCCGGAAGCGTCGGGCGCCTGTCGCCTTTGATGGAGATGCGTCTTGAACCTGTGCCCGGCGTCGAGCAGGGCGGGCGGCTTTTCGTTCGAGGCCCGAACGTGATGCTCGGCTACCTGACGGCCGTAAATCCCGGCGTAATCGAGCCGCCCGCCGAAGGCTGGCACGACACGGGCGACATCGTGGCCGTCGACGAGAAGGGCTTCATCGCGATCCGCGGGCGCGCCAAACGTTTCGCGAAGGTCGGCGGCGAGATGGTCTCGCTCTCGGCTGTCGAAGCTCTCGTGACCGAGCTTTGGCCCTCGGCGCAGTCCGCGGTGGTGACGCTGCCCGATCCGCGCAAGGGCGAGCGCCTGATCCTGGTGACGACGCGTTCGGACGCAACGCGCGATGCTCTCATACGCGAGGCGAAGAACAAGGGCACGTCCGAGCTGATGATCCCCTCCGAAGTCATCATCGTCGACAAGCTCCCCTTGCTCGCGACCGGAAAGGCGGATTATCCGGCGATCGCCGAGATTGCGACGGAGCGGGCGCGCAAGAAGGTGCCCGGACTCGCGGCGTGAAACGCCAAAGGATCGGCGGAAAGATGGACCGTGG
>JAFBAK010000416.1 GCA_019247795.1 Hyphomicrobiales bacterium | reverse complement strand
GACGAGAAGATCGAGAGCCAACCAGACGACCAGGTTTCGCCGCCAGATGCTGCGGAATCGGTCCCCGCGCGCAGAGGTGGTTGCAGTCGCTTCCAAGCCAGTCACGCGCGCCCTCCAAGATAGAGAAGGGGATAGAGAATGATCCAGATGATATCCACGAGATGCCAATAGAGCGCGGTCACCTGGATTTCAGGTGAGGTCAACGGCAATTCCCGCCTGATGCCAACGAGCACGAGCCGCGCGATGATGATCATGCCCACCGTGAGATGAAGGGCGTGCACGCCGGTCATCATCCAATAGAGGGAAAAAAAGAGCTGAGCGCCGAGTTGCGGCAGCGCAAAGCCTGCACCGGGCACGAGATGCTGGGAGATATCATCACGGTATTCGAGGCCCTTGATGACAAGGAAGACGAAGCCCAGCATCAGCGTTCCTGCGAGACCCCCAATCGCAAGCCGCCGGAGCCCCGATTTTCCGGACTCGGAGGCAATCGCCATGCAGAAGCTGCTGGTGAGGAGCGTGAGAGTGTTGACGGTGCCGAAGACGATGTTCGTCTGGCGTGCAGCCTCGAGAAACCCTTGTGGATGACTGTAGCGACATACCGCGTAGCAAAGCAGCATCCCGCCGAAGAACAAGAGCTCGCTCGCGAGAAAAAGCCAGATCCCGAAAGCCGCCGCCTCGCGCTGACGCGAAAGCGAGTGCCAAGGTTCGCGAAGCGCGCCCGCGGCCTCACTCATGATGGCTGGTCCTGAGTGCGATACGGCGTGCGCGATCCGGGGACGGGACCGCGCCCTTCCGGATGATAAGCGTAAGGCTGCTGCTCCACCTTCGGCGGATTGAGAAAGTTGTGCAGCGGGGGCGGCGAGCTCGTGCGCCATTCGAGGCCCGTAGCACCCCAAGGGTTGTCGCCGGCCGCTCGTCCCCAGCGCATGGACCAGATCAGATAAATCGGCGGCAAGAGGTAAGCCGCGGCAAGCACGGAGGCGCCGGTCGAGGACATGACGTGAAAGACTTGAAACTGCGGTGGATAGACGTGGTAGCGGCGCGGATTGCCGAGATATCCCAGAACGAACTGCGGGAAAAACGTGAAGTTGAAGCCGAAGAACATCAAGATCGCGGCAAAGCGCGCCCAGGCTTCGTCGTAGAGTTTGCCGGTGATCTTCGGCCACCAATAATGCAGGGCCGCGAAGAAGGCGGAGACCGAGCCACCTACCATGATGTAGTGGAAATGCGCGATCACGAAATAAGTGTCGTGCACCTGGATGTCGACCGGGATCGAGGCCAAGAACAATCCCGTTGAGCCGCCGATGGCGAAGAGGCCGATGAACCCGAGTGCATAGAGCATCGGCGCCTCGAAGCTGACGCTTCCGCGATAAAGGGTTGCCGTCCAGTTGAAGACCTTGATGGCCGAAGGTACCGCGACCACGAAGGAGAGGAAGGAGAAGACGAGGCTCGCATAAGGCGATTGCCCCGAAACGAACATGTGGTGGCCCCACACGAAGAAGCCGATACCCGCGATCGCCACGAGCGCGTAAACCATGAAGTCATAGCCGAAGACGCGACGCCGCGCGAAGCAGGTAATCACTTCGGTGACCACGCCCATGGCCGGCAGGATCATGATGTAGACCGCGGGATGGCTGTAGAACCAGAACAAATGCTGGAACAGCAGCGGGTCCCCGCCATGGGCAGGATCGAAAATAGGCAAGCCCAGCCAGCGCTCCGCGACAATGAGCAGCAAGGTCACGGCGAGCACGGGCGTCGCAAGGATCAGCACCAGGCTTGTCGCGTAGAGCGACCAGACGAAAAGCGGCAGCCGCATCCAGCTCATGCCCTCGGTCCGCAACATGTGGATGGTGGCAATGAAGTTGACGCCGGTCGCGATCGAGGAGAAGCCCGCGACGAAGACACCGGCCGCCGCGGCAAGCACGTGACTGTTCGAGAACATGGTCGAGAACGGCGTGTAGAAAGTCCAGCCGGTGTCGACGCCTCCGGCAATGACGGCGTAAAGAGTGAATAGGCCGCCAGCGATGTTCAGATACCAGCTGAATAGATTGAGCCTGGGGAAGGCGACATCGGGCGCGCCGATCATTAAGGGCAAGAGGAAATTGCCGAAGGTGTTCGGGATGGAGGGGATAAGAAAGAACCACACCATCACGACGCCGTGCAGCGTGAAGAGCTTGTTGTAGGTGTCGTCCGAAATGTATTGGCCCGTCGGTGTGAGAAGTTCGAAGCGGATCACGGCGATCGCGGCAGCACCGATGAAAAAGAACACCGTGATCGAGATCGCGTAGAGGATGGCGATACGTTTATGGTCCGTGCTGGTGAGCCATGACCAGATGGTGCGGCCGGCCGTAAGGTAGTTGCCGGATTCGGGAACCGGCGTCAGGGGGCGCACCAGGATAGTGGCACCGCTCATGGCTGTTTGCCCTCAGGCGAAGGAGAGAGCGAATGGATGTAGCGCGAGATGCGCAGCAGCTCTTCGTCCCCGACGATGCCGGCATAGCTCGGCATCACCGACGGGTATCCGGCAACCGAGTGTTCCCTCGGATGAAGAACGATGTCACGCAAAAGCTCATCGCTGCCGGTGACACTCGTCCCGTTCGCGAGCCTCACTTCGCTCCCGAAGAAACCGGCGAGAGCCGGCGCTTGCACCCTCGATGCCGCGTCGTGGCAGCCTGAGCAGCCCAGCGAGCGAAAAAGCGCCTCTCCTTCTCGTGTCAGGTCGTCGCTCACCGGCTGAGATGTCAGCCAATGCGCGAAATCCGGCCCGGACATAACGACCACCTCTCCCGTCATGCGCGCATGTTCCGTGCCGCACAGCTGAGTGCAAAATAGGTGAAAGGTCCCGGTTTTCGTTGCCTGGAACCAGGTGCGGCTGTCGCGGCCAGGCAGCACGTCCTGCTTCACTCGAAATTCCGGGACGAAGAAGGAGTGAATGACATCTTGAGAGGTCATGATCAGCCGCACCGGTTCATCGACCGGCACGTGCAGGACATTGATCTCCCGAGCTCCGTTCTGATGCTGCACCTTCCACATCCACTGTTTGGCGACCACGTGAATCTCGAGCGCGTTCTTTGGCGCGATCAGGGCCGAAAGCTCGGTGGCGCTCGTCCACCAGGCGAGGAAGAGGGCCAGGAACAAGCCCGCGGAGCTCCAGCCGATCTCGAGATCGCGTTTCATCCATTCCGGCGGATCATCTCGTCGGACGGCAGAATGACGTCTGAAGCGAATGGAAAAAATGACGAGGAGGGAGAGTACGCTCAGCACCACGATGCCGGTAAAGCCGATCAGGACGAACAAGATGAAGTCGGTGCTCGTTGCCTGGGTCGAGGCCGCCTCGGGAAAAAAATCGAGCGCGTCCATTCCAGGCCTCATTTTGCCGCTGAGCGCCGTCGCGCTTCGAGCAAAAAAATTCCCCCCACTAGCCCGAGAAGTGTCAGGGCACCGGTGCCCCAGAGCGCGTCTCTGATGGGCGTTGCGTAAAGGGCCAGAGCCGGATCGTGGCTGTAGCATAGAATGCGGAAGCCTTCGGAAAGGGCAGCGAGGCGACCCGATCCGGCTTGGGCGATGGCAATCCGAAGCTCATTCGGGTCAAGCGAGAGTCCCGGCAGGACCTGCGACACCTCACCATTCGGCGTGAGCACCAGAAAATCGGCCGGATGGGCGAAGGCCCGGAGCTCCTCGTCGTAGCGTGCGCGATATCCGATCGCGCTCGAGAGCCGCGAGAAGCTTTCCGCATCCGCGCTCAGAAAGTGTGCGTTCGCCCGAAGCTCGGGCATGTCCGCGAGCTCGGCATTCCTCATGATGGCTGCATCATTCGGGGTCTGCCGAGGGTCGATGCCGATCATCACGAGATTGAAGTCGCGCCCAGGCATTAGGCCGGAGCGAAGGATATTCGTCGTGAGGACGGCAACGAGCGGTCCGCAGATTGCGCGGCAGGAAAAATCGACGAGCGCCAGCAGGGTTGGCTCCGAACCCATGACCTCATGGAGGACGACATGCCGCCCATCGCTCTCGATGAGAACGAGATCTTTCGGCACCTTGGCGCCCGGCGCAGGGCTGAGAGCGACCGCATCGAGATCGGCTTTGGTCAAAGCAGCGCGAGCGGGAGTTGCCATCAGCATTGCGCCAGCCACAAGGGATATGATGGCGCCCCACCACGTCATGGCGCATTCTTATCTGAGGGCGGTGGTGCGTCGATGGGCCCGTAAGCGCCGCCCCCCCGCGCGGCGATCAACTCCATGGCGCGCGTGATGGGCACGCGAACGAGCTGTTTTTGCGGATCGACAGAAGCATAGCTTTCGAGAAGACGTCGTTGTGGACCTACAAGATCGTCCAGATTCTCCGCGTTGCGCGTCTCGAGCCGTGGCGCCGGGAAAGTCTCCGGTGCCGACGCCATCCCGCCGCGATCGAAATATCGAAAATAGGCGAGGAGCAAGATGAGCGAGATCGCCACGAAAGCCAGAAAGCCGAAGGCAAGTAGCGCGAGCTTGCTCGCTGCGACATCGGGGTTCTCGAACTTGACCTCCGCCTCAGCCGGCATGGAGTGCCCTTCCTTCATCGATCCGGCCCAGCCACCAATTCGCGAAAGCGAAGGAAATTCCACCGAGTGCCACAAGAGCAAGGAAGGCCGACGGAAGAGCGCGCCAATCGCATGAAGGCGCCATCAGCCAAACGTCGTGCGCCACGATGCCGACGAGGATCGTCGCGCCGACAAAGCGCAGCAGCCCTGCGTCG
>JAFBAK010000381.1 GCA_019247795.1 Hyphomicrobiales bacterium | reverse complement strand
TTGTAACCCATGTCGTTCGCGAAATTGATTTGCGCCTGCGATTGCAAGAGCGCGTCGAGATACGCGTAGGCGCCCTGCTTGTTCGGCGCATTCTTCGGGATCGAGAACAAGGATTCGTAGGCGATGATGCCTTCCTTCGGCACCGCCGACTCGACCGGCACGCCCGCCTTCTGCCATTGCACGCAGCGCGCCTTCCACATGACGCAAAGTCCGACCTCCTCGGTCTTGAGCCCTTGCGCCATGCCCTCGTTGGTCGGGTAGATTTTCACGCCCTGCTTCTTGAGGTCGGCGAGCTTGCCCTTCGCCGGCTCGAAATCCGTGAGGCTTCCTCCGCCCGCGATGGCGGCGGCCATGACGGTATAGATGTATTGGATGTCGATGACGCCAACCTTGCCGGCGTTCTTGCCGTCGAAAAGGTCGTTGAGGGAACTCGGCGCCGTGGTGATCAGCTTCGGATTGTAGACTAGAACGAGGCCCGAATAGATGTGCGGCACCGCATAATCCGATTTGAGGACGGGCAGGATCTCGGGTGCGCGGCTCAATTTCGAATAGTCGATCTTGTCGAGGACGCCCGCGGCCGTCATCTCGGCGACGTTGACGTCCGACAGCGCTTGCACATCGCTCGTGCCGCGCGGAAGGCGCTTCTCGGCGACCATCTTGGCGCGGCGCGGCGCGTCCGATTCGGTGTCCTGCACCACCTCCCAGCCCTTCGGCTCGAGGAACGGCAGCTCGATGTTCTTATGCAGGAGATTGGCGTAGTCGCCGCCCCAGGTCCCGACGACGATCCGCTTGTTCTCCTCGGCGCTCGCCGGACCGGCGCGCCAAATCGCGGGTGTCGAAAGGATTGCGGCGCCGGCAAGCACCGTCCGGCGGGACAAGCGGTTGTGATCGGTTTGCTTCATGATCGGACTCCCTGTGATCGTCTCTCGTTTTATCGGCTCACGCCCTCCTCGGGAAAAACGCGGCCGGCCGTCGCCGGCCAGCCGATTTTCAAGGTATCGCCCATTTTGGGCAGAACCTCGCCCGAACGATTCGCGATCTGGACGATGATCCGGTCTTGTGGCGAAAGCCTCACCCTCACGTCGAGAACGGAGCCGAGATACGAGATATATTCGACCACACCTTCAAAGGAATTGTCGAGACAAGCGGCCTCGGGGCCGACCGAGACGGCTTCGGGGCGCAGCGCCAATGTTCCCTTGCCTCGTGCTCGCGAGGCGCAGGCGATGCGAAGGCCGCCGGTGCTGAGGAAGAGCCCGTCAGGTGCCGCGCCGCCATCGAGAAAATTGCTGCGCCCGACGAAGCCGGCGACGAACCGGTCGGCCGGGCGTTCGTAAAGGTCGTGCTGCGTGCCGATCTGTCGCGCCTCGCCTTGCGCCATGACCACGAGACGATCCGCCATGCTGAGCGCTTCGTCCTGGTCATGCGTCACCATCACCGTGGTGAGGCCGAGCTTTTGCTGCAGCTCACGGATCTCGACCCGCACCTCCTCGCGCAGCTTGGCGTCGAGGTTCGACAAGGGCTCGTCGAGCAAGAGCACATCCGGGCGAAAGGCGAGCGCGCGGGCAAGCGCGACGCGCTGCTGCTGACCCCCCGAGAGCTGGCGCGGCAAGCGCGCGCCGAAACCCTCGAGCCGCACGAGGCGAAGCGCCTCGGAGACGGCGGCGCGCCTCTCGGCGGGCGACACTTTACGCATCTCGAGCCCAAAGGCGACGTTCTCCTCGACGCTGAGATGCGGGAAAAGCGCGTAGCTCTGGAAGACGAGGCCCGTGTTTCGTTTCCAGGGCGGCAGCGTCGTCACATCCCGTCCGGCGAGCAGGATGCGGCCGGCGGAAGGCTCGACGAAGCCCGCGATCATGCGCAAGGTCGTGGTCTTGCCGCAGCCCGACGGGCCGAGGAGGACGAGAAACTCGCCTTGCGGGATGTCGATCGACAGATCCTTGACGACGAAATTCTCGCCATAACGCTTGGAAAGGCTTTCGATCTCGACTTTGGCCATCACACGACCTGCGTGAGCTTGACGAAGCGGTCGGTGATGAGCATCGCGGCCGCGATGATGGCGATCTGCACGACCGAGGCGGCCGCGATCGTCGGATCGATCTTCCATTCGAGATATTGCAGGATGGCGATCGGCAAGGTCGTGCGTCCGGCGCCCACGAGGAAAAGGCTGAGCTCCAGATTGCTGAAGGAGATGACGAAGGCGAAGAGCGCGGCCGCGACGACGCCCGGGCGGATCACCGGCAGCGTGATGCGGCGCAGCGTCACCATAGGCGTGGCGCCGAGATTTTGCGCCGCCTCCTCGATCGAGCGATCGAAGCCGACGAGGCTCGCGGTTACGAGGCGCACCACCCAGGGGAGGACGATGAGCGCGTGCGCCGCGATGAGGCCGCCGATCGTGCCGATCACCGGCGTCTCGATGCCGAAACCATAGACGAGGATTTCCGCTTCGACCTCGGCCACGTAGATCGCCGTCCCGAGCACGATCGCCGGCACGACGAGCGGCATGAGGAGCAGCGTGCTCGCCGCACCGCCCCACCAGGACATGTAGCGCACGAGGCCGAGCGCCGCGGGCACGCCGAGCGCAAGGCCGACGAGCGTCGCCACGACGCCCACTTCGGCGCTCATCACGAAGCCATCGATGATGGCCTTTTGCGTCAGCATCGATGAGAACCAATGCAGCGTGTATCCCTCCGGCGGGAAGGATGGAATCTCCTGCTTGAAGAAGGCGAGCCAGCTCACGAAGACGAGCGGCACGAGGATGAAGGCGAGAGAGGCGAGCGCCGCGGCATCGAGCGCGAGCCTTCGCCAGGAACGCTGCAACATCGGTGGCCCTTCCGGCGCGCCCGACCTTCAGGTGAGGCGATTTTTGTGGAACCGCCCCTCTTTCATGATGATCGAGAGATGCTCGCCCTGCTTCTGGAAGAGGTTGAGGTTCTTCAACGGGTCGCCATCGACGAGAATGAGATCGGCGTAAGCGCCGGCCTGGACTATTCCAAGCTTGCCTTCCATGCGGATGATCTCGGCCGCGATCGTGGTCGCCGAGCGCACGATCTCGATCGGCGTCATCACTTCCGAGCGCAAGAGGAATTCGCGGCTCTGCTCGTTCTGGAGCTGGCCGAGAAGGTCGCTGCCGTAACCGACCTTGACGCCCGCCTTCTTGCAAATCTCGAGCGAGCGCAAGCCGGCCTCGAGCACCCTGTCGTTCTTTTCGAGCATGTCGGCGCCCATGCCGAATTGCGCGGCGCGTTCCTTCATCACCACATACGCGACGAGATTGGCGATGAGGTAGCCCTTGCTCTTGGCAAGCAGCCGCGCGGCCGGCTGGTCGATTAGGTTGCCGTGCTCGATCGTGCGCACGCCCTGGCTGACGGCGCGTGTGATGGCTTCGGGCGTATACGCATGGGCGAGCACGTAACGGTTGAAGGCGTGCGCTTCCTCGACGGCGGCAGCGATTTCGCCGAGCGACAATTGCTTCGAATCGAGCGGATCGTAAGGCGAGGCCACCCCGCCCGAAACCATGAGCTTGATGGCGTCCGCGCCCTGGCGCAATTCCTCACGCACGGCGGCGCGCACATTGTCGACCCCGTCAGCGATGGCCATCGTGAAGGCGAGACCGTCGCAGCAGCGGCATGCCTTGAAATAATCGGTGCGCCGGCGCCCGTCCGAATGGCCCCCGGTCGGCCCGATGGCCCGCCCGACGATGAAAAGGCGCGGACCCGGCAGATGGCCTTTCTCCACCGCTTCCTTGATGCCCCAGTCGGCGCCACCCGTGTCCCGCACCGAGGTGAAGCCGCGGTTGAGCATGCCCAACATGAGCGGGGCGGAGCGCGCCGCGAGAAGGGAGACCGGGATGCTCTCGAGCAGCCGGAGATTGACCTCGCTCAGATAGACATGGACGTGGCAATCGATGAGGCCGGGCATCAAGACGCGCTTGCCGCAATCGATCTTGCGCGCGGAATTGGCCTTGATCGCCTTGTCGGAGACCTCCTTGATGAGCCCGCCCTCGACCAGGACCTCGTAGCCGCCTCTCGGCTCGTTCCAGCGCGGGTCCAGAAGGCTGAGATTGCGGAAGAGGATCGGCTCAGGCGTCGGCATCGCAAGCTCCCTGGAGTTTTCGCTTTTGCGCATCGTCTCTTGTTCGAGCGGGCGTGGCAAGCGCCGTCATCGCCGGCCCAGCGTTCCGAAGGAACGCGAGGGGAAGGGAACCCATCTTCCTTCACCGTTCTTGGACCCCCTTCCCGAGGCTCGCATTGCGAGCCTCGCCTCGGGTGACACAGGATGGCGCGAGGGCAAGACGCGTGTCATTCCCGGCCGAGTGTTCCGAAGGAACGCGAGGGGAAGGGAACCCATCTTCCTTCACGTTCTTGGACCCCCTTCCCTAGGCTCGCATTGCGAGCCTCGCCTCGGGTGACACAAAGGGGCGGTGCCAGGAAGCCCCGCTTCCCTCGGCTCGCGTCACCCCCTCGCCCGGGGGTGACACGCATGTTTTCACCCATCCTTGAGCCCGCCGGCCGAGAGCCCGGCGACGATCTGGCGCTGCGCCACCACGGTTAGAAGAAGCACGGGGAGCGTGACGAGGAGCGCCGCGGCCGCGAGTGGGCCCCAGGAGATTTGCTCGAAGGTGAGCACGTTGTAGATCGCCGAAGGCAAGGTGCGTGTCGTCTTGCCGCCCAGCACCACGGAAAAAATGAAATTGTTCCACGAGAAGATGAAGGCGAGGATGGCCCCCACGACGATGCCGGGG
>JAFBAK010000379.1 GCA_019247795.1 Hyphomicrobiales bacterium | reverse complement strand
CGCCCCAAGCCGAAGCAGGCCGACGAGCCGCCAACCCTCGGCATCTACGGCACGCATGAGAGCCTGCCATCTCGGCCGCTTGCGCGCGGCGCGCTCGAGTGGTGCTCTGAAAACATATCGCGCGAGTATGAACCCGAGGACCGCTCCAAACGTGCTGCCGATCAGGGAGAACGGTACGGCCACAATGCCGTAAGCGAGTCCAGCAGCAATGCACATCAATGTGCGTGGCACGAAGATGATTGCGCCCAAGGCGAAAAGGCCGGTGAGGGTCAAGAGCCCCCATATACCTGAATCATTCAGGCTGCGAACAGTATCAATCAACCCGATTATCCTTCTTGGACTATTTCGTAAAATTTGTGGGGTCCGTTCGAAGCTCGAGGATTATCAAGCATTCCCTGCCCTGTCCAACGCCTGCGCGCCGTCGTTTCCGATGAAGGGGCCCGAACGTCGGTGACCATCGCGGCGCCACTCAAGTCCTGAAGCCCTTTCGCTTCGGCGCCGTCCGACTGCCGATCATTCGGATCGTGTCCGCATTCCTCTTTATGCCTTCGTTCTCGAAGAGCACGACGGCCTGATTTCACGGCGGCTTGCTCTCGGGCTACGCTGCTTTAACAATTGCGGGACCGGCGCTCGCGAGAACGGCAAGCGGCTCGAAACGGGAGAAGCCCGATGGATGAAGACAAGCTCAACATGGAGATCCGGAAATTCTTGAAAGAGGTCGGCGTCACCTCGCAGCGGGAGATCGAACGCGTGCTGCGGGAAGGCACCGCCAAGGGCTCGTCCTTGCGTTTGAAGATGGAGCTCACGTCGGCGGACGTCCCTTCGCTGCGTCACACGGTCGAGCACGAGATCAAGCTCGCTTGAGTCCTCCAAGGATCACGACACGCCGGAAGATCCGCAGCCGATGAAAATCCTCGTTCTTCCGGGTGACGGGATTGGCCCGGAGATCACGGGCGCGACCTTGCAGGTCCTGAAAGCGGCCGACGCCGCACTCTCCTGCCGGCTCGAATTCGAGAACCGCGAGATCGGGCTTGCGAGCTTGCGGAAGGAAGGAACCACCCTGCCGAAACCGGTGCTGGAGCGCATTCCGAAGATTGATGGCGTTCTTCTAGGCCCCGTCTCCCATCACGATTATCCGCCGCGCGCACAAGGAGGCCTCAACCCATCGGGCGAGCTTAGAAGGCGTTTCGAGCTCTATGCCAATATCCGGCCGTGCCGCTCGCGCGCCGGCCTGACGCTGTTGCGTAAACCCATGGATCTCGTGATCGTGCGCGAGAACACGGAAGGCTTCTATGCCGATCGCAACATGTTCGAAGGCTCCGGCGAGTTCGCGCCCGATCCCGACCTGGCACTCTCGCTGCGCAAGGTGAGCGCCAAGGGTTCACGGCGAATCGCCAACACTGCTTTTGAGCTCGCGAGACGACGGCGCCGGAAAGTGACGGCCGTGCACAAAGCCAATGTCCTGAAGCTCACGGACGGCCTGTTCCTGCGAGAGGTGCGCAAGGTTGCGGGCGAATATCCCGATGTCGAGCTTGACGAGCTGATCGTGGATGCGACAGCCGCGCTTCTGATCCGAAGTCCCGAGCGTTTTGATGTGATCGTCACGACCAACATGTTCGGTGACATTCTTTCCGACGAAGCCTCCGAGCTCTCGGGAAGTCTTGGGCTCGGTGGCTCGATCAATCTCGGCGAGGAGATCTGCGTAGCTCAGGCGCAACACGGCTCGGCTCCCGACATCGCCGGACAGAACCGAGCCAATCCGACATCGCTCATCCTGAGCGCCGCCATGCTGCTCGCCTGGAGAGGGCGAAAGGACCGCGATGCGGAGCTCGAGCGGGCCGCCGTGCTGATCGAAAAAGCCGTCGACCATGTGTTGGCTGAACCAACGCTTCGCACCGCCGATCTCGGAGGCACGGCGTCGACGCAAGATTTCGCCGAGGCGGTGAGCCGGGCGATCCGGCCCATTCACGCGGGAATGGCGGGGCCCAGCACTCCATTGCGGGCCTCGACCTGAACGTGCTCCGTGGGTCGTCTGGCGCGTTGGCCGGACTGTGATATGTGGTGATCATGACCACGAAGCTTCATCCAGATCTCACAATTTGCGGCCTCGACGAGCTCGGCGACCACAGCGCCCGAGCGGTCACCCACGTGCTTTCGATCCTCGACCCGAATTGGCCTGAGCCGGCAGCATTCTTCAGCTATGATCCTCATCATCGCACCGAAATGCATTTCACCGACGCGATCGAGCCGGGTCCCGAGGTCGAGCTTCCACAAGCCCATCATGTCGAGGCCATTCTCGCCTTTGGGGATACCTTCCAGCGCGACCTTGCGAAACAAGGCGAAGCGCATCTTCTCATCCATTGTCACGCGGGCATTTCGCGCTCCACGGCCGCGATGACCACGCTTTTGATGCAGTCGGCACCGGAGCAGACGGAGGAACGTATTTTCGAGCGCCTAGTCGCCATCCGACCGCAGGCCTGGCCGAATTCACGCATGATCGGCTTTGCCGACGAGCTTCTCGGACGCGGCGGCAGGCTGACCGCGGCACTGCGCCGGCACTATGGGAGGCGGCTCCTTCTGCGTCCCGAGCTTGCGGAGATCATGCGCGGTCTCAATCGCGCTCGTGAGGTCGAAATGGCGTTGCTGCCGAATGAGAGTTGAAGCACTTCTTCGAGCCGGCGAAGATGCGCGGCGAGGCAAGAGCGCGGCGTGTAAAGCGCGACGGCGATACAAGAGCATGCTCTAACGCGGCATTCTCCAATTCGGCATTCTCCAATTCGGCATTCTCCAACTCGGCATTTTCCAACGCAACATTCTCTGTCATGTTCGGCAAGAATCAGGAAAAAGCACACCACCCACCTTTTCGAGGGCTCGTCCGTCCATTCCCTCGGCGCGACAGAGACGCAAGCGAGGAGACGCCATGAACTCGTCGACAGAGGGGAGCTTGCCCGTATCTCGGACGTCCGCGGGATCGAGCACTTTCGAAGCCCTTGTCATCAACAAGATCGCCTGGCGCATCCTGCCTCTCGCCACCATCGCCTATTGCGTGGCTTTCATCGATCGCACCAATGTCGCGGTGGCGGCGTTGACGATGAACAAGGATCTCGGGCTTACGGCCACGCTCTTCGGCTTCGGGGCGGGCATCTTCTTTCTCGGCTACTTCATCTTCGAGGTCCCAAGCAATGTGATCCTCGCGCGTGTGGGTGCACGGCGCTGGATCTCACGCATCATGATCACCTGGGGAATCATCTCGGCGGGCTCGGCGTTCGTCACCGGTCCCAATAGCTTCATCCTCGTGCGTTTCCTTCTGGGAGCCGCTGAGGCCGGGTTTTTTCCCGGGATGATCTTCTATTTCACCTATTGGTTTCCCGATCACTATCGCGGCCGAGCCATCGCCGCCTTGTTCTTCGCGCAACCGATCGCCAATGCGCTGGGAAATGCACTCTCGGGCGTGATTCTTCAGATGGACGGTGTGCTCGGGTGGCGCGGCTGGCAATGGGTCTTCATCCTCGAAGCGCTGCCCGCCATTATCCTCGGTGTGGTGGTGCTGCGCTCCATGATCGACCGACCGTCGCTCGCGTCTTGGCTTCATGCCGACGAGCGGCGCTGGCTGGAGGACGAGCTCGAGGCGGAGCGGCGCCAGATCGAAACCGGGAAGCGATTGAGCTTGTGGAAAGCGCTCGCCGACCCGCGCGTCTACGCCCTTTCCATGATCTATCTCACGAGCTCGACCGCAAGCTACGGCACAACCTTCTTCATGCCGCAGATCGTCAAGAGCCTCGGGCTTTCCAACATGATGAGCGGCATCGTTTCGGCAATTCCGTTTGCAATCGGCATGGCCGGGCTCGTCATCTGGGGATGGTCGTCCGACAGAAGCGGAGAGCGCCGCTGGCATTTGATCAGCGCATCCGTCGTCGGCTTTCTCGGATTGGCGGGGGCTGCCGCTTTCGGAAGCTCCTACTGGGCGCTCGCGGCGATGTCGCTTGCGATCGTCGGCATCTATGGTTCGCGAACGGCGTTTTGGCCCCTGCCCTCCCTTTTCCTCAGCGGCACCGCCGCTGCGGGGGCCATCGCATTCATCAACGCGATCGGCAATCTCGGCGGCTATTTCGGTCCTTTCGTCGTGGGCTGGATCAAGGACGAGACTGGCAGTTTCGAGATGGGCCTTTATTTCCTCGCGATCTGCTCGCTCCTTTCAGCCCTGATCACCTTCGTGTCTCAAGGCGCGGTGCACAAGCGCGAGAACGGGCCGATGCCGAAAAACACCGCAAGCGGAACGGCCTGAGCAATACTCGACAGAACTCCGGCGATCCGCGGGCGATGGGAATTCGAATAAAATTTGGGCATTTGGCTTGCGGAAATCATAAGGAGCGTTATATAAAGGCTCCATACGAGAAGCATGCTCATGACCAAATCACTCGAAACCGATGTGCTCTACCTCCTCTACGACGTGGCGCGCTTGATGCGCACGCGGGCGGACCAGCGCGCCAGGCGCCATGGCATGACTCGCGCGCAATGGGTGATCTTGAGCTGGCTCGAGCGACAGTCGGGCATTTCGCAGAGCGACCTCGCCGGCCTCGTGGAAGTCGAACCGATCACGGTCTGCCGCCTCGTCGATCGCCTGGAGGGGCGCGGCTTCGTGGAGCGCCGTCCCGATCCGAAGGACCGGCGCATCAAGCGGCTTCATCTCACTAGCAAGGCCGGACCCGTGCTCGATGAAATTCACGCTTGGCGCGAGGAGTTGCGCCATGAGGTCACCGCCGGCATTTCCGATGCCGCACTGAAATCCCAGGTCGATACGCTGCTGCGCATGAAGTCGAACCTTGTGCAGCCCCCAGTATTCGCGCAGGCCGTGTAAGGGCGTCCGATGAGTCGAGGAAATGTGAGAATCGTTCGCCCCGGCGGCGAGATTGTCGAGATCAAGCCGTCGAGCGGAGTGCCGCAAGAAGCGGATGCCGAGCTCGACGGGGTGGAGAAAAATTCGACGCGGAAGTTCCCGGCCGATGCCGAGATGGCGACCGGCGCAGGGGTTTCGGCAGCGCAGGCGCCGGTGAGAGGCGAGGCGCGGGAGCGGCCTGCCACGGCACGGACCGAAACACCGCTCAAGGCGCGCCGCGAAGCGCCGGCTCCCGTCACACCGCTCGACGCGGGTCCGAAAACATCGAGGCGCGCGGGTGCAAGACGTCGGCTTCGCACCATCCTCATGCTGGGCGGTATTGCGGCGGTGCTCATCGGCGCCGGCATCTTCTGGATGCGCGGTGGCCGCTATGTCTCGGCCGATGACGCCTATGTGCATGCCGCGAAGCTGATGGTGTCGACCGACGTCTCGGGCCTCGTTTCCGAGATCGATGTGCACGAGGGTGAGAAGATCGCGGCAAACCAGGTCCTCTTCAAGATCGACCCCAGGCAATTCCAGATCGCAGTCGATCAGGCGAAGGCGCAGCTCGGCCAGGTCGAATTGTCGATCAACGCAACGAAAGAGGATTACCGTCGCATCCTTCAGGACATCGACGCGCAGAACGCGCAGGTGGATCTGGCGCAGACGAATTTCGATCGCGCCGCGTCCCTCCTCAAGACCGATTTCGGCACGAGGGCCACCTATGATCAGACGCATTTCACGCTGCTCGCCGCGCAAAAGACGCTGCAATCCTTGAAACAGCAGGCGCAAGTGACGTTGGCGCGCCTCAACGGCAATGTCGACGCGCCGGTCGACACGATGCCGCAATGGCGGCAGGCGAAGGCGCAAGTCGATGAAGCGCAGCGGCAGCTCGACCACACGGTGGTGCGTGCGCCCTTCCCCGGGATCGCAACCCAGGTCGATGCGTTGCAGCTCGGCACGTATCTCGTTTCCCAGACCGCCGCGCTCACCAATACCGGGGCCATCGGTCTCGTGTCCTCCGACCATGTCTGGGTCGACGCCAATTTGAAGGAGACGGACCTCACCTATGTGAAGCCGGGTGACCCGGTCGACATCTCGGTCGATTCCTATCCCGGGCGCGTCTGGGCCGGAAAGGTCGAGAGCATCAGCCCGGCAAGCGGAGCGGAATTCTCGATCTTGCCGCCGCAGAATGCGAGCGGCAACTGGGTGAAAGTGGTGCAGCGCATCCCGGTTCGCATCTCCGTCCAGCAGAAGGAAGGCTACCCGCCTTTGCGCTCCGGCATGAGCGTGGTCGTCGATATCGACACCGGCCACCAGCGCAGCCTTTCCGAGCTCTGGGGCGGAGCGCCGGCGGAGAAGGCCGATGTCGCCGTCAAACACTGAGGACGAGGTCCCGAAGCATCGCGGACTCATCACCGTATGCGTGATGGCCGCCACCTTGATGCAAGCGCTCGATCAGACGATCGCCAATGTGGCGCTTCCCTATATGCAAGGAAGCCTGTCGGCGACCTCGGACCAGATCACCTGGGTGCTGACGTCCTATATCGTGGCCGCCGCCATCATGACCTCGCCGGTCGGCTGGCTCTCGGCGCGCTTCGGGCGCAAGGGCTTCTTCATCACCTGCCTTGCCGGCTTCACCTTCGCTTCGATGCTGTGCGGTCTCGCCGAATCGCTCACGCAAATGGTACTTTTCCGCCTGCTGCAGGGAATGTTCGGCGCAGCGCTGGTGCCGCTTTCCCAGGCCACGATGCTCGACCTCTATCCGCCCGAGCAGCGCGGTTCCGCCATGGCGATGTGGGGCATGGGCGTGATGGTGGGGCCGATCCTCGGGCCGACGCTCGGCGGCTACCTCACCGACGTCTACGATTGGCGCTACGTCTTCTACATCAACGTGCCGATCGGCATCCTCGCCATCTTCGGCCTCGTCCTCTTCCTTTCGGACACGCGGCGCAACACCAAGCTCCCCTTCGATTGGATCGGCTTCCTCGTGCTCAGCCTCGGCATCGGCGCCTTGCAGCTGATGCTCGACCGCGGCGAGCAGAAGGATTGGTTCGGCTCGACCGAGATCGTCGTCGAGACGGTGCTGGCGGGTCTGGGGCTCTATCTCTTCGTGGTGCATGTGTGGCTCGCCGAGAAGCCGTTCATCACGCCGCGCATCTTCGCCGACATCAATTTCACCTCGGGCTTCCTGGTGATGTTCGCGGTGAGCATGGTGCTACTCTCGAGCTCGGCACTGCTTGCGCCCTACCTGCAAAACCTCGCCGGTTATCCGGTGAGCACGGCGGGCTTGCTCATGGCGCCGCGCGGCGTCGGCACCATGATCGCGATGATGATCGCCGGAAGGCTCACCAATCGAGTGAATCCTCGCCTGTTGATGCTCGTCGGCGTCGTGCTCCTTGCCGGCAGTCTTTGGCAAATGACGAGCTGGACCCCTGACATTGGCGCCTGGCCCTTGACGCTCACCACCCTGGTTCAAGGCTTCGGGCTGGGTTTCGTCTTCATCCCGCTGCAGGTGGTCGCCTTCGCGTCGCTGCCCGCGGAGCTTCGCACGGACGGGACGGCCCTTTTCGCGCTGATCCGCAATGTGGGGAGCGCGATCGGAATCTCGGTCACCTCTTTCCTTCTGGCGCAGAACACGCAGACGATGCATGCGGAGCTTGCGCAAAATATTACGCCCTTCAACCGCATGCTGCAGACGGGCGGCGCTTACGCGATGTGGAACAGCGCCACCTCCGCCGGCCTGGAGGCGCTCAACAATGAGGTGACACGGCAATCGCTGAACATCGCCTATATCGATGATTTCAAGCTGATGCTGTGGGTCAGCCTTCCGACGGCGCTGCTGCTGCTCTTCATGCGAAAACCGCGGGTCGCGACCGCCCCGAGCGCCGAACACGCCGTGCTCGACTGAGCGCGCCGTTCGCGGCGCGATGACCGGGCCAGCCTTCTATCCGCAGCAGGTCGCTGCGGCTGCCTGTCGCACAAGATCGCGGACCCATTGAGGGCGGGCTACTTTCCCGATCCGGCGGTCAAACCCATGACGATGTAGCGCTCGAGGAATATGCCGATCAGCACGAGCGGCAGAATTGCGGCCGTCGAGAGCGCGGCCATCGACCACCAATTGATGCCCTGCGAGCCGGTTTGACTGGCCACCATCACGGGCAGCGTCTGCGCATCGAACCCGGTCAGCAGCGAGGAGAAGAAATACTCGTTCCAGCAGAGCACGATCGAGAGAATGAAGGCGGCGACCATGCCGGGCAGTGCAATCGGCAGGATCACCCGCAAGAACGCTCCCCAAATCGAGCAGCCGTCAACCAGCGCGGCCTGTTCGATTTCCGTGGGGATCGTGTCGAACTGGTCGCGCATCACCCAGATGACGATCGGCAGCACCATCAGCGTATAGACGAGAATGAGACCGATTCTCGTATCGAGCAGCGCCAGCGCCTTGTAGAGCACAAGGAACGGCATGGCCAAGACCACCGGCGGCAGGATCAGTTGTGACAGGAAGAAGAACGAGAGGTCCTTGTTGCCCCAGCGGCCGAAGCGGTAGGTGAAGCGGCTAAGGCCATAGGCGACCGTCGAGCCGAGCGCCAGCGCGAGGGTGGAGGCGCCGAGCGAAACGATGATGCTGTTGACGAAGCGCTTGATGAATTCGTCGCGCGATTGCCAGCTTTGGAAAATCGAATCCGGCGAAAGGCCCAGCGACTGCCATCCTTTCCAGCTCGGCGTGAAATCGATCCAGGGAATCAAATGGCCCTGGGTAACATCGCGGCCGAGCTTGAACGCCGTGGTGAACGTCCAATAGAGCGGAAACAGCGCGATGAACGTCCATACGATGAGCGCAGCGTAAATGAAGACGCGCCCGCCGGCGCGTGCCAGCTCGCCCGAATGTGCACGTTCCCGAGGGCGGTCCTTGGCCGGCGTCCGGATGGCGATTTCAGCGGACAATTGACCATGCTCCTTTCGTGCAATCCCCGATCACACCATTTTGCGCATGTAGCGGCTGGTGACTTTGAGCAGCAGCGTGATGAAGATGATGATCAGGATCAAATAGACTTCGGCGATCATGGTGCCGTAGCCGATGTCCGAGCGATCGCGATAGACCCGATAAATGTAGCTCGAGACCGTGTCCGTCGCCCCGCCGGGTCCGCCGGCCGTGACGTTGATGATGATGTCGGCGAGCTTCAGCTCAAAGATGATCCGGATCACGATCGCCGTGACGCTGGCTGGCAGCATCAGCGGAAAGGTGATCGCCTTGAACGTCTGCCAGCCGGTGGCCCCGTCGACCTTCGCCGCCTCCTTGACGTCGTTCGGAAGGGCCTGCAACGCCGCCAGCAGCATGATGATCATGAACGGGATCCAAACCCAGCCGTCCATCAGCGCGATGCTCGTGCGGGCTACCCAGGGCGAGGTGAAGAAAGCCGGATCCTCCCAGCCGAGATGGCGTGCCAGAGTGGCGGCCGGACCGAAGCGGTTCTCCATGATCGACTTGCCGATCATCCAGCTCACCGCGACGGGGCTCAACATGAAGGGGAGCAGAAACGCCACGCGAAAGAATTTCCGGCCCCGGATCTCAGCGTTGAGGAGCAAGGCGAGCCCGAAGGCGATGGCATATTGCACGAGCACGCTCAACACGTAGAAGATCATGTTGCCGAGCGCGTTGCAGAAATAGGCATCGTTCCAAAGCGTGATGAGGTTGTCGAGGCCATTGAAGTGGTGACGGGACGCCCCGTTGAGGGTTCCAATCGGTGAAGGCAATGTAGAGTTCAAACAGGGTCGGAAAAATCACCATGGCGAGCGTGAAGAGCAGGGCCGGCAAGACAAAAACGGCCTGCTGCCCAGCCACGCCACGGGTCAGCGCCTGGTTGGCGCCAAGCGCGACGCTCCATAAGAGGAAGCGCAAAACGGACGCCAATCGGTCAGGCCGAAATCGGCCATGCCGGCCGCATTGAGAATCTGCAGCCCTCCGACGAAGACCAGCACCGCGGAAACAAGGCGGAACACCCAGCGCCCCAACTCGGCGCTCGCGTCCGAACGATGTGTCTGCAGCACTTCAAGCCTGCCGCCGTTCACAAAAAGTCCTACCCCTTCCTTTCGCCAGCGCGGCAAATCGTCGTTCGGTCCGCAAGGCCGCCGCGGCGGAAGCGATCGCCGCGGTGAGTTCGCTTCTCGAGATCAGCGTGTCAGGGGAGGCCCATCGCGATGCGATAATATTTCTTCTCGCGCGCCGTCCAACTCACTGACGGGCGACCCTCCGGTACGGACATAGCGCCGTGCTTGAGCGCTTTGTCGCCAGTTTCGTGCCACGCTAGTTGCGGTGAAACGAACACCGTCGGCCGCCCTTGCTGACTCGGTGCCGAAGACAAATCCGGCAATTGCGGCGAGAACGTAAAATTCAACGTCCTACTGCTCCGATCCTTCCCATTGTTTTACGGAGAACTGACAAAGGTCAGGTTAGCGCTAGGCGGATCTCGCTTTTTCGACCGCAACCGCCCATGGCGCTGCGGACAACGTTTTCGTGAGATGCTCGATCAGAACCGACACCCGAAGTGGCCGCAATCCGCTCGGGGGCGTCACGAGATTGAGGGCGATTTCGGGCAGCGACCAATCCTGCAACACCGC
>JAFBAK010000107.1 GCA_019247795.1 Hyphomicrobiales bacterium | reverse complement strand
CGGCACTTGGCTCCTCGCGCCGAGGCCGTCCAAGTCTTGCAGTGAAAGTCCAAAGTCTTGCAGTGAAAGTCCACGTCTCGCAGTGAAGTGAGCCGGGCCATAGGAGCCGCCGAGCGCTCGAGCGAATGCTTTGGCTCCGCGATGATGCAGAGGCCGAAACAAGGTTAGGACCGATGCCTAAGCCCACCCCACCTGTTGCGATCATCATGGGCAGCCAGTCCGACTGGGAAACGATGCGCCATGCCGCCGAGACCCTGGACGAGCTCCAAGTTGCTTACGAGACTCGCATCGTCTCGGCGCATCGCACGCCGGAGCGCCTTTACGATTTCGCCCGATCAGCGAAGCGCGAAGGCTTCAAGGTCATCATCGCGGGGGCCGGCGGTGCGGCACATCTTCCCGGCATGACCGCAGCGCTCACCCCACTTCCCGTGCTCGGCGTGCCGGTCGAATCGAAGGCGCTTTCCGGGCTCGATAGCCTCTATTCCATCGTGCAAATGCCTGGCGGCGTGCCGGTCGGGACGCTCGCCATCGGCAAGCCAGGCGCCGTCAACGCCGCGCTCCTCGCCTCCGCCATCTTGGCGCTCGCCGATGCGCGGCTTGCGCGCCGGCTCGAGGCGTTCCGCCTGTCGCGCACGCGCTCGGTTGCCGAGCGCCCGAGCCTCAAGGCATGAGGCGCGCCCGGATCGCTGGCGCGCTCGCGCCCGGTGCGACAATCGGCATTCTGGGGGGTGGTCAGCTCGGCCGCATGATTGCATTGGCGGCGGCCGATTTCGGGCTCAAAACCGTAATCTACGAACCGGAAATCTCAGGACCCGCCGCGCAGGTGACGAACCAGCACATGGCCGGAGCCTATGGCGATGAGGCGAGGCTCTCGGCCTTCGCAGCACGCGTCGACGTTATCACCTACGAGTTCGAGAATGTGCCCGCTGACGCGGTCGCATATCTTGCCGAGTTGAAGCCGGTGCGTCCCGGCGGGCGGCTCCTCGCCGTAGCTCAGGATCGCTGGATCGAAAAGTCCTTTTTCGCGGAACGCGGCATTGGGACCGCACCTTTTACGCGGGTCGACAATTTGATCGACCTCGAACGCGCCGTCGAGAAGATCGGTCCGCGATCCATCTTGAAGACGCGCCGCTTCGGTTACGACGGCAAGGGACAGGTGCGGATCGAAAAGGGTGTGACGCTATCCGCCGCCTGGCAGGCGATCGGCGAAGCGCCGGCCATACTCGAAGGCTTCGTGCCCTTCGAACGGGAGGTCTCGGTCGTGGCGGCACGCGCGACTGATGGCGCCTTCACGGCTTTCGATCTATGCGAGAACGTGCATCGGGACCACATCCTGGCGCGCACCACCGTCCCGGCCGAGGTCAGCCCACGCACCGCCCGCGACGCCGTCGAGATTGCCCGGATGACGGCGGAGGCTCTCGAGGTCGTCGGCGTCTTCGCTGTCGAGATGTTCGTGTGCGAGACTCGGGGACAAGAGACGCTTCTCGTGAACGAGATCGCGCCACGCGTGCACAACACCGGGCATTGGACGATCGAGGGCGCCGAGACCTCGCAATTCGCGCAGCATGTGCGGGCGATTTGCGGCTGGCCGCTCGGCTCGACGAGAAGGCTCGCTGCACGCGTCGAGATGGAGAATCTCATCGGCCCTCGAGCTCAGGAATGGGGGCGCCTCATCGAGGAGGCGGGCGCGCATCTCCATCTCTACGGCAAGGAGGTCGCGTCACCCGGGAGGAAGATGGGCCATGTGACGCGACTTTTTGACCGGGCCGACGGAGCGGAGCGTCCAAAAAGTAATGAGAATGCTCCGGCGCACGCTTTGCCGCCAACATCGCGATGAGGCCGATACGCGACGCGATCCGTTTTTGGTCCTATTTCCGGTCCGCCACCGAGAACCCCTGCCAGAACGGATCTCGATCATCCACGATGATGGTGTTTTGTCCCGTAACCCGCGCCCAGCCCTCGATCGAGGGGATGATGGCGTCGAGCTCGCCCACCTTCGTGCGTCCTTCGATGCGCCCCACGAAGGTCGAGTTGATGATGCTTTCATGCACGAACTCGTCGCCTTCGGCGAGCTTGCCCAGCGCTGCAAGTTGCGCCATTCGCGCCGAGGTACCGGTCCCACAAGGCGAGCGATCGATGGCCTTGTCGCCATAAAAGACGGCGTTGCGGGCCGTCGCGCCTCTCGTCTCAGGGTCCCCGACCCACATGACATGCGTGAGCTTGTCGATCGCGGGATTCTCCGGATGCACGATCTTGTGGCGTTCATTGAAGGCTGCGCGCAGCCTTGGGCTCAGCCGGATGATCTCCGAAGGTTCGATGCCGTCGAGCCCCGGATAGTTCGCCTGCTTTTCGACGATCGCATAGAAATTCCCGCCATAGGCGACGTCGACCACGAGCTTGCCGATACCGTCGACCTCGACCTCGTAGCCGCGGCCGCGCAGGAAGGATGGCACGTTCCGGATGCGCACGCTCTCGACATAAGGGCCCTTTTGCACATACCGGGCTTCGACGAGCCCTGCCGGCGTGTCGAGCCGCAAAACACCCGGGGACCTCGGCGCGACGAGCCCGTTCTCGATGATGGTCGTCACCGTCCCGATTGTTCCATGCCCGCACATCGGCAGGCATCCCGAGGTCTCGATGAAGAGGATGGAGACATCGCAATCCGGCCTGAGCGGCGGATAGAGGATGGAGCCGGACATGATGTCATGCCCACGCGGCTCGAACATCAGCGCATTGCGCACCCAGTCGTGCTTCGCGAGAAAGTCTTGGCGGCGCTCGAACATGGTCGAGCCCTCGAGCTGAGGGATCGAGCCGCCCGTCACCACTCTGACCGGATTGCCGCAAGTGTGGCCGTCGATGCAAAAAAAGGTCGCGCGCATGGCGCTGGGCTTACAGACAGGCAACGGCGCTGTCACGCGGCGATGACTGGCTTTGAGGAATGCGCGAGCCTCGCAAATGAGTGGTTGCATCGGACGGGTTGGCAGGAGAATGAGAAGGTGGGCGCGTCCCCCTTCCCTGCGCTCATGAGCTTTCCCTCGCTTGAAAAGGTGTATCGATGAAGACCCGCGCCGCCATCGCCCTTGAGGCCGGCAAACCTCTGACCGTCGGAACCGTCGAGCTCGACGGCCCGAAACCCGGCGAGGTCCTCGTCGAGATCAAAGCGACCGGCATCTGCCATACCGATGCTTACACCCTCTCGGGCGCCGATCCGGAAGGGCTGTTCCCGGCGATCCTCGGTCATGAGGGTGCGGGCATCGTGCGCGAGGTCGGTGCGGGCGTGATGACGCTCAAACCCGGCGACCATGTGATCCCGCTCTACACGCCCGAGTGCCGCCAATGCAAAACCTGTCTCTCCCGACGCTCGAACCTGTGCACCGCCATTCGCGCGACGCAGGGCAAGGGCGTGATGCCCGACGGAACGAGCCGCTTTCGCTGCGACGGCGAGCCGGTGCTGCATTACATGGGATGCTCGACCTTCGCGAACTTCACGGTGCTTCCGGAGATCGCGCTCGCCAAGGTGCGTGAGGACGCCCCCTTCGACAAGATCTGTTATATCGGCTGCGGCGTGACGACCGGTATCGGCGCCGTCATCTACACCGCGAAGGTGTGGCCCGGCGCCAATGTCGTCGTATTCGGCCTCGGCGGCATCGGCCTCAACGTGATCCAGGGCGCCCGCATGGTTGGCGCCGACAAGATCATCGGCGTCGACCTCAACCCCGGAAAAAGAGCCATGGCCGAGAAGTTCGGCATGACGCATTTCATCAATCCCGACGAAGTCGGACGCGACAAGGTGGTGCAGGCGATCGTCGATCTCACCGGCGGGGGTGCCGACTTCTCCTTCGAATGCATCGGCAATGTGCACACGATGCGCCAAGCGCTGGAATGCTGCCATCGCGGCTGGGGGGAATCGATCATCATCGGCGTCGCCGCTTCGGGTCAGGAGATCGCCACGCGGCCTTTCCAGCTCGTCACCGGTCGTGTCTGGAAAGGCACTGCCTTCGGCGGCGCGAGAGGGCGCACCGATGTGCCGAAGATCGTCGACTGGTACATGGAGGGCAAGATCAACATCGACGATCTCATCACCCATACCTTGAACCTCGACGAGATCAACACCGCCTTCGACCTGATGCATGAGGGCAAGTCGATCCGATCGGTCGTGGTGTATTGAGGGCGGACGGCACGAGATGTGGCGTGCTCGTTTCGCGGGGCCTTCCGCATCCGCGAATTTTAAGCTTCGATGCGGCGAATAGGAACCTCGGTCGCCGCATGAGATGCGGTGACTATTTTGCTTGTTGCCAAAAATGAAGGCGTGGGCGCTTGGCACCCACGCCGAATGGCGCGCTTCGTAAATCTCAGGCGGCGCGGCTCAAACCGACTTCCGGCAGTTTCGGCCGCTTGGCCATTGCGTCGCGCATCAAGCGCTCGACTTCGGCTTTCTCTTCGCCTTCGAGCGGCAGGCGTGGCGGACGCGTCATGGGCGAGCCGCGCCCGGCGATATGCTCACAGAGCTTGATGCATTGCACGAGATCGGAGCGTGCGTCGAGGTGCAGGAGTGGCATGAACCAGTCGTAAATCGGCATCACCTCCGCGAGCCGGCCCGCGGCCGCAAGGCGAAAGAGCGTCTCGCCTTCGCGCGGGAAGACGTTCGACAACCCCGACACCCAGCCTTGCGCCCCGAGCGCCACGCTTTCGACCACCACATCGTCCAGGCCGCAGAACGGGATGAAGCGGTCGCCGGTCATGTTGCGCAGATCGACGAAGCGAAACGTGTCGCCTGACGACTCCTTGTAGGAGACGATGGTGTCGACATCGGCAAGCGAGGCGAGCATCTTCGGCGTCACGTCCTGCTTGTAGATCGGCGGGTTGTTGTAGATCATGATCGGCAGGTCGGTCGCCTTCGCGACGGTGCGGAAATGTGCCAAGGTTTCGCGCGGTTTTGCGGAATAGACCATGGCCGGAAGCACCATGAGCCCATCGATTCGAAGCCGCTGAGCTTCCTTCGCCACCTCGCACGCAAAGGCTGTCGTATATTCGGCGACGCCCGCGATCACCGGAACCCGGCTTCCCGCCGCGTCCTTGAGAGCCTCCATCACTTTGAGCTTCTCGTCGCGCGTCAAGGAATTGTTCTCCCCCACGGTGCCCACCGCGATGAGGCCGGAAACGCCTTCAGCCACGAGGGCCGCCGCGACCTTCCGTGTCGCCTCGATATCGAGCGAGAAATCGGCACGAAATTGCGTGGTGACGGCCGGAAATACACCGGCCCAAGCGGGTTTCTTTGCCATCATCTTCTCTCCCTGAAGGCTTGTGCGGGTTCACGAAATCTTGAAAAATCTTGGCAGGTCTTTGCGCCTTTCCGCGCCATCTCGCAACTGCAATCGCGATTTCCCGAAACCTGGTATTGCCGGGTCCCAGAGCTCGTTTTTGTCGCGAGAGCGTTCCCTTCGAATGCTTCTCGGCCTCAATGACGTGGCCGCTCCCCTCTTTTGCGATGCAAATCCCCAAATCTCTTGAAACCAGTCTCTTCAAAGCGTATGGACATCATGGTCAACATAGTCAAAAGGACTCGCGATGACGCTTTCCAGAAAGAAACGTCAGGCTCCCCCGTTTCCCAGAGCATCGACTTGGACGATCGCGCATGCCAAGTCTCGACTTTCCGAGGTGGTGGACCAGGCACAGCATGGACCTCAGATGATCACCCGCAATGGCAAGCCGCGCGCCGTCATCGTGTCCACCGAGGAATGGGCGCGGAAGACCGCGCGCCGAGGGACGCTCGCCGAGTTCTTGCTCGCCTCGCCTCTTCGTCACGCAGACATCAATCTCGAGCGACAGCACGATCTCCCGCGTGATACGACCTTATGAACGTACTGTTGGACACCAACGTGCTTTCCGAGCTGAGACGACCTGCCCCCGAGCTGAAGGTGCTGTCCTGGCTCGATTCGGTCGACGAAGACCGGGTCTTCATGAGCACGGCCTCGATTGCCGAGCTACGGCGCGGTGTTGCCCTGATGAGCGCCGGACGTCGGCGCGATGCATTGGCCGCCTGGATCGGCATCGATCTGCCGGCGCGTTTTGGCAATCGCATTTTGTCGATTGACCCAGCGATCGCGGAACGTTGGGGCGATCTAATGGCTGAGAGTCACAGAACCGGCAAGGCGCTTTCGGTGATGGACGGCTTCTTCGCAGCGACGGCGCTCGCGCATGATCTCACCCTCGTCACGCGCAACACCAAGGATTTTTCGCCCTTCGACGTTCCTCTGTTCAATCCGTGGCAGCCTTCGGCGTCCTGACTCATTTTCCCCGGACCCAGAGCCCCCTCAAGGCCCCGTCCTGATCCCCTCCTTCTCGGCGCGCTCGGTCAGGAGCTTCGCGTCCTCGGGCAAGAGGTAGCGCTTGGCGACGAGGCCATCGGCCGCTTTCTTGAAGGCCGCGAGATAAACATCCTTCGTCGGATAGCGCTCCTCGATCGAGGGGCGCGGATCACCCACGGCGAGGCGCTCGGCGCGCGTCGCGGCGAACGGGATGAAACTTCCTTGCAGATTGCACATGCCGTTCTCGAAGCGATCCTTGCGCCCGAGATTCCAGCCCGTATAGGTGCCGATCGGCACTTGCGAGAACACCGATTCGATGCCGGCGATGTCGTTGCCGTCCGCATCGACCTGCATCTCGAGGACGCCGTAGCTGCCCGAGCGGACGAGCGGCGGCTCGCGCGTGATGATGCCGCTCGAATCGCCTGCCCGGTAGAGCGGACCGAAGTCGAGCACATGCAGCGTGTCGTGGATGCGCGCCGTCGAGGTCGCCACGCGCTCGACGCCACCGTAATGATTGGCCGGGATTGGCGGAAAGCGCACCTGGTCCGGCGCAACGAGCGTGCCGTCGGCAATGCGCGGCACGGCGCTTTCGGGCGGGGCCACATCGTCGAGCACCCAGGCGGTGAGCCCGCTCATTAAGGCGCGCATCGTCCACAATTGCGGGTTCGGGTTCGGCTGCTGCTGGCAGTTGCCGAATGGCGCCTGTGTCACAAGCGGCAAGGCGGCCGGCCCATGCTGGGTGCTCCCCATGATGAAGGTGCGCACATTGGCGGGATCGGGCGCGTCGCGCTGGCCGAGCGGGTCGGTCAACCCGAGCGATTGGCGCCCTTCCCACATCTCGAGCGAGGTCGCCACATGGAAGATGCGCGGGCAGGTGTCCGTCGCCGTGCAGCGGTCGAGAATGCCTTGCGTGCGTAGCGTCAAGGGATCGGTCTCGTGGGCGTAGCTGAAGGGGAAATCGTAGGCGGGATAGACATGGTCGGTCTGCTCGCCCCAGGCGCGTACCGGCTGTCCGAAGCGGATGTTGAGCGGCATGAGGCCGCCGCCGATATGCGGATAAGCGCCATCGAAGACGCGTTTGCCGGCCTCGTCCCGATTGAAACCGAGCGCGATGAAGCTTCGGATCATTCGTCCCGATTGCGAGGTGCCTTCGACGATCGCGAGATTGTCGGGCCTGAAGACAGGGTTTGCGGTGCCGATATCGTCCTTGGCCGCGTTGCGGAAAAAGGCGCCGACATCGCGCGTCGCGGCGAAGCCGAGCCCGCCGACCATCGGATCCTTGGCGCGATAGATCAGCTCGTAGAGGTGGCCCGGCTGGAAGCCTGTTTTGAGGCAAACATGCCTTTCATCCGGCACCGGCGGCTTGCCTTGTTCGCAGGTGGCGAAGCTCCACTCGCTGTCCGGAATGGGTATCCGTGGATCCTGCTCGCGCGCCCGCACCGTCAAACTAGCGCGAAATCCGTCGGCGTAAGCCTCGCCGTTATCGAGGCTCGCGGTCGGGTAGCTGTCGTAACTTCCCGGCGGAAAGGCCTGAATCTGCTGGCTGAGACCGATCGGCACGCTTGCGGCTTCGATCGGCGTGATCATCTCCGAGCGCACGACGCCCGTGATGGCGGACCCGTCATGGTTGTGCGCCACGACGGGCGGCATGCCGATCCGGTTCATGCCGGGCAGCACATCCATCTCCCAGCCGAACCACACCATGGTGTAGCCCGAGCGCAAGAGCCAACCGTCGCCCGGCGAGGTGAGGCCGTTGCGATCCGCCGCGCCTCCGGTGACCCCCTCATCGAAAGCGCCGAGCGCAAGCTTGTTGCCGCGATTGTTCACCTCAAAGAACAGGATACGATTGCCGCGCGCCGTATCCGCGGGTTTCAGGATCTCGATTGGGGTCGTGTATTCGACCATGCCGCGCGAATTGCGGGGCGCGAGGTTGATGTCCTGAATGATCGCATTCGCCGGATCGGCCGGATCGATCTCGCCCGTCACGCGTCCGGTGAGAAGCTGATAGGGTCCGGTATTGCCGAACGACCCTCCGCCGAACGCCCATTCCGTCTTGTCGATTTCGATCCGCGTCACGCGCGCCTCGGCGATGCTCGCCGAAATGACGGCCGCGCCACACGCCACAAGGGCGAGCTTGAACAAATTCCTCATGTGATCCTCTTGCGATCGGTGTCGCGTCAACCGGCGTTGAGCGACGAAAGGCTCGTTTTCTGGCGCCCGTCGGCACCGAAGTTCTCAGTTGAAAGGAAGCGTTCGAACGCCTGCTTTCGCGCCGGCCATTCCCCGTCGATGATGGAGAACCATGCCGTGTCGCGATTGCGGCCTTTCACGATCAGATGCTGGCGAAACACGCCCTCGAAGACGAAGCCGAAGCGGCGCGCGGCGCGACGCGACGGCTCATTGGCGTTGTCGCATTTCCACTCGAAACGGCGATAGCCGAGGTCATCGAAGACGTACTTCGCCTCGAGGAAAATTGCCTCGGTCGCAAGCGGCGTCTTTTGCAAGGAAGGCGCGTAGAAAATATGGCCGGTCTCGATGCAGCCATTCGGCTGATCGATGCGCATCAGTGTTACGCAGCCGAGCGCGCGGCCGCTCTTGTTCTCGATGACCGCGTAGTAGAGCGGATCTTGGAGCGCCTGGCGCTCCTTCAACCAGGCGCGAAAGGAGGGCTCGTCCTTCCAGGGACCGTAGGGGAGGTAGTGCCACATCGGATCGGCGCCATCGATGGCGCGCCACAGGCTTTCGCCATGCTTTCCCTCATCGAGCGGTTCCAGCCGTCCGAAGCTGCCTTGCAGCACGCGACGCTCGGGAACCCCGCGAGCGGGTCTGGGCGAGGTCTTGGCGTCCGGTTTTGCGGTCACGTCTGCCGCTCCTTTGCATCCTTGCTGAAGAAGCCGTTGAGATCGACGGCCGGCGCACTCGTCGCGAACCCGGAAAACGAGCCTTCCCTGGCAATCGTCTCGGCGGCTCGCGTGAAACCTGACCAAGCGGTGCGCGCGAGCGCGCCACCGACGCTGATGCGGCGGACGCCGAGCGATGCGAGGTCGGAGACGGTCAGGTCACTCGGCCAGCCGATCAGTACATTGACGGGTTTCGGCGCGACCGCCTTCACGACCGCCCCGATGTCTTCGCGCGTGCGCACGCCGGGCGCATAGAGCACATCCGCTCCCGCGCCCGCATAGGCCTCAAGGCGTGAAATTGCCTCCTTCAACGGATCATCATGACCGGTGAGGAAGCATTCGGCGCGACCGACGAGGAGCGCGCCTTTCCCATGTGAATCGATCGCGGCACGAGCGGCACGCATGCGCTCGACCGCCTCGGCGAGCTCATAAAGGGGCTTCGCCTTGTCGCCGGTGGAGTCCTCGATCGATACGGCCGCAACGCCCGTCTCGAGGCAACGGGTCACGTTGCGTGCCACCCCTTCAGGATCGTGGGCGAAGCCGCCCTCGAAATCGGCATTCACCGGCAGCTCGGTCGCCTCGACGATCATGCGGATATGCGCGAGCGCCTGATCCACATGGAGGCCGTTGTCGGGGAAGCCGAGACTCCAGGCAGCACCCGAGCTCGTCGTCGCCAAAGCCTTGAAACCGAGCCCTTTGAGCCAACGCGCCGAGCCGATGTCCCAGGGGTTCGGAATGACGAAGCAGTCGCTTTCATGAAGGCGCCGCAACTCAGCGATCTTGTCGGCATTGGCCATGGCTATGCTCCCGTCGGGCTATAGCGAGTAGGGAGTAGCGAATAGCGAATGGCCGCGCGCACCGGTCACTACTCACCGCTCGCTGTTGATCCCTACTCGCGGCTCCTACTCGCTACTCGCAGCTAGTGGTTGTCACGCGGCAAGCCCTTGGTCTCCGCGATGCGCTGATATTTGATGGCGGGCTTCAGCACCATGCCTTGTGCCATTTGATCCACCATGCCGCGCTGAATCTCCTGCCACGGCGTTTGATGGGCCGGGTAGGCATAACCGCCATGGCCTTGAAGCGCGGCGCGGCGCTTGCCGATCTCCGCCTTCGGGATGAGAATATCCGCCGTGCCTTTCTTCAGGTCGATGCGGACCCGGTCTCCCGTTCGCAAAAGGGCGAGGCCACCGCCCGCGGCGGCTTCCGGCGAGGCGTTGAGGATCGACGGCGAGCCCGACGTCCCTGATTGCCGCCCGTCGCCGATGCAAGGAAGCGCGTTCACGCCGTCCTTGATGAGATAAGCGGGGGGACGCATGTTCACGACCTCGGCCGCTCCCGGATAGCCGATCGGGCCGACGCCGCGAATGAAGAGCAGGCAATGCGCGTCGATCTTCAGCTTCGGATCGTCGATGCGCGCGTGGTAGTCCTCGGGGCCATCAAAGACGATGGCGCGCCCTTCGAAAGCCTCTCGGTCCTTCGGATTGGACAGATAGCGGTCGCGGAACTCCTTCGAGATCACGCTCGTCTTCATGATCGCCGAGTCGAAGAGATTGCCCTTGAGCACGATGAAGCCCGCATCCTTCACGAGAGGCTTGTTGAACGGGCGGATTACGTCCTCGTCGCTCGACACGCGCCCGCGGCAATTCTCCCCGATGGTCCTGCCGTTCACCGTCAAGGCCTTTTCGTGAATCAACCCCTGTCGCATGAGTTCGCCGATGACGGCCGGCACGCCGCCCGCGCGATGATATTCCTCGCCGAGATAGAAGCCGGCCGGCTGCATGTTGACGAGAAGCGGCACTTTGTGGCCGACCCTCTCCCAATCCTCGACATCGAGCTTTACGCCGATGTGCCGGGCGACGGCGTTGAGGTGGATCGGCGCGTTGGTTGAGCCGCCGATCGCCGAATTGACCACGATGGCGTTCTCGAACGCCTCGCGTGTCAGGATGTCCGACGGCTTGAGGTCCTCGCGCACCATGTCGACGATCCGTTTGCCGGTGCGATAGGCGATCTGACCCCGCTCGCGGTAAGGCGCCGGAATGGCGGCGCAACCGGGCAACGACATGCCGAGCGCCTCGGCGAGCGAGTTCATGGTCGAGGCTGTCCCCATGGTGTTGCAATGGCCGACCGAAGGCGCGGAATCGGCGACGGCCTCGAGCATCTCGTTGAAATCGATCTTGCCCGCCGCGAAATCCTGGCGCGCTTGCCACAAAATAGTGCCCGAGCCGGCGCGCGTCCCGTGGTGCCAGCCGTTCAGCATCGGCCCGCCCGAAAGCACGATCGCTGGGATGTTCACCGTCGCGGCGGCCATGATGCAGGCTGGCGTCGTCTTGTCGCAACCGGTCGTCAGCACGACGCCGTCGAGCGGATAGCCGTAGAGCACCTCGACCAGCCCGAGATAGGCGAGGTTCCGGTCGAGCGCGGCCGTCGGTCGCTTGCCGGTCTCCTGAATCGGGTGCACCGGAAACTCGATCGCCACCCCGCCCGCTTCGCGGATGCCCTCGCGCACGCGCTTGGCGAGTTCGAGATGATGGCGGTTGCAGGGCGAGAGGTCGGACCCTGTCTGTGCGATACCGATGATCGGCTTGCCGCCACGCAGCTCTTCCAAGGTCAGCCCGTAATTCAGATAGCGCTCGAGATAGATCGCCGTCATGTCGGGGTGAGCGGAGTTGTCGAACCACTCCTGCGAACGAAGCCGTCGGCCTGGCGGCATTCCCTTCGTCGGCGCTTTCGTGGTCCCGGAGGCGCGCAACCTCGGCGATCGGCCTCTCATCGCACGCCCTCTTCCGTTGGCCATCTTGCGTCCCGCCATGATCGCTCCCTCGCATCAAATTGGCATGCCGGTCGCGTGCTGGTGACGCGATCCTTTAGCGTCATATCGCGCGATTTTGAGGCGCAAATCAATTCACCTCAGGCATGCGACGGATGCTTTTGAGCCGCCCCCCGCAAAAGCCCGACAGACCTGCTGTTCAAGCGGCGGCATTTTTGGCATAGGAGCATCAGGGCTGCGCGCTCGGACCGACCTTCCGGGGCGCGCGAATTCGAGGAACACCCATGCTGCACACCATTGCTGCCTTCGACCGGCTGGGTGAAGAGAACGCCTTCGCGGTTCTCGCCCGCGCCACCGCGCTCGCGAGCCAGGGGCGCGATATCATCAATCTCGGCATCGGGCAGCCCGATTTTGCGACACCCCCTCATATCGTCGAGGCGGCGATCAAGGCGTTGCGCGACGGTCACCACGGTTACACGCCGGCGACCGGCATCTTACCGCTCCGCGAGGCCGTGGCGCGCGATCTGCACCGGCGGTTTTCGGTCGATGTCTCGCCCGATCGGGTGATGATCGTGCCGGGCGGAAAGGTCACCATGTTCATGGCGATCTTGATGTTCGGCGAGCTCGGCGTCGAGATCCTCTATCCGGATCCAGGGTTTCCGATCTACCGTTCGATGATCGAGTTCACGGGAGCGACCCCGATCCCGGTGCCGATCCGGGAAGCCAACGGCTTTGCCTTCTCGGCGCAAGAGACGCTTTCGCTCATCACCCCGAGAGCCCGCCTCCTGATCCTCAACTCGCCCGCCAATCCGACAGGGGGCGTGACGCCGAAAGCCGAGATCGACGCGCTCGTCGCAGGGCTCGAGCGCCATCCCGACGTGGCGGTGATGTCCGACGAGATCTACGCCTCGATGACCTATGACGGGGAGGCCCATGTCTCGCTCTTGTCTTATCCCTCTATCCGGGAACGGCTCATCCATCTCGATGGCGCCTCGAAGAGCTATGCAATGACGGGTTGGCGGCTCGGCTGGTCCGTGTGGCCGCAGAAGCTCTTCGACCTCGCGCGCAAGCTCGCGGTGAACGCTCATTCCTGCGTCAACGCCGCGACGCAGTGGGCGGGCATCGCCGCGCTCGAAGGGCCGCAAGACTGCGTGAAAAAGATGGTCGAGGAATTCGACAAGCGCCGCCACGTCGTCATCGACGGTTTGAACCGACTTTCGGGCGTGTCCTGCATCAAGCCCAAGGGCGCATTCTATGCTTTCCCGAACATCACCCGCAGCGGCTGGAAGGCGAAGCCTCTTGCCTCGGCGCTCCTCGAGGAGGCAGGCGTCGCGGTCATCGGCGGCCCGGACTTCGGCGTGCATGGGGAAGGTTATTTGCGGCTTTCCTACGCGAACTCGACCGAGAACATTCTGAAGGCGATCGAGCGCATGGGCGAATTCCTCGCTCATCGGAAGGCCGCGTGAACTTCGCGCAGAGGCTTCCTCCGATGTCCCCGAATTTTCTTCGCGCCGTCCCGTTCGCGTTCGTGCTCGCGTTCGCGACTGGCGGGATCGTCGCCGCCCAAGCACAAGCGCCGCGCCCATCGGTTGCGAGATGCGATCCGACGAAGCTCGCCGTCACCGCCTGGGACGATTGCCTGCGCAAGGCCGAGGCGGAGTCCAGCAAGGGGGTCGATGATACGCTCACGAAGGCGAAAGCCGCGATCGATGCCCGCACCGATCTTTCCGGCCAGCAGCGTGCCCTTCTCAAGCGGCAGATCGGCGATTCGAACGATCTATGGCTGCGCTACCGCAACCATCTATGTCAGAACGTCGTCCCTATTCTGGCGGGGCCCAAAGCAAAGCTCTTCGAGGAAAATCTCGGCTGCATCGTCGACACGAACATGGCGCGGCAAACCGAACTCGAGGCATTGATCCTACGGAAGTGAGGACCGCTGAGGCCGATCTTTTGCCTCTCGTGAAAGTGACCGGCAAATCGGCCAACTTCACATTCTCCGCGGGTTATCGCGGCAACCGCCCTCGGCAAGGGTCAAGCTCAGGGGGAGACAATGTCGATCAAGCCGACCACGCAAGACGTGTTCATCATCGTCGACGTGCAAAACGATTTTCTTCCAGGAGGCGCACTCGCGGTGACGAACGGCGATCAGGTGATCGCTCCCATCAATGCGCTCGCACGGAAATTCACGAACGTGGTCCAGACGCAGGATTGGCACACGAAAAACCATATTTCCTTCGCTTCGGCCCATCCCGGCATGAAGCCGTTCGACGTGACGAAGCTCGCCTATGGTGATCAGGTGCTTTGGCCGAATCACTGCGTGCAAGGTTCGAGGGGCGCCGCTTTCTCGGACAAGCTCGATTTGCCGATGGTGCAGCTCGTTGTCCGCAAGGGGTATCACCCGAATATCGACAGCTACTCTGCCTTCGTCGAGGCGGATCATTCCACGAAGACCGGGCTTGCCGGATACTTCAAGGAGCGTGGCGTCAAACGTTGTTTCGTGGCGGGGCTGGCCACGGATTTTTGCGTCGCCTGGTCGGCCATGGACGCGAGGAAAGCCGGGTTCGAGACCTTTGTGATCGAGGATGCCAGTCGGGCGATCGACACGCTGGGTTCGCTTGCCGCCGCGATCGGCAATCTGGATGCGGCGGGCGTGAAGCGCATTCGATCCGACGCGATCGTGGTTTGAAACAGGACCGTGCGTGAAGCCCCGAACTAGAGCATGCTGGCTTCAGGTTGAATTGCCAGCATGCTCCAGGTCGCTAGTGGAGCATCATCTTTTCGAAAGAATAGTTCCCATTTTTTCGGATCATGCTCTAGCGGACCTCGACGTCCATCCAGCACTCGTAGCAATGGTTGTTCGCGAGCGACATCACGCCAATGGTGGCCCGGCAACCGATTCCCCGTTCCGGGCCGAACACCTCGGCGAAGAGGTCGGTGAGCCCGCTCGAGATGAGGTTCGGTGCAGTGAAGCCAGGCGCGCAGACGACGAAGTTCAAGGTTCGCACCAGGGCGACGACGTTGTCGAGGTCGCCGATTGCCTGCTTGATGCCGGCGAGACAATTGATCCCGGTCTGGCGCGCGGCGGCATAAGCCTGCTCCACCGTGACCTCCGCCCCGACGCGACCAGGGTGGAGCGCCTTGCCGTCGGGAAGATCGGGAACGTGCCCCGACAAAACGAGGAGATTGCCCGTCCGGTGAAAGGGCTTCATCTTCCCGTAGTTCTGCCCGTAATATTTTTGCGGTGTCCCATGGTCGGGGAGGCCGGAAGTCGTTGAGAGGTTCGGCAACTCGATTCTCATCTGCTTCAGCTTCCGTTCGATTTCCATTACGAACCTCCCTTTGCTGCGGCGCGCCGCGTACTTTAACAAATTCCGGCGCGAATACTTCAGCCTGCACGCAGAGGACGGTTGACGACAAGGCCAAGCGAACAAATCGTTGTTTATGGCTCGTTGCGCGACGGCGTCAGCCTCGCGGGGTGGCGATGCACAGAAACATTCCTGCGATCACAACGGCCATGCCGGTGACCTCCGTGAGCGAGGCTTGCTCGCCGAGCCAAACAAGGTCGATGAGGGCCGTCACAATGGGCGTGAGCGGCACGAAGAGCGCGGCTTGCAACGCGCCGAGGAGCGCCACCGCCCGCGTGTAGAAGTAAAGGGCGACGATGCCGACGACGACCCCTTGGAAGAGCGCCTGCAGCAAGCTCGCCCAGATTGAGACCTCGTTGAGGTGCATGGTCATGAAGGAAGCCCAAAGCGGCACGCTCACGAGCGACAGAATGGAGATGGCGGCTGCAGCCCCCATGGAGCTCGCCTTCCAGCGATTCGCGAGGAATCCGAAGCCGGCCCACATGCACCCCGAGAGCGCGAAGAGCAGGTCGCCTCGCCAGGCGCCTTCGCGTGCCGACGCGCCTGCAAAGCCGTCGAAGGAGAAGAGGACGAGACCGATGAGCGTGAGGGCGAGCGCACCGAGCTCTCCCCATGCGGGCCGCTCACGCAAGACAATGAGGCCAAGCAGCATCGCGACGATCGGGGTCATTCCCGGACCGATGACCGCGCTGTGGAACGCCGGCGCGAAAGCGACGCCGCCCACGATCGCGAGGCTGAAAGGGGGCCCGGCCAGCATCGCAAGCACCGCCGCGCGAGCCCAGCCGAGCCGGCCAACGGGAAAATTCGACGCGCGTGCGGCGATCGGGAAAAGCACGATGCCCGCGGCGAGGAAGCGCAGCGCCGTGACGTCGGCCGCCGTGAGGCCGTCGGCGACGGAGACTTTCGAAACGATCGGTTGGATGCCCCAGATCAGTGCGCACGACGCGCCGAAGCCGAGGCCTTTCCAGGAAAGCGCGCGGCTCGTTGACCGAGGTCGCACCGCCGGCGCCACGACGATCTCGCGACGCCCCGACGGGCGGGATGCAGGCGTGCTCATGACGCTCCTTCCTACTCGGCGGCTTGCGACCTGCCTGGCTCTCTGCCGAGGGGCGTCACGCGGAGCTGGGTGATGCGGTTGCGGTGTTTGCGCAGGACCTCGAAACGATAGCCGTGGAAGGTGAAGGCTTGCCCGGCATCCGGGATCGTCTGGGCTTCGTGGATGACAAGCCCGGCAACCGTCGTCGCGTCCTCGTCGGGCAAGCGCCAATCCATGGCGCGGTTGACATCTCGGATCGGCACGGATCCTTCGACGACGATCGAGCCGTTCGGCTGCGGACGCACGCCGTGAACCTGCACGTCGTGCTCGTCGGAAATATCCCCCACGATCTCCTCGAGGATGTCCTCGAGCGTGACGAGGCCCATCACCTCTCCATATTCGTCGACCACGAGGGCCACATGCGCCTTGCGCGAACGAAACGCCTTGAGCTGATCGGCAAGGCTCGTCGTATCCGGCACGAACCAGGGCTCGGTCGCTATCCTGGCAAAATCGAGCTTGGCGGGATCGCCATGAGCGGCAGCGAGCGCGCGCAGCACATCCTTCGCGTGCAGGATGCCGACGATGTTTTCGGGGCTGTCGCGCCAAATCGGCAAGCGCGTGTTGTTGGAGGCGAGCACCTCCTGCAGGATGTCAGGCGCCGGCAGCTCGATATTGACGCTGTGCATGTAGGTTCGATGGACCATGACATCGGAGACTTCGAGCTCGGAAAGATCGAGAAGGCCGCCGAACATGTCGGCCTCGTCTTTCACCACCGCGCCTTCCTCCTCGAGAAGATCGACGGTTCCGCGCAGCTCCTCGGTGGCCGAAAGGATCGGCTGATTTTCCTCGATGCGTACCCCGAAAAGGCGCAGCAAGCCGCGGATGAAGGCCTCGATCGCGGTCAGGATGGGGCCAAGCAAGGCCACCGTGATCGCGACCGGCCGCGCCAGCAAAAGCGCCGTCCGATCCGGCTTGGCCACGGCGATCGTCTTCGGGAGCACCTCGGCGAAGACGACGACGAGCACCGACATCGTGGCGGTCGCATAGAGCACCCCGGCATCGCCGAATAACGCGACGAAGATGGTGGTGGTGAGCGCCGAAGCGCCGATGTTGACGACGTTGTTGCCGATCAGCATGGCGCCGATCAGGCGTTCGCGCGACGCGAGAAGCCTGTTGACGAGCCGCGCCGCTTGATTGCCTTGCCGTTCAAGCGCGGTCATTCGCGCGCGCGAGACAGCCGTCAGCGAGGTCTCGCCCGTCGCGAAAAAAGCCGAGAGCCCCAGCGAAATCGCGATGACCAGCAGCAGCCAGAGGTCGAAAACTCCCTGGTTCAACATCGCGATGCCTCAGCCATTGGAGCGTAGCTCCGAGAGCAGGAAATCACGCAGATGCTGGCTCTCGACACCTCGCTGGATGAAGCTCCTGCCGATCCCATGCGCGAGGATGAAGGTCGGCGTGCCGTGCCGCACCTTCTTGTCCTGGGCCATGGCGGCGAGCAGCGTCTCGACGGATCCCGCACCGCCCCGAACATGGGCGAGACGCGAGGGGAGACCGGCCTCGGCAAGATGCGCTTCGACGCGCCTCGCATGGGCGGGGTCGGCGAGGCCGAGCGCGACCGAGAAGCGAAACGCCATGGCGCAGCCGATCGCCACAGCCTCTCCATGCACCAATCGGGAGCTGTCATAACCGGTGACGTTCTCGAGCGCATGGCCGAAGGTGTGGCCCAGATTGAGAAGCGCTCGATCGCCGGTCTCGGTCTCGTCGACCGCGACGATCTCGGCCTTGGCGCGACAGCATTCCGCGATCGCTTCGGCGCGAGCGCTGCCGCCCGCGAAGATCTCATCTCGGTTCGCTTCGAGCCACTCGAAGAATTGCGGACGGTCGATCAGCGCGTATTTCAAGACTTCGGCGTAGCCTGCGCGAAACTCGCGCGCCGGCAAGGTATCGAGCACACGCGTGTCGGCAAGCACCAGCGACGGCTGGTGGAAGGCACCGATCAGATTCTTGCCGACCGCCGAGTTGATGCCGGTCTTGCCGCCGACGGAGGAATCGACTTGCGCGAGAAGCGTCGTCGGCATCTGCACCAAGGCCACGCCGCGGCGCACGGTCGCGGCCGCAAACCCGGCAAGATCGCCGACCACACCGCCGCCGAGCGCAATCACCAGGTCGTCACGACCGATCCTCGCCGCCAGAATCGCTTCACATACCTCCCCGTAGCCCCGCCAGGATTTGGATCGCTCTCCAGGTTGGACGGTGATCACGGCTGAACGGATGCCGGCGGCGTCGAGCGCGGCCGAGACCTTGTCCGCATAGAGCGGGCGCGTATTCTCATCGACCACGATCGCCGCAGCTTTGGCACTGGAGATCGATGCGACGAGCGCGCCAGCCTGCTCAAGCAGGCCTTCACCGATCAGGATGTCGTAGGCGCGAGCCCCGAGCTCGACTTTCACGCGCAGGGGGACTGGAGCCGCTTGGGACGAGGCGGCCGCGGAGATCTTGTCGGACGAAGGTTCTGACGCTTGCTCGTTCACAATGACACTCGCGCAGGGGGATCGGTGCGCAAATGCGCGATGAGAGAGGCGATGAGGGCACCGACCACTTCGTCGTGCGGCCGGTCGCTCGAATCCACGATGAGATCGGCCCGCGAATAGATGGGCTCGCGTTGCGCCAAGAGCCGCATGACTTGCGCGGCCGGATCGGCGGTGCGCAGCAAAGGGCGATTGTTGCGCCGCGCGATGCGCTGCAGCAGCGTTGCGGGGTCGGCGCGCAGCCAAACGGATATTCCGGTCTCGGCGATGGCCTCGCGGGTGCGTGCGTCCATGAAGGAGCCGCCGCCGGTCGCGAGAACACAAGGGCCCTCGCCCAAGAGACGAGCGATCACCCGCCGCTCGCCTTCCCGAAAATAGGCCTCGCCATGCCGATCGAAGATCTCGGTGATCGTCATTCCGGCGGCTGTCTCGATCTCGGAATCCGAATCGACAAACGGCAGTCCGAGCCGAGCCGCGAGGCGCTTGCCGATCGAGGTTTTACCAGACCCCATCATGCCCACGAGCGCGATCGCACGCCGTCCCACCGCGGCGCTCAGGAGCGCGGGATCGCTCGCCGCTTTCGCGCCTTCGGCCGGAGCGCCGCGCCGGGTCGCGTCATGAATATCGCCGTCGCTCGTCAATCCTCATCTCCCGACCCGCTGCGGCGCGGGCTGCGGGCAGGCGGTTCATTCCTCCATCCTACCAAAGCTCGACAACGCTGTCACAGCGTCGGTTGCCTATCGAAAAAGATGAATCTAGAGGAGAGTGGGGACAGCACTCCATCTTTGTTTTTCCAGCCGAAGCTTCGCGGCGCAAAATGTCTTTTTTTGCGGACAAGGTGCGATCCCTTATGATCCTCATGGCGGTTCGGAGCGGTGGGGCAGCAGGGTAGATGCCGACACTTTTCAGGCTGATCGCCATCCTTTTCATGCTCGGCTGCCTTGTCATCGGCGCCATGGTCGCGCTTGTGGCGTTCGTGCAGCCGGAAAATCGCACCATCACGGTCACGGTGCCTCTTCCCAAGCCCAAATCATGAGCGCCGTATCCGATTTTCTCGCCATGTTGTCCGCCGAGCGCGGCAGCGCCAAGAACTCGCTGCTTGCCTATGAGCGCGATCTCGAGGATTACCTTGCGTTTCTCGAAAGCCGCGGTGCCGATGAGATCAGCGCCACGAGCGCGGACATCCGGAACTATCTCGTGAAGCTCGCGGAACGTGGGTTCAAGCCTTCGTCGACCATGAGGCGACTTTCGGCCTTGCGTCAATTTCACAGGTTCCTCAAGGCGGAAGCCCGGCGCAGTGATGACCCTTCGGCCATGATTTCCGGGCCGAAGCTCGGCCGCACGCTGCCGAAGATCCTTTCGATCGCCGAGGTCGATCGGCTTCTCGCCGGTGCCGCCGAGGGCGTCGAGGACGCGGAGAGGCCCCGTGCCGTGCGGCTGCGCGCAGCACGGCTTTCTTGCCTGCTCGAGCTCCTCTACGCGACGGGGCTGCGGGTGTCCGAGCTCGTCGCCTTGCCGCGCACAGCGGCCTCGGCGAAGGAAGCGCTCATCGTCAAAGGCAAGGGGGGCAAGGAACGGCTCGTGCCGCTCAACCGGGCGGCCAAACAGGCCATGATCGCTTATCTTGGGATGCTTGACGCAGTAGTCGAGGCTGTTGCCGAGGGACGGCCTCACGACACTGAAGCACAGGCCGGCACGAAGCCGGGACGAGATAGGTCGCGCAGGTTCGAGAACTCGAAAGCGCCCGCTCAACGCCAGCGTGCGAGGCCTCTTTTTCCGGCCGACAGCGCCTCTGGTCATCTGCCTCGCCAGATGTTCGCGCGTGAATTGAAGACACTTGCCGCAGGCCTTGGGATCGAGCCACGGCGTGTGAGCCCTCACGTTCTCCGACATGCCTTTGCGAGCCATCTATTGCAGAACGGCGCGGATCTGCGCGTGGTGCAAGAGCTTCTCGGGCATTCCGATATTGCCACAACGCAAATCTACACGCATCTGCTCGATGAGCGCGTGGCCTCGATGGTGAGGGACCTGCACCCCTTGGGAGATGCCGAAGGAAAGGAAGGCTGAGGCTTCATGTCATCGACCGCGAACGACGTGAACGCTGCTCAAATCGAGCATTGGAACGGACCGGCTGGCGAGACCTGGGTCAAGCTGCAAACGCGTCTCGACGCGCAACTCGCTCCTCTCGGGCACCTCGCGATGGACGGCGCCGGGCTCCGACCCGGCGAAAGCGTCCTCGATGTGGGATGCGGCACGGGCGCGACGACGCTCGAGCTCTCGCGACGCGTGAGCCCGAACGGTAAGGTGGTCGGCATCGATATTTCGCGTCCGATGTTGTCGTTCGCCCGGCAAAGGCTCGAGGCGGCAGGCTTTCCGCAAACGCGCTTCGAGGAGGGGGACGCCCAAACTCGTCGTCTTTCCGAGGGCGGTTTCGACCTCGTCTTTTCCCGTTTCGGCGTCATGTTCTTCGCCGATCCGGTGGCGGCCTTCAAGAACCTGCGCGCGGCGCTCAATGAGAGAGGCCGCTTGTCCTTCGTCTGCTGGCGGCGCGTCGCCGACAACCCCTGGGTCGCAGTGCCGATGGCGGCGGCCTTTCAGCACATTCCCCAGCCTCCGCCGTCACCGCCCGGCGGCCCGGGCGAATTTTCATTCGCCGAGCGAGAGCGCGTGCATGACATCCTTGCGCGAGCAGGCTTCAAGGATATCACGATCGAGGCCAAGGACATGCTCGTTGGCGGCGCAAGCCTCGACGTGACCGTCGACACGACGCTCGCCATGGGGCCCATCGCTGCTGCCCTGCGCGAGGCCGATCCCGTGAAGCGAGAGCCGGTAGCCCATGCCCTGCGTCAGGCCTTTGCACCCTACGAAAACGCTGACGGCGTGCGCCTCGGCGCCGGAGTATGGCTTGCACGAGCGAGATCGGGAAATCAGAAGTGAAAGGGGGAAGTGAGGAGCGGCACTTCACATTTTCACGCTTCACCATTTATCGGCGCCGCAGAAGGAACACGGCCTGCTGGCCGAAGATGTTCCAGAACCACCAAGGTGCATTGACGCGGACCGGATGGCCCGCCTGATCAAGCGCCACGGCTTTCTCGACCCGCGCGTTCACCAGATCGACGAGCCCGACAAAGTCCCGGATGGTGCAAAAATGAATGTTCGGCGTGTCGTACCAGGCATGCGCCAGAGTTTCCGTCACAGGCATGCGCCCGCGAAAGGTCAGATGCGTCCTGATGCGCCAGTGGCCGAAATTCGGGAAGGAGACGATGGCACGCCGCCCGATGCGCAGCATGTGCTCGAGCACGGTTCTCGGAGCAAAAGTTGCCTGCAAGGTTTGTGACAAGATCACGTAGTCGAAAGCGTCGTCCGGATAGGCGACGAGATCGGTGTCCGCGTCGCCCTGAATGACATGCAGGCCTTTCGCCACACATTCATTCACGCCGGCTTGCGACAATTCGATGCCTCTTCCGTCGACGCCCCGGCGTTCCGAAAGCATCTTGAGGAGAGCCCCGTCGCCACATCCGACATCGAGGACGCGCGAGCCCGGCTCGACCATCTCGGCGACCGTGAGAAGATCGACGCGGGTCGGCGAGATTTCCGGAAGCGCCAGCACGGCCATGTTCACCGACGCGAACCGATCCGGGTCGCGGAAAGCGCGGGTGTTTCCTCGGCTCGTTCCCTTCGCTCTCGCGGCAAATCAGCCGACGCCCCTTTGGAAGGTACCGGCGAAAGGCCGCGCGCTCGCGCGGCCGCATCGATGAAGCCGCCCGTGGTGGCGAAGAGCTCGGGAACGTCGAGGAGGAAGGCGTCATGGCCTCTGTCCGTGGCGATCTCGACGAAGGAGACCGACCCTCCCGCAGCGTTCAGCGCATGCACGGTCGCACGCGAATCTGCTGTCGGGAACAACCAATCGGAAGTGAAGGAAACGACGCAAAAACGCGTGCGCGACCCCTGAAAGGCGCGCGCCAGAGCGCCGCCGTAATCGGCCGCGAGGTCGAAATAATCCATGGCTCGCGTGACGTAGAGGTAGGAATTGGCGTCGAAACGCTCGACGAAACTCATGCCTTGATGACGCAAATAGCTCTCGACCTGGAAATCGGCGTCGAAGGAGAAAGTCGGAGCTTCGCGATCTTGCAGATTGCGCCCGAACTTCCGGTGCAGCGCCTTTTCGGACAGATAGGTGATATGCGCCGCCATCCGCGCAACGCCTAGCCCTTTGCTCGGGCGTGTGCCCTCCTCGATATAGCGCCCCTTGCGCCAATCGGGATCGGCCATCACGGCTTGCCGCCCGACTTCGTGGAAAGCGATGTTCTGGGCTGAATGCTTGGCCGCCGTGGCTATCGGCAAGGCACAGAAGACGCGCTCGGGATAACTCGCTGCCCATTGCAGCACCTGCATGCCGCCCATCGAGCCGCCGAGCACGCAAAAGAGGCTCTCGATGCCGAGCCGATCGATCAGCTTGGCCTGGGCGCGGACCATGTCGCGGATCGTGACCATCGGGAAGTCGAGCCCCCACGGCTTGCCGGTCGCGGGATTGGTCGAGGCAGGGCCGGTGGTCCCCATGCAGGCGCCAAGCACATTGGTGCAGATGACGAAGAAGCGGTTCGTGTCGATCGGCCGCCCCGGTCCGACCATCGTGGTCCACCAGCCTTGCGCGCCGGTGACCGGATGGCGATTGGCGAGATGTTGGTCGGCCGTGAGCGCATGGCAGACAAGGACGGCATTTGCCTTGCGGGAATCGAGCGTCCCGTAAGTCTGGTAGGCGATCTGGAAGGGCGTGAGGTCCACTCCGCAATCGAGCCGCAGCGGATCTTCGGATCCAAAGCGCTCGACGAGGCTCGAGGGGTTATCGACCTCGCTCAGACGGAAGATGGGGGTGGCCGTTCGAGTCGTCATCTGGTCAAACTCGGGAGCCTTCTACATGGACGAAACCGTCGACGCTGGACGAATCGTTCGATATTCCGAACACGCTTCGATGTAAATAACAAAGCCTTGTCGGCTCGCAAGGGAGCCGCCGTCGCCTCTCGGCTTTTGAAGAGCAAAAAGCTTCTGGCAAGGGCGCCCGGACGCTGGTTCATCCTGTCGGCTCCTTGAAGATTGTGAGCGCAGCGACCAGGGCCAGCATCGCAGCGGGAAAGAACAAGGGGCGCGAGGTGAGAGCCATGGCGAAGGCTGCGGCGAGCGCGCCGAGGCCATAACAGACCCAAATGACGACGAGCAGGGCGGGTGCGGTCTTGACGACGGCGGCCCGGGCCTGGGGGCGCGCGATCAACCAATGGGTGCAGAATTCCGCGAGCCTTGTCATCGTGGTCGTAACCACCACGGTCGAGGCGACGACCGAACGAAAACGTGTGACGGATACCGCCTGCATGCCCATCGCCGCCGCGATCAGGGCGATGGCGAGACTTGCGGTCGGCTCGATGAACGCCGCCGCAAGAATGAACGCCACCTCACCGATGAGTGGCCAAGCCCTGCGTTCCCCAAAAAGGCGCAAGAGGAAGCTCGCGATCACCACTCCCACGCAGAAGGCCGCAAGCGTCATGCCGCGCTGCCATGCAACATCCCAATGGCGTTCCGCAATTGCGATGCCGGCGAGCACCGTGTTGCCGGTCATATTCGCCGCGAACACCCCGCTGTTCACATAGCCGACCGCATCCGCAAAGCCTGCCGCGCCGCAGAGGAGGCCGGCGACGAAGAGATCGTCCAGGACGAGGGCCGACCATTGTCTTGGACGGAGCCTGGGCCGCAACGACATCATCATGGGCCTCCTTTGCCGGAACCGACCGCAGGAAGTGCATGGTTATCGCAGAAGAATGTTGCGTTTTCGCAAGGAAGGCATGGCTGTTGCGCGTGCGAATGCTTGTAGTTGTCCGGACGGCGTGATCAAGCCGGCTTCTTGTTCAGCAAAATGGGATCGCGGACGGATGGCGCCCCAACGAAAATGGCCGAAGCCCCGCAATGCGGACCCCTCGTGTGGGGTCCGTGCCATGGAGCTTTGACATGAAGACCGAGTTCGCGGCCTTGATGTCGCGCGTCAACAATCAGCCCTATGTTCTGATCGGCCTTTCGACGCTGATGTGGGGCGGCAATGTCGTCGCTGGGCGCTTGGCCGTCGGCCAGATCTCGCCGATGTCGGTCACCTGCCTGCGCTGGTTCATCGTCTGCTTCATCTTCATCGTCATGCTGCGAAGCCAGCTCCGGGCAGAATGGCGGATCATCAAGCCTTATCGGCGAAAGCTCGCTCTTCTCGGCGGGATCGGCTTCACTCTCTTCAACGCCCTGTTCTACGCCGGCGCGCAGTATACGACGGCGGTGAACATGGCAGTGCTCCAAGGGACTTTTCCGGCGCTGGTGATCCTCGGGATGGCCCTTGTGTTCGGCGCCGCCATCATGCCCTTGCAGGCGCTCGGCGTCATCGCGACCTTCTGCGGCGTGGCGATCATCGCGACCAAAGGCGAGGTTTCGACCTTGCTCGGCTTCACCTTCAATCGCGGCGATCTGCTTATCTTGGTTGCGACGATAATTTTCGCCGGTTACACGATCGGGATTCGCGACCGTCCGAAGGTCTCAGGTCTCGTCGTCTTCGCCGTGCTTGCGACGGCGGCATTCGTGACCTCGGTTCCGTTTCTCGTGACCGAGATTCTCGTGGGCGCCAGCTACTGGCCGAGCCTCAAGGGCATCTTCGTGCTGATCTATGTCGCGATCGGGCCTTCGCTTCTCGCGCAAGTGTTCTACCTCAGAGGAGTCGAGCTGATCGGTCCGAGCCGCACGGGCGTGTTCTACAACCTTGTCCCGGTGTTCGGGGCGGGTCTCGCAGTGCTCATCCTCGGCGAGCCCTTTCATTTTTACCACGCGATCGCCTTCATTCTCGTGCTCGGTGGGATTTGGCTTGCCGAGCGCAAATCATTCCGTGGCGGGCGCCTGAAGCGATTGGCGGTGGAGAGGGGCAGTGAGGAATGAAAATGAAGAGCGTAGTGAGAAGTGGGAAGTGAGACGTTACATCCCTTTGCCTTCTCCCTGTTTCTCTCTTCGCGCTTGCCCCTTCACCCCTCCCCCTCTCCGTGAAGCGACATGAAAGACCTTCCCGATCTTTTCCCCGGTTTTGAGACGCGCCGCATCGAAGTGACGATGGGTCACGTTTTCGCACGGCTTGCGGGCACGGGTGCGCCGCTCGTTCTCCTGCATGGCTTCCCGCAAACCCATGCTTGCTGGCACCGCGTCGCGCCGTTCCTCGCCAAGACGCATCGGGTCATCTTGCTCGACATGCGCGGCTATGGCCAATCCTTCGCGCCATCGAGCCGCAACGGAGAAGCTTACGCGAAGCATGCGCTGGCGATCGATGTGATCGAGGCCATGGAGCGCCTCGGCTACTCGCGCTTTGCCCTCGTGGGGCATGACCGGGGCGCGCGCATCGGCTATCGCCTGGCGCTCGACCATCCGCAACGCATCGAGTGTCTCGCTCTTCTCGACATTCTCCCGACCTTCCAGGTCTGGCGCGATATCGACGCGGGCCATCAACCGGCAAGGCATTGGGAGTTCCTGGCGCGGCCGGAGCCCGAGCCCGAAACCGAGATCGCCCGCGATCCGACCTCCTATGTGAACGGGCTCTTGACGGCTTGGAACCGGCAAAGATCGCTTGCCGTCTTCGACCCGGGCGCCTTGATCCATTACCACGCAAGTGCCAGCGAGCCTGCGCGAATCCATGCCTTTTGCGAGGATTATCGGGCCGGGGCTTCACTGGATGTCGAGGCGGACAAGGCCGATCTCGAGTCTGGGCGCAAGATTGACTGTCCGGTACTCGTCCTGACCGGCCAATTCTATCTTGCGGGCGGAGAGGCAGCGGCGCTCGCGGCTTGGCGCGACAGTTTTGCGCCGCAAGCCACGAGTGCGAGCGTGACGAGCGGGCATTTCCTGGCCGAGGAAGCACCCGACGCGACAGTGGCGGCACTCACGCGATTTCTTTCGGGTGCGGATTGATGGCCAAGCGCGTCAGGCGGACAGCGGCAGCGAAACCGAGCATCGCGCTGGCGCTCGGCGGGGGAGGTGCGCGCGGCCTTGCTCATATCGCCGCACTTGAAGCGTTCGACGAGATGCGGCTTGTTCCGGTCGTCATTGCGGGCACTTCGATCGGTGCGATCATCGGGGCGGCTTACGCAGCGGGAGTGCCGGCGGCGCGCCTGCGCACGCATGCGCTGTCGTCGCTGCGCAACCGAACCAAGGTCTTCGGCGCGATTTTCGAGGCGCGGGTCGGGCGTTTCGGCGACCTCTTCGCACGCGGCAACCCGATGCTGCTCGATGGCGAGCGCCTCCTCGACCGCTTTTGGCCCGAGGACGTGCCCGATATGTTCGAGGACCTCGCCATCCCATTCGTGACGATCGCCACCGACTACTATGGTCGCGGGGCGGTCACTTTCGACTCAGGCTCTCTCGTCAGCGCCGTTGCCGCCTCAATGGCTTTGCCTGGCTTGGTGCGCCCCGTCGGCATCGGTGGACGCCTGCTGATCGATGGCGGGGCCGCGAACCCCTTGCCTTGCGACATCCTCACCGGGAAAGCCGATATCGTGGTTGCCGTGGATGTAACTGCCCCGCCCTCGGCGGATCAGGCGCGCGCGCCCGACGCCTTCTCGACGCTCTTCGCCGCCGCTCAGATCATGCAGGCGGAGATCGCAAAGGCCAGAATGAAGGCGCGCCCGCCCGACATCCTCGTGCGACCTGCCGTCGACGGCTTCGGGGCGCTCGATTTCTTCAAGGCCGCGCGCATTCTCGAAGCGGCCGAGCCGGCGAAGTCGAAGCTGAAGGAAGAGTTGGCGGCTATTTTGAAATAATTTTACCACAACTATTGATGTAATTATAAAAATATTACTCCATTGATCTCGGAAACGCTGATATTCTACTTTCAAGTAGTCTTATTGTTTTTTAATCGATCGATTTAACACGAATACTCAACGTCTTCCTTAACTCGCCAGGGGTTTCTCTGCTAACGAACCGTACCAAACGCGAGCGACCCACCCTTATCTTTTCTTTACCGTCCGTGGCAAAGACATCCGAAATCCCGCGAAGGTGCTCGGGCATAAAATCATTGATGGCGATTTCGGTCATATTATTTCCAACGAAGTCTGAACGTCTCGGTTTTCTTATGCTTTCTTTGCTGTCTTCTGCCCCAAGATGAAGGTGATCGAACCTGCAAATAAGGCCGAGAGCGTGGTCTGAGCCCATCGTTTGGTATCGGCGGACGCTGAAGCGTCAAAAATTCCTTCATAGGCACACAGCCCCCCAACGACGACGATTGCGGCGAGGACGCCAAAAAAGAGGGCGTAGCCCTTCACGATTTCGAAGCGGTGTTCCGCATACTCCCGCTCCAAGCGGCCGATGCGTTCGTCTGAGCTCTCCTCCGGATCAATACTGATCGACGCTCTCGTGAGAAGCGTACTGATGTCGACTTGCTCAGGCATGATCAAATCCCGATAGCCTCAAAGCAGGCCGATGATTTCCGTCTCCAATCTCGATGGATCGGACGTCAACCCGATGTGCTTCCCTCTACGCTTTGCCTCATGCGCCACCTTCATGAGCGACAATGCCTGTCGAATCACCTCAGTCCGATTGCTTCCCGTTTCATCAGCGATGCTCGTTAGAATTTTACTGAGTTCGGGGGATACCTGGAGGTTGATCCGTTCCTTCCGTTCCTGCGCCATTAAATCCTCCGCGGTTGAATGCGCACAATATGTGCGCTGACCGCGTAAATTACAACGAGGATTGGTGCTTTTTTTGCGCCACGGCTTCGTATCCGACGCGTCTCCCAGAGATCCTGGAAATTTCGTTAGCAGCCAATTGAAGCACATCGAGTCGTCGATATCATCTCCACACGATCAGGCGCGCCTTGCCTCGAAAAACGCTCGCAGCAACAGCGCAGCCTCCGTTTCCCTGATCCCACCATAGACCTCGGGACGATGGTGGCAGGTCGGTTGCGCGAAGATGCGCGGCCCATGCTCGACGCCGCCCATCTTCGGATCGGGCGCGCCGAAATAGAGGCGCCGCAGGCGAGCGAAAGAGATGGCGGTCGCGCACATCGCGCAGGGCTCGAGCGTCACGTAGAGATCGCAGGTGGCGAGGCGCTCGGAGCCGAGACGCTCGCAAGCTGCCCGAATTGCGAGCATCTCAGCATGTGCGGTCGGGTCCTTGGCTTCGAGCGTGCGATTGCCCGCGGAGGCCACGACCTCCCCGTCATGCAGGATCACCGCACCGACCGGAACTTCGCCGCGCCTTGCCGCCCGCCGAGCCTCATCGAGCGCAAGCGCCATGGGATCGGGGCGAGACGAGAGAGCTATCGTCGGGGACATCGGCATCCGGACCTCGCGAATCGTGCCGGGGGCGGAGCCGGTGCGTTTCGCCGTTGTATTGCCCGACGGCTCTGATAAGCGAAGTTCATGCCGGACGACAATGAGGAAAGTGGCGCGAACGCGGGGCCTCCCGCCGAGCGCGAGGCGCGCGACGAGGGCTCCTCCGCGGCGAGCAACCCAGGTGAGCGCATCTCGAAGGTGATCTCACGCGCCGGCGTCGCCTCTCGGCGGGACGTGGAGCGCATGATCGGGGAAGGCCGCATCATGCTGAATGGCGCGCCGGTGACGACACCCGTCGTGCTGGTGCAGCCAAGCGACCGCATTCTGGTCGATGGTGCGCCGTTGCCTTCAAAGGAGCGCACGCGTCTTTTCCTCTACCACAAGCCTCCCGGATTGGTGACGACCGAGAAGGACCCCGAGGGGCGGGACACGGTCTTCGATGCGTTGCCCGAAGAATTGCCGCGGGTCGTTTCGGTCGGCCGGCTCGACCTCAACACGGAAGGTCTGCTGCTCCTCACCAATGACGGCGGGCTTGCGCGCGTGCTTGCCCATCCGAAGACAGGCTGGTTGCGGCGCTACCGGGTGCGCGCCTTCGGCGAGATCACGCAAGACCAGCTCGACGGCCTCAGAGATGGCATCGAGATCGATGGCATGCAATACGGTCCGGTCGAGGCCAGGGTCGATCGCGAGCAAGGCTCCAACATGTGGCTCACGCTCGGCTTGCGCGAGGGCAAGAATCGCGAAGTGAAGCGCATCCTCGAGCATTTCGGGCTCAAGGTGAATCGGCTCATCCGCATCTCGTTCGGCCCTTTCCAGCTCGGCGAGCTGGCTCAAGGCGCGGTCGAGGAGGTGCGCACCCGCACCTTGAAGGACCAGCTCGGGCCCGAGCTCCCGCGCGAGGCGAAGCTTGATTTCGTCGGCGATGTTGCGGGTTCGAAGCGTCAAGACCACGGCCCCCACCGGCCACGCCGCTTTGAAGAACGCGATCGCAAGGAGGGCGCGCGCCCTGCCTTCGACAAGCATTCCGGGCGGGCTGGCCCAGATGATGTGAGGGCTTTGCGCAAGGCGGAGGCGGCGGCTCAAAGCCGAAGGAGCGGTGCCCATCGGCATAGCTGGCGCGATGCCGAAAGCTGGGCAACGCGCGGCGAGCGCAGGAGGGATGCGCCAGGGCGAGGCGCGAAGCTTTCCTCGAGGCCACCGCATGGTGGACCTTCGCAGCCGGATGATCGTCAGCATCTTCGCGGCGGGCGCATCGCCGACCGCAAGGGGCGAAGCATCCTGGTCGAGCGGATCGCGAAAGACCCCGCGGCGTCGCCGCGCAGCGACATCGCGCGCGGACAGGCAAGGCCCGGCGCGACAGGGCGTCATGCCGGCGGAGCGGGGTCGCAGAGGCCCGCATCGCCAAGGTTTGGCGGCGCGACATTCGAGCCGCGCAAGTCGCTGCCGCGTGGCCTCGACGTTTTGCGTCGCAAGACCCGTCGTGAGCAGGCGCTTCCCGATCCGCGCGACCAGCGCTCCGGCAGCCAACGAGGAAGCGAGGCTCGAACGGAACGCAAACCGAAACCCAAGGGCAGCGCTCCCGGCCGATATCGCGAAAGCAGCGAGCA
>JAFBAK010000081.1 GCA_019247795.1 Hyphomicrobiales bacterium | reverse complement strand
CCGGCAAAGGTCGAGCCCATCGAGGCGCCGGTCGATCCGCAGGGCCGCGGCGAGCCTTCCGGGCCCGCGCGCCAAATCGCGCACCCGCTCGACGCCGCGATTGAGCTTCATGATCGGGATGCCTTCGAGCGGCTCGAGCGCCCTGATGAGGACACCGGCTCCGATGCCGGGCGTCTCGCTCGACACGTTGAGCATGTAGGAAATGCCATAGGCGAGATACACGTAAGCGTGTCCCCGCTCGAGGAAGAGCGAGCGGTTGCGCGGCGTCATTCCGCGATAGGCGTGCCCTGCCGCATCGCCGACGACATACGCCTCCGTCTCGACGATGAGGCCGCTGAGGACGCCGTGCGGCAGCTCGCGCACCAATGTCTTCCCGATGAGATAGCGGGCGAGCGCGGCCGTATCGACCGGCAGCTCGTCGCGAGCAATCGGCTCGTGGCGATGCTCAGGGCCGCAAGCTTCAGGAGATTCGCTCGACCCATTGCGCGCGCGACGGCCCCGGCTCGAAAGGGTCGGCGAAATACTGGGTCTCGCGCGCCACCTTTCCATCGACGAACTCCATGATGCTCACGGTGTAGGAGGGCCGCCCGTCATAGCTCAGGACGAACTCGGTGACCCAGAGATCTTTTGTGCCGATGATCCGTCGCACCGTGAAGCGCTTCAGGTTCGGCTGCGCGCCACGCGATGATTGAATGCGGCGCCGGCCATGAATGCGCTCGCCCGATTGCGGATAGTCGAGCACGGCGTCGTCCCGGTAGATGTCGTGCTCCGCCTCGAGATCATTGGCATCGGACGCGGCCCAATGGCGATTCAGGGCGTCTCGAATCTCGCGATCATCCATGTCGGGTTTCCTTTTCGACCATCGTGGTCGTGGGCGCCTCGGCTGGCTCTGCGGACGTTCTTCACCCTCGCACATACACAATGGAAATGGATCATATGACTATCTCTCTTTGCCAAGCCAAGGCGAAGACGCGAGCGGAACGCGATTACGTTGTGGAATTTCGAAAACTCGAGGTCGGATTCGAGATATCCAGGATCGAGATCTGATCAGCGCCGACGTTCGTCCGCCGCAAAGGCCGCAGCGATGGGTCTTCGCCGCCGTCGAGTTCGTCTCGTGCGCTGTGCGCGGGGGACCGTCTCCCGCGGTTCATGCGTCACCCCTCACCTTCACTCCCCTGCGCCCGGACGAGCTTGATGTCCCTGGCCGCAGCCCAGGCGGCGAGGTCCTGCCGGCGAAGCGCCGCGGCCATGAGGTCGGGGAACTGGTCCGGCGTGCAGGCGAATACGGGTGCGCCGAGCGCCGCGACCTGCCCCGCGAGATCGGCGTTGAAGGCAGGTCGACCGACATCGCTCAGCGCCAGAAGCACGATGACGTTGACGCCGCTTGCGATCAGCTTGCCCAGGCGTGCGAGCATCTCCTCGGCCTTGCCTCCTTCGTAAAGATCGGTGATCAGCACGAAATGCGCCTTCGCCGGGCGTTCGATCCTTTCGCCGCAATAGGCGACCGCCTGGTTGATGTCGGTGCCGCCGCCGAGCTGCACGCCGAAAAGCACATCGACCGGATCGGCGAGATTGTCCGTGAGGTCGAGGACGACGGTGTCGAAACAGACAAGCTTCGTTCGGACCACCGGAAGGGAGGCCATCACCGCGGCGAAGATCGAGGCGTATATCACCGAGCTCGCCATCGAGCCCGATTGGTCCACGCATAAGATCACCTCATCGAGATCGACGATGCGGCGCTGCTGGCGCATGAAGCCGATGAGACGCTCCGGCACGAGGCTTCGGTGCTCGGCCTGATAATGCTGCAGATTGGCGCGGATGGTGCGCGGCCAATCGATGTCGGCAAAGCGGGGGCGTCGCGTGCGGCGCGAGCGATCGACCGCGCCGCGCATCGCCTCGGCGGTCTTGCGCTCCAGCCGCTCCATCAGCTGAGCGACGAGCTTGCCGATCACCTGGCGCGCCGTCGTCTTGATCTTCTCCGGCATGATCTGGCGAAGCGACATCAGGCTCGCGACGAGATCGATATCGGCCTCGACAGCGCCGAGAAATTCCGGCTCGAGCAGCATCTGTTTGAGGCCGAGCCTTTCAAAGGCGTCCTTCTGCACGATCTGTACGACAGGCGAGGGGAAATGCTCGCGGATGTCGCCCATCCAGCGCGCCACATGGGGCGCCGAGCCGCCCAGTCCGCCACGCCCCTTCTTGGCGCCCGCGCCGCTTTCGCCGCCTTCGCCATAAACCGCGGTGAGTGCGCCGGAAAGGCGCTGATCGGGGGGCGCCAGAAGCTCGTCCTCGGCCCCGAGAGCGAGGCGCCAGCGCCTCTCGCCTTCCTCGCTCATCGCTCCTTCTCCGTCTTGAGCGTCCCGGTAAGAAGCGCGCCGAGGCGCTGCAAATGTCGCGGCCAGATCGCTTCGGCCTCCGGCCTGAGCTCGCGGCCCGGCAAGCTCGCCGTCGCGCGACCGATCAACGCGTCGAGAAGGCGCCTTCGTTGCATGCGATCGAGATTGGCGAAGGCGCGGCGGAAGAGCGGCAGATGCTCGATGAAGAGCTCACCGTCGAGGCTTTGAATCCAGGCATCGACGGCGTCGCGCAAGGCCTTGTCATGGATCAGCCTCTCGCCCGCGCCTTCGAAGAAGCCCTCGAAGAAACCTGCCGCCTCGGCGACCGCGCGTCCGGGCGAAAGCGCGCGACCGAGATGAAGCGCGGCCTCTTCCGGGGCGAGCTCACCCGCTTGGTAGAGGAGGCGTGCGGCCGTGCCGGCGATGAGCGCGGTAGCTTGCGTATCCTTCAGGAGCGCTGCCAGGGCGCCGCGCCAGGCGGAATGCTCGTCATCGCCGAGCTCGGCAAGGCGCAAGGCGGCGTCCGCATTCATGATGATCGCGCGCAGCGACGCGGCGGCGGACGCGTCGAGGCCGCGCGCCGCATAAGGGAGCACGAGCGCGCCTTGGACGAGGATGCGCGTCTGCAAGGCTGCAAGCTGCGCCGCGTCGGCCGCACGGGCCTCGCCGTAGCGCAAGGTGTCGGCGAGCGGGGGCAGGGCGGCGAGAAGCTCGACGCAATCGCTCGTCTGCGCGGCGCGTTTTTCGAGCATCGCGATGCCGAGCTCGACCGCATCCGGCAGGCGCGCGGTGAGCGCCGCGAAGACGAGGTCGGCGAGAGCCTTCAGCTCGCGTGCCTCGCTGAATCGGGCGTGGAGGCAGCCCGAGGCGGCCTTGGCGATCGTCGTTCCATGGACGAGGTTCTCGACGAGCTTCACCGCGAATTCGGGCTCCCAGCGCAGCACCCAGCGTTCGCGGAAGGTGCCGCGGCTGCGTCCGGCGTCGGCGAGCCGGCCCCAGTTCACGCCGAGCAGCAAGAGGCGATGCAGCAGGGTCGAACGCTCGGCACCGCTTTCGCTGCGCAGATCGAGCGCCAGCTCGCGATCGAGCGCCTCGGGCTTCAATCGAAGCCGCTTCTGCTCGCGCGCCAGATCCTCGAGCAACGGCGCGAGCGGAACATTGGCGGGAATGCTGCCGACCTCGGAGCCGAGCAGCAGGCCAGGCGAGATCGTCCGCCAAAGCAGGGTCTCGCCGAAGCAGAGGCAGGAGATCGCGGCCTCCCGCAATTCCTCGAAGCCGGGCGCGGGACGCCCGCGCAAGCTCGCGAGCGCGACGGCGAGCCGTTCCGCCTCGATCAGGGAAGCGGTCGAGACGAGGTGCCCGTTCTCGCGCAACGCCGCGGCGATGCGTGCGAGCCAGCGTGTCGCGATCTCGCCTGCCGGCGTTTCCCAAAGATGCGCGCACCAGCCGGGTCTCGGCACGCCCGCCCCATAGCCGCTGGCGAGCGCAAGACGCGGCGAGGTCCAGGGCGCGAAGGTGGCGACGATCTTCGCCTTCGTGGCGTTCTTCAGGAGAGCGCGGTCGGCGCCGGCCGGCACCTTCGCCTCGAGCGCCGGGACATGCCAGGCGCCGCAGACGACGGCGATCGGGCCGTCGCTCTCCTTTGCGGCCTTGGCGATCGCCAGGCGCATATGTGCTTCGCGCGCCGCTTCGTGCCCTTGTGGCACGGGCGCCGCCTCGCGCAGAGCCGTCATCGCCTCGGCAATTGCACCGAAGACGGGAGAGGGCTCGGGGTTTTCTTCGATCACGTCGCGCCACCAGCTTTCGCCGTCCTCATAGCCGCCGGCCGCAGCCAGCGCGCCGATCGGGTCCCGCTCGATCGGGTGGGCACTCCCCGGTTCACTCTCGACCGTCGGTGCGTTCTCTTCGGCCGAAGGCTCGCCCGGAGTGCCGCCCGATACGCCCTCGCGCTTCGCCGGGGCGAGCCTCGAGCTTGCGGGAATGTCGATGAAGCGCATGACGGCGCCGCGTCGCTTTGCCCAGCAGGCGGCCTGATACTCCGGCGAGTAGGTCGCGAAGGGCCAGAAGCTCGCACGGGCCGGATTGTCGGTCGCATAGGTCAAGAGGGCGACCGGCGGCACCATGGCGGGATCGGCCAAAAGAGGCAGAAGCTCGGAGGCGTCGGCCGGCCCTTCGATGAGGACGAGCGCAGGCGAAAGCTCGTCGAGCGCCTCGACGAGCCGGCGCGCCGAGCCCGGTCCGTGATGGCGGATGCCGAAGACGCGGAGCTTCGCCGCCATGGCGCTCAAACGAGGTCGCTCAAGAGATGGTAATAGGCCGCGTAGTCGGAGCGCTTCTTCAGGACCGTCTCGAGATATTCCTCGAGCACGACCTTGTCCTGCACCGGGTCCTTGACGATGGCGCCGACCATGTTCGGCGCGATGCCTTCGGCCGATAGCGCTCCGCCATTGAAGAAGGCGGCGTGGCTCAACCCACCGATCACCACCCCGATGGCCTCGGCAGTGGAGAGCGTGCCGGAGGGCGATTTGAGCGTGACCTTCCCGTCGAGCGTCGCGCCGCCGCGCAGCTCCCGGAAGATGGCGACGACGCGCGCCACTTCCTGAGCGACGTTCCTGGGCGCCGGCAGCTCGAGGGCTTGCGACATCTCACCGACACGCTTCACGACGATCCCGATCTCCTGCTCCATGTCGTCGGGCAAGGGCAGGACGACGACATTGAAGCGCCGCTTGAGGGCGGAGGAGAGCTCGTTCACGCCCTTGTCGCGATTGTTCGCCGTGGCGATGACGTTGAAGCCGCGCACCGCATAGACCGCGGTGCTGAGCTCGGGGACCGGCATCATCTTCTCGGAAAGCACGGTGATGAGCGTATCCTGCACGTCCGATCCCATGCGTGTCAGCTCCTCGAGGCGGCAGAGCTTGCCTGCCTCCATGGCGCGCAGCAGCGGGGTCTGCACGAGCGCCTTGCGCGAGGGGCCATGGGCCAGAAGCTGCGCGTAATTCCAGCCGTAGCGAATCTGGTTCTCGTCGGTCCCGGCCGTGCATTGGATGACGAGCGTGGAATCGCCGCTCACTGCCGCCGCGAGATGCTCGGACACCCAGGATTTCGCCGTGCCCGGCATGCCGAGGAGCAGCAATGCGCGGTCGGTCGCCAGCGTCGCGATCGCCGTCTCGATGAGGCGCTTGTCGCCCACATATTTGGCGGAGATCGGTGTGCCGTCCGCAGCCTTGCCGCCCATGAGATAGATCAAGGCGGCGCGCGGCGACATCGCCCAGCCTTGCGGCTTCGGTTGCGCGTCGTCGCGCTTCAGCGCTTCGAGCTCGGCGGCGTAAACGGCTTCGACGGGAAGGCGCAGCGCTTCGGTCGGCAATTGGGCTACGGTCAAGGTCTCGTCTCCGGGATGAGGGCAGCATTGAGTTGAAGCATGTCGAGTTTTGGGTCGGCGGCCGAGAGGCCCATGGCCGCAAGCCGCGCCATGATCTCGGACGCGGCCTCCGGGCTCGCGAGGACACCGAGGCGGTCGAGCCCGGATTCGACAAGTCGCGTGGCTTCCGTCCGTTTGGCATCCTCGGCGCCGCGGGCGGTTTCCATGGCGCGCAGGAGCGCCGAGAAACTGGGGGAGGCGGTGAGCGCGGCGAGCGTCACCTCGCCGACGGGGCCGACGAAGGCGAGTGTCGTCGCGAAGAACCTGTCGTCGCGTTGCAGGATGCGGGGCGCCACTGCGCGAGCTTGGGCCGTCCTGCGCCTTCTCACGAGCGCAAGCGCTTCAGCGAGAGGGAACTCCTTGTCTTCGAGAACCAGCTCGAGAAGCCGCTCGCAGGCGGCATCCGAGCCCGTCTTTGCGATCATGCGCGCGAAGGCGCCGAGCACGTCCGCCTTGCCGACAGGCGATGCTTCCAAAAGCTGCGTATCGGTGGCACCGAGCGCGTCCGAGAGGCTCTTGAGGCTCACGCGTCCCAACAATTCCCGCCGGCGTGCCTCTTGCGCCGACGTCTTGAGCGGCGTCATCGTCACTCGCGATCGCCTGCGCAAGAGGCCGATCTTGCCGAGCGTCATCATCGCGGCAAGCTCGGTCGCGAGCGCATCTTCACCCGAAACCCGCCCTAATCTCGCGAGCAAGGTGCGCGCCAGCTCTTGCACGCGTTCGGAACGGTCCGTCGCGAGGCTTGCAAGAAACTCGCCATCGTCCACCGAAAGCTTCGTCTCGAGGATCGCAACCAGCTTGTTCCGGCGCTCGGCGGGCTCGGTGCGGGCCTTCGCGGCGATGATGGCGCGGGCGGCATCGGGATCGCTTCGGCGCCGGGCCGCAAGAGCGGCGCACCGCGAAGCGAACGGAAAGCTGTCATAGGTCTCGAGCGTCATCGCGAGGTCAGGCGGCGCCTCAGGTTCGCCGCGCACCCAATCGAGCCATGGCGTGAAGACCTCGGCTGTCTCGTCATTTCCGGGCGAAGGCAGCCAATCGGCAGGGTGCGGCGCGAAGCCCCGCGCCGCCATGAAGCTCGTCACGGCATGGCCGGTCACGGCGCCTGTCTTGTGGGCGAGCACGCGGCGAAAGCGCGCTCGCTCGGTTTCGAGGATGACCCTCAGTCCGAGTCGCGGCAACAGCGGACGCACCGCGAGCGGTGTGGCGGGCGCGGGGCGAAAGAGCACCGAGGCCGCATGGCCCGCGAGCGCCACGAGCGCCGGCTCGTCCTCACATTCGACGATGCTGCGCCAAGTGTCGGGGCAATGCTCGATCGCGGAACCTCCCGTGAGCCAGGCGCCGCGCATCTGCGCGAGAGAGGAGGCGAGGTCAGTCACCGAAGCCGAGCCTTCCCCAATCGGTGCGCGCGGCCAGGAGCGAGAGCTGTGCCCCGCTCCAAAGCGCGGCCGCGCTCTCGATCGAGGCGCCGAGCGCGAAACGCGATACAGCCTCGCTCAGCGGCGCGGCTAAGCCCTCGGCCGAGCGCCACCAGGCTCGTTGCGAAGCATCCGCGCAGATCCGGCCGCGCGGCAGGAGCAAAGGGATTTCGGTGAGCCAGGGCGCTTCGAGAAGGCGTTCGGCATTTTCGGCGAACGGATCGGCCGCGGCTTGCGGCCATCGCCGGGCGGGGCCGGCGCCATCGCGGCGCGAAACGATCACGGCTCGCTGTGGGACGCGCGACGCATAGAAGGCAAGCTCCGCCTCGAAGCATTCGCCCGCCGAGAAGCTCGTGGCTCGCCGCCCGGCCGAGGCCGGGAAAAAATCGAGAAGCAGCGCGAAGGAAGGTGATGAGGCCTCGAGGTCGAGGAGCCAGGTCGCGTGGCTCACGAGCCCGTCGCGGCGCGTGGCGATGCGCGAGCCGAGCACCTCCCAGAACGAGGCGGTGCGCGGCGCGTCCTTGTCGGCGACGACCTCATCGCGACTCTCCGCTCGCACCACTTCGCGGTGCAGCTCGGGATCGTCCGGCTCGGCGCGCCAGGCGCGCGCCAGCGTCACGAGCTTGCCGAGTTCGGCAATCGCCGCATCGACCCGCTCCTCTTGCGGCAACGCGAGGAGGCGAGACGGCATTTCGTCGAGCCGGCTCGCGAGCGTGCCCGCCTTGCCGTCGACGAGCCGCGCCGCAATGCGACGGCAGCGCTCGCCGAGCTTGGCGAGAAAGCCCGCAAGGCCCGTGCGCAATTGATCGGCGACCCAGAGCTCGAGGTCATCGACGGCTGCCTGCACGGCGCGGCGCGTGTCCTCGGCGCGTTTCGCCGAGACCGCGGCCTTGCGGGCATTCGCGGACGGATCGGGCAGGGCTTGCGCCGCCGAAGCTTCGCGCGCGGCATCGAGGCTCTTCGTCTCGTCCGAGCGGGACGACGTCGCGCTCTTACGCCGCCGCCCCATCCATTCGCTGACCCAGGCGGGAGGCTCGGCTTGCGGAAAAGCGGCTTCGTTCTCGACGAACATCCACATCAGTGCGAGCGCATGTTTGCAGGGAAATTTGCGCGACGGGCAGGTGCATTTGGAGCCCTGATCCTCGCTGTCCGCGACCACCCGATAAGGGTTGGCGCCCGAGCCCTGGCATTCCCCGAAGATCAGGCCGCCATGGCGCGCGCGCAACGGCCATTTCGAGGGCGCGAGCAGGCCAGAGGCGGCCTTGAGCGCACCCTGGTCCGGTGCCATCGCCTCGATCGAGCTTCGCGTCAGTCCCATTCGCCCCCGGCGCTGGCCTTTCGATCAGGATGGCAGAGCATCGTTGGCGGCGAGCCACGGTGCGTCGGACGCGGTCATGATAGGTTCCCGTGAGGGAGTCAACGCAGGGCCAGGACCACGCCCGATAGAACGCTTCGACTATCCCGTTAAGAGGAGGACGGCGGGGTTAATTCACCGTCCGGCAAGAGTCGTTCGACGCTCACCCAATATTCCAACGCCGCTCAAAAGCTCGCCGTGAAGCCGGCCGTGAACACGTGCTCGTTGAGCTTGCGGGAGAATTGGCCGCCATACGCTACGAAATGACGCGCCGAGCTTATGAGCGCTTGCGTCGCGGCGAACCCCAACACGGCGCTCTCTCCCCTAAATGTAAGCGCTAAAGCTTGAGTAGATTAATTCGTGGCCGCTGCGACTGCGACGCTGTTAGGGCTAGTTATCGGCGCCCTTCGGAATCTGGATTCCTAGGCGCCTCTCCCAGCTTTCAACCTCACTGGGCGGCAGCCGGTCACCATCGTCGAGATCGCCGAGCGAGACGAAGTCATCGGCCTCCGGGCTATAGAGGTAGCGGATTTTTCGGGGCGCACCGTCTTTGTAAATGAGTGTTCCGGGCAATTCGCTGAGCACACACCCCATGGCAGTGAAAAGCTCAATTAGCTTACCCACGGACAGCCAGGGGCCGCCCACTCGCTGCGATCCCACGACGAAGCCGCTATGCGTGTTCAGCTAGGCGAATGTCCATGTCTGCGCGCGGCAGCTCGGGCGATCCCAGTTCGTGAACCGGCATCAGGCGCGACTCCGCTCGCTCAAACATTTCCCTGAATCGCTTGGGCGCCGGCTTTATTCCCTCGAGTGGGCGGCGACCAAGATGCTGAGTGATGCAGATGTTTTCGATGACCGCGCGGTAGAAGGCCTGAGGAACTTCGGCAGCCTCCTTTGCATGGGTGCAAATGTCGTATTCGATGCCCTGAACCACCCACACGCCGTCCTCTTCGAAGGCTACGGCGCGCACGGCGACATCCCTTGTACGATTTTGGTTGCGACCCATAAAATCCTCTGGCGCAACGCGCCTTGCTTTTCTGTTAACCCGATCCCCTAAAACGGAGTTCCGGCGCGCGGTTCACGGGAAATATGTCATACCCAACAGGGCCGCCACAACCGAATTTTTCAGGACCTTTGGACTACCCGTGCCCTTCTGGCAGCTCTCTCAAACGCTCGATTGCCCGACTGCTTGGCAAAGAGTGTCGATACATGCACGCCGGCAGCCGCCACAAGCCTTGCGATTTTGGGCTTATTGGCCGGCACGAGCTCGCCATAGCCCCGGCACCAATGATAACGCTCCTTCGGCTTCTTCGTCGGCATCACGGCTGCATCCCAAGCAGCAATCTACGTCCCCGATGCTCACTCGCGTCGGCCTCATTGAAGCGGCGCCCCTGCTCACATCCCGTGGCTTCGCGAATAGCCGCTCGGTTCGGGCGAGCGCCATCCCGCGAGGGCGCCTTCGCGCGGGCTGAAGATCTCGACCTTGAGCGGGTGGCATTTCGCGGCATCGCTCGAATGGCTCGCGCCGCAATCTCCACCCGGGCAGGCCGAAAGCGCCCCGATGAGGTCGATCTCGGCAAAGAACTCGATGTGATCGCCCGGTCTCACGGGGCTCGCCTTCATGAAGTATTCGTGCGTGTCGCGCGTGTAGCCGGTGCACATGAAGACGTTGAGCACGTCATGAACGTGCTTCTCGGCCTCGGCGAGCGGCATCTTCCGGTCCTGCGCGAGCGCACGCGTGAGGTTCGAGTGACAGCAATGGTGATATTCGCCGCCGTTCAGGAGGAGGTTGGTATAAGGGTCGCAGCGCGTGCCGATGATGTCGTGCACGCCCGCGCCATCCCCATCCCAGCCGTACCAGTCGAGCGTGTCGGCGATGATCGTCGCCATCGGACGCAGATGCGGCAGCGTGCTCCAGAGCCGATCGCCGGTGGTGACATGGGTCGCATGGATGGCGCGCGTCTTGCCGCTGAAGAAGCGCTCCGAAAGGTCATGCGCGTTCCAGAGATTGAGATCGCCGACTTGCGGCCCTTCGATGCTCGCGATGCGAAAAATATGGCCGGCGGGAACGTGGAAGCAGCTTGCATCCCTTGGCGGCACGACGACCTCGGCCGTCTTCTCCATTCCCGATCGCGCCTTGCGGTAGAACGAGGCATCGAAGCGCGGGAAGCCTTCGCCCGTATACACTCGCACCGGCGCGGCGGCGCGACGCGCTTCGGCGTCCGGTGGTGGCGTGGTCTCGGGCGGTGTTCGCATGGTGATCATCCTTTCGTTGGCGCGAGCGCGGGTCCGCATCTTGGGGGACTTCAGATTAAGCGCGCGCCCGCCGATGGGCCAGCCACGCGGGCCGTGGTAGGAGAAAGAGGACGAAAAGGGGAAGATGACATGGCGGCGGGCAAGCGCATCACGATTTACGGCATCAAGAATTGCGACACGATGAAGATGGCTCGAGCCTGGCTCGACGCGAAAGGCGTGGCCTACGACTTCCATGATTACAAGTCGCAGGGCGTCGAGAGGAAGCTTCTCGAGACATGGGCGCGCAGCGTCGGCTGGGAGATCCTCCTCAACCGCGCCGGCACGACCTTCCGCAAGCTTCCCGATGGGGAAAGCAGGGCCTCGGCGAAACGAAGGCGATCGCGCTCATGCTCGACCAGCCGTCCATGATCAAGCGGCCGGTGCTCGATCTCGGCTCGAAGCTTCTCGTCGGCTTCGATCCGGCGGCCTATGACGCGGCGCTCGGCTGACGCGCCGGGGTCGCGGCAGGCCCGTTCACCGCTTCGATGTGAAGGGATCTGGATCAGCTGAAGATCATGAGCGCCGGCGAGCCGGGCCGCGCTCCAGACGTGCTCCTCGCCGCGCCTTCCTGACTCATCTGGAACCACGAAGCCGCGAAGGAGCGATCCTCATTTCCTCGCGAGCTCGTCCATGCGTGCGATCGATGAGCGGATGATCTCCGCGTCGGCCTCGAACTCTTTCGCCTTTTGAGCCCAGTGCTCGACGAGATGTTTGCGCCCTGAGGTGCTTGCCTGTTGGCGAAGCTTCTCGGCGAGCGCTGCCCTCTCATCGAGCGCGCGCAGTGCGCTTGCGAGCGCGCGCGACAAATTCTCGTCGAGCGCAAGGCTCATCACTTCGGCCGTGTAGGCATGGCCGACGTGACAGCGATAGCGGATAAGTTCTCCCTCATCGATCTCCCACATGACACCGTGACAATCCGGACAGGCGAGAACCGAGCGCCGCCCGATCCTGTCCATCTCATGCATGCGCATATGTCTGCCTCGAGCAATATCGACTTCGTATTTGATCTCCTCGGGAACGGGGGTGGGTGGGCCCTCCGGCAGTGTGACGAGCTTCTGCAGCAATTCAGGCATGCCCCGAAGGCTCGTGACGTGGTGGGGCTTCGCACGATCCAATGCCGTTGCCGGCATTTCGGGAAAAGCGGCATCTTTCGGATTTTGAACGACCGTCACCCCCCCGCAACGCTTCAGCGCCTCGAGGCCGGAGGCGCCGTCTCCCAAAGTGCCGGTAAGGACGACGCCGACGGCCCGACGGGCACAACATACGGCGGCCGAACGAAACAAGGGGTCGATCGAGGGGCGGGAATGGTTCTCTCGCGGACCGTTCCCGAGGTGCAGCTTGTCGCCATCCACGAGCAAATGGGAAGAAGGAGGGCCGATATAGATATGGTTCCGCCGCAGGCTTTCGCCGTCTTTGGCGAAGCTTGCGGAGAGAGGGCCTGCTTGCGTCAGGATGGAATCGAGCGTGGAATCATAGTGGCTCGGTAGATGGATCACGCATAGCACGGAGGCCGGCAAATCCCGCGGAAATTCGCTTGCGAGGAAGCGCAAAGCGTCAAATCCGCCGGCCGACGTGCCGATGGCGAGGATGTCGCGATTGGCCATGCTCATTTCCGGGCGGCCGCAGCCATCGCCAGCTCAATCCGGAGCTCGGGGATTTGTTCCGCCCCGGCCCAAAGGAACCAGAGTTTTCCACTCTCCGTCGTCCTGCCCCGATCTGAAATGCAGAACAAGCGTTTGTATGATGCAGGCCTTGGGCTTAAATTTGAAAAGGGGGGAAGTTCGGAGGTGGTGTCATGGCCAACGGAGACGAAGGACCCACCGGGCCTGAAGAGCATATTCAGGATGAGCAACCTCGAACGAGGCCCGTGATCGTCGGCATCGGTGCTTCGGCAGGGGGGGTGCGCACTTTGCAGACCTTCTTCGAGGCGCTTCCGAACGACACGGGCGCGGCCTTCGTCGTAATCGTGCATCTCGACCCGCAAAGTCATAGCGATCTGTCGAGCATTCTTGCGACGCGCACGAAAATGCCGGTCGCGCAAGTCGAGACCTCCGAAAAGCTGCAAGCGAACCGCGTTTACGTAATTCCGCCCGATCGCCGGCTCCACATATCCGACCATGAAATTTCGGCATCGGAATTCGAGCAACCGCGCGGCCAGCGCGCCCCCATCGACCTCTTCTTCCGATCACTCGCCGGGCAACATGGCGACAGCTTCGCCGTGATTTTGACGGGGGCCGGCTCGGACGGCGCGATCGGGGTCGGGGCGGTGAAGGAGGCCGGCGGCATCATCTTGGTGCAGGAGCCGGGCGAGGCCGAATATCCTTCGATGCCGCGCAGCGCCATCGCGACCGGAATGGCTGATTTCGTGCTCCCGGTGCGGGAACTCGCGGGACGCCTCGCCGAGCTCGTGCGCAACAAGGAGATCGGCTCGGTCAGGGATGCACGCCAGTTCGACGAGGAGCTCTTGCGGCGGATTCTCGCCCATTTGCGGGTCCGTACCGGACATGATTTCACGAAATACAAACGTTCGACGATCGTGAGGCGCATCGCGCGCCGCATGCAGGTCACGCGCGCCGACACTTTGCGGGAATATTACACATTCCTGCGGGATACTGCCGAGGAAGCCCAGGCGCTTCTCAGCGATCTCCTGATCTCGGTGACCACCTTCTTTCGAGACAGCGAGACATTCGAGGCCGTCAAGTCGCGGGTGCTTCCTCAGCTGTTCGACGCCAAGGAGCCCAGCGCTTCCATTCGCGTCTGGGTGCCGGGTTGTGCCACCGGCGAGGAAGCCTACACCATCGCCATGCTCCTCCTCGAGGAATCGACCAAGCGCGATGTGCGCCCGGGCTTGCAGGTCTTCGGCTCCGATCTCGATGCGCGGGCGCTCGCGATCGCTCGCGAAGGCCGATACCCCACCGCGATCGAGACGGATGTGAGCGAGGATCGCTTGCGCCGCTTCTTCTCGCGCGAGGGCGACCATTATCGCGTGCGGCGCGAGGTGCGCGACATCGTGCTGTTCGCGAGCCACAGCCTCTTGAAGGACCCGCCCTTCTCGCGGATCGATTTCATCTCCTGTCGCAATTTGCTCATCTATCTCGATCGGGATCTGCAACAGCAGGCGTGCAGCACTTTCCACTATGCGCTGAACCCTGACGGCTATTTGCTGCTCGGCTCGTCCGAGACCGCCGACAACCCTCCGGGGCTGTTCCGCAGCGTCGAGCGCAAGGCGCGAATCTACCAGTCGACGACACATCCCGGCGACAAGCCGCGCCTTCTGCCTCGCCTTCTCGGTGGATTGGGCATGCACGAGCCCGGGCCTCAGGCGGCACGTTCCTTGAGCCCGAACGCGCTCTTGAACGAGGCGGCGTCCCATCGCAGGGCGCTCGAGAATGTAGCCCCCCCGAGCATCCTCGTCGACGAGGCGCATCGGGTGGTGCATCTGTCCGAGAATGCCGGGCGTTATCTCCAGCCTTCCGGAGGTCCGCTGAGCGGCAACCTGGTCGATCTTGCACGACCGGAACTGCGCTTCGAGTTGAGCAGTGCGCTCAATCGCGCTTTCGAGCAGCGCAAGGCGACGCTTACCATGCCGATTCTCGTGCGCTTCAACGGCGCGCCGCATCGCGTGCACCTTCAGGTAAAGCCGGCCGAGGAGGGGGACGAGGAAAAGGTCCGCACCGCGGTCGTGCTCTTCATCGAGGGCGAAGCCGTCGAGCAGGTTCTCTCGGCGTCGCATGACCAGCAGCATGCGACCGATGAGACGGTGCGGCGCCTGACCGAAGAGCTTCAGCTCACCCAGGCCCGCATGCGCACCACGCGCGAGGAATCGGAAGCGGCGAACGAGGAGCTTCGCGCCGCCAACGAAGAGCTGCAATCGATCAACGAGGAATATCGGTCGACCTCCGAAGAGCTCGAGACCAGCAAGGAAGAGCTGCAATCGATCAACGAGGAGCTGCAGACGGTCAACAGCGAGCTCAAGATCAAGCTCGACGTGGTTTCGCGCGCCCACAGCGATTTGCAGAACTTGATGGCAGCGACCGATATCGGCACCTTGTTCCTCGATCCGGGCTTGCGCATCAAGCGCTTCACCGAGCAGGTGACCGAGCTTTTCCGGATCACGCCGAGCGACGAGGGGCGCGCGGTCACGGATTTTGCCCATCTCCTCGAATATGACGATCTGGTGAAGGACGCGCAGGCCGTGCTCGCGCACCTGGCCCCGATTCGCCGCGAGGTGCGCAGCCGCGGGGGACGCTGGTACGACGTGCGGCTTCGCCCTTATCGCACCGTCGACGACAAGATCGACGGCGTGGTGATCACCTTCGTCGATGTGAGCGAGCGGCTGCAAGTCGAGCAGGCGTTGCGCGAGAGCGAGCAGAAGCTGCTTCAGGAAAAGCGCCTCGTCGACTTGTCGCATGACCCGATTTTCATCTGGGATTTCGACGACGGCGTCATCGAATGGAACCGCGGCAGCGAGGAGCTCTACGGCTATTCCCGCGACGAGGCGCTCGGAAGGCGAAAGGATCAGCTGCTTCAGACGGTGGTGCCGGGCTCTTCTTTCCCTGCGCTCAGGGAACAGCTCCGCCGCGATGGCAATTGGAACGGCACGCTCAAGCACCGGACAAAGGACGGGCGGGAGCTCACGATCGAGAGCCGCATCGTGCTCGAGACGCTCAATGGCCGGCGCCTGGCGCTCGAAAGCACGCGCGATGTCACCGAGCGCAATCAATTGGAAAGTCGCCAGCAGATGCTGCTGGGCGAGCTGACGCATCGGGTCAAGAACACGCTCGCCGTGGTGCAGGCGATCGCCCATCAATCCTTGCGCAACAGCCGCTCCAACAAGGAGTTTGTCGAGCGGTTCGAGGGGCGGCTCTCGGCTCTCGCCGGCGCGCACAACCTGCTCGTCGGCTCGGAATGGAAGGGAGCGGATTTCGGCGCGCTCGCGGGCAATCAGCTCGAACCCTATGTCACCGAAAATTCGGAACGCTTGCGGATCGAGGGTGAGGCGATCCTGCTGCCGGCCGATCTTGCGACACCGTTCGGGCTCGTCCTCCACGAGCTTGCGACGAACGCCGCAAAGCACGGTTCCCTCTCTCGACCCGACGGCACCGTGGACGTGAGCTGGAATATCGGATCAGGGAACGGAAAGCGTCTCCTCACCGTTGTGTGGAAGGAGACGGGCAGCCCATCGGCAAAGACAAGGGGGGCGAAGGGGCTTGGAAGCGCTCTCATCGAGAGTGGCATCCCGGATGCCAAGGTGACCCGCGAATTCCGGCCCGAAGGCCTCGTTTGCACAATCGAGGTGCCATTGCCGGAGGCGTGAGGAGCTGGAGAATGGAAGCGAGCGCCGCGAATGAGGTCGCTCTTCCTCTCTCAGGAGCACGCTTGATCGTGGTCGAGGACGATTTCCTCATCCTAATGGAGCTTGAATCCGCACTCGCGGACGCAGGCGCCAAGATCGTAGGCTCCTGCCGCACGCTCGACGCCGCCATGTCCCTCGTCGAAGCGGATGGTCTCGCGGCCGCCATCCTCGACATCAGGCTGGGCCGCGACACGGTCGAGCCGGCGGCGCGGCGGCTCGCGGAACGCGGCATTCCGTTCATCTTCTACACCGGACAAAGCGAGACGGACGCGGTGCGAATGATGTGGCCTCGAAGCGCCCTTCTTCATAAGCCAGCCAACCCCAAGAAGATCGTAGCCGCGATCTCCGAACTTCTGCACGCGTGAATGCCTCGTGCGGAGCCGCAGACACGGGCGCCGCTCTCCGATCTCGCTCGTGCGCGTCCTTTCGCAAGTTTATAGATTGATCCGTCATGGACGATCGCGCGAGGATCGAGCTGCAGCTTGCCGAAGCGCATGTTGTCGAGGGAAGACGACACTTCGAACGCCAATGCGAGATCGTCGCGGGATTGGAGCGCGCGGTCGAGGCTCACCCCCTCGTGCCAGCCGACGGGCCTCGCTCGCGAAAAATCCATGCAGCCCTGAAAGCACCAGCACCAGCATGACTTTCGCGTGTAGCCAGCCTTGCGTCCAGGCTCCGCCGAGAATCACGAGCCAAACGCCGAAGGC
>JAFBAK010000050.1 GCA_019247795.1 Hyphomicrobiales bacterium | reverse complement strand
GAGAAGGTCGATATCTGGCACACCATCTATCATCACGTGCTCGATGATGATCACGCGATCGTCGATTGGGTGAGGAGCACGGGACTTCGCCCGTTCCTCGACGCGATCGGGCCCCCGGAGCAGGACGCTTTCCTCGAAAGCTATCGCAAGCGCCTCTCGAAAGCCTATCCGCCGCGCGTCGACGGCAAGGTGCTCCTGCGCTTCCCGCGGATCTTCATCGTGGCTCAGCGGGCTTGAAAGCCGCGGCCGCAATGGGTGCTTCCGCGAGAAGACAAATGCGAGCTTAACCGGCTTGCCAATCGCGATCCCGCTTCCCAAATCTCTCCGTCGAAGCTAGGCGGGAGGCGTGGCTGCTCTTCCGCCCCATAAGGAGAGGAGCGATGGACGAGAGGCCGAGGGGTGAAAACAAGAAAGTCTTATCTCGCGTGCGGGCCAGCCTTTTGAAGGCCGAGATGGACGAGATTACGCGGCGCACTCAGGATGCGCTGACGCGATCTCGGGCGATCATCGCAAAATCGAAGCGGAAATTTGCCAGCGAACCCGGCGCGCAGAAAGAGATAAAGCCCGACGCATGACAAGGGTTGAGGCAGTTTCCTCTGCCAGCGCCGCTCGAAATGGAATCAGAGGGCTCCCCAATCCCTGGGATTCGGCTCGCGAGGTCGCGTCGACGGGGAGGCCGATCGCTTTTCGGAGAATTGCCTCGAGGTTGCGCCAAGGGAAATCGGCTCGGCGACGGCGTCCATAAGTCTTGAAACAAGAGCCTTTTCCGAAGCCGGGTTTCGTGCGAAAGCGGTGGGAGATGCCCTCGAAGCCCGTCAATCCTTTGGTGAAGCTTGCGCTCGAATTCGCGCCGCTCGCTCTTTTCTTCGTCGCAAACAGCCGGTTCGGCATCTTTGCCGCAACCGGTATCTTCATGGTGGCGACGATTGGCGCCATCGCCATCTCTTATTTTTTGATGGACAGGCTGCCGATCATGGCGCTCGTCTCGGCCGTGATCGTGATCATCTTCGGCGGCCTGACCTTGGCCTTGCACGACGACCTGTTCATCAAGATGAAGCCCACGATCGTCAATGGCTTGTTCGGAGGGGCGTTGCTCGTCGGCCTTGCCCTCGACAGGCCGATCCTGCCGCTGGTGCTCGACCAGGTGTTGACGCTGACGCCGGCGGGCTGGCGGAAGCTCACCTGGCGCTGGGCCATCTTCTTCTTCGTGCTCGCCGCCCTCAACGAGTTCGTGTGGCGCAATTTTTCGACCGACACCTGGGTGAATTTCAAGGTTTTCGGCACCATGCCGCTCACGCTCGTCTTTGCGCTCGCCCAGACACCGCTGATCCTTCGACATGGCGAGGAGACGCAGGGCGGTTAGGCGGCACTGGACTCCCGGCCCGTCCGCCCTCTATTGGGCGGCGCGCTCGTCTGCTCGCCAGAGCGGCAAATCCATTTGAAAGGACCAGAAATGCCAGCCGACGACACGCTGCTGAGCTTGATGCGCTCAGTCGATACCCCGACCATCTGCAATGCGCTCGAGATCATCGCGGGGCGTCGATTGGGCGACGGCTTCACGCGCCGGCCGATGGTCGCGGCCGATCCGAACCTGCCCCCCATCGTCGGTTACGCCAGGACGGCGACGATCGCCGGCGTGGCGGCACCGAAGGAATCGGCCGAGGTCATCAAGTCGCGGCGTCTCGCCTATTATGAATATGTCGCCAAAAAGCCGCATCCGGCCGTAGTGGTCATCGAGGACAAGGACGAAGAGTGCGGACTCGCCGCCTTCTGGGGCGAGGTGCAGGTTGCCATCCATCGCGGCCTCAAAGTCGCGGGCGGGATCACCAATGGTTCGATCCGTGACCTCGGCACGATGGACAAGGATTTCCAACTGCTCGCCGGCTCGGTGATGCCAAGCCACGCGCATGTGCATCTCACCGCCATCGACGTGCCGGTCGAGGTGCTCGGCATGCGTGTGAACCCGGGCGACCTCGTTCATGGCGACCGTCATGGCTCGGTCGTGGTGCCGGCCGACATGATCGGGCGTTTGGCTCACGCGATCGATCTCGTGGCGCGAAAGGAGCGCCCCGTGATCGAGGCCGCGCATGCCGAGGGGTTCGATGTCGGGGCCTTGAAGCGTGCCTGGTCGGAGATGGAGAAGATCGTCAGCTAGTTAGCGAGCGAACGTGTGAACGGGGAGTGAAGGTGGAGGCACGCCCGAAAACCCATTCCCCACCTTTCACCCTTCACGTCTCACCTCGCTCAATTGATCTCCAACGCGAACGGCCTGCCCTCGCTTGCGAGCGCGCCACGACCGATGCCGGTGACCGCGGCGACCATGCGGCCCTCACGGCACAAGAGCTGATCGGCGACGGAGACGAGGCGAGAATTGGGCGTGGCGCTCGGAGATGCTTCGCGCAACCGCCTCGCGATCAGGTCCTCCTCCCGCTGCGGCGCGAGCGCGCAGGCAGCGATGAAGGCCGCCGCCGTCGAGCGGCTGATCCCCGCATAACAATGGATGACCATCGGGGCGGCGCGATCCCAGCCGCGCACGAAGGCGAGCAACTGCTCGACATGCGAATGAGCCGGTACGATCATGCCATCCGCAGGTTCGGCGATATCCGAGACCGTGATGAACAAATGCCGCTCCGCGGAGATGCACACCGGGCGTTCGACAGCGGTGTTGGCCCCGATCAGCGTCACGATATGGGAGGCGCCGGTCTCCTCGACGGTGCTGTGGAGACGCGAGAGCGGGCAGACATGCAAGATGGACATTTTCGAGCCTCCGTATGCGCTGCCTTCATCGCCGATTCGCAAGACGATACGATGGCGAGGATAGGGCGTTGCCCCACCGTTCGTCAGGCGCGCCGGGCGTGCAGCAACCCACTCTTTTCCGCACGAAGTCAGGTGGGGGGTACAAGACGCGACGCATCCCGGGTGATTCTTTCAAATTGCTCAAGAAAACGGCGCGTCGCCTTGGTGGCCGACCAGGAAGCGAGGAGGTCGCCGGTGATCGGCCCTGGCATGTCGGGGCGCGGAAAATAGCGCTCGGCTTCGGCCGGCGAGAAACCCGCGAGATTGACAGCCTCGAGGAAAGCGGCCGCGGCGTCGGCCTGCTTGATGGCCCTCGTGATGCGGGGCGCCAATGTGGGGGGTAGGCCGAAGCGCAGATGCACGGCCGCCATGATGCGTCGTTCCGCGTCGCGATAATCGCCGGAGAGCATTGCCTTGAAGGGAGAGATGAGGTCGCCGATCACATATTCGGCTGCATCGTGCAGGAGCGCCGCAAGGCGCAAAGGGGCCGAAGCGTCAGGTTCGTGCAAAAGAAGAAGCGCCTCGACGAGAAGCGTGTGCTGCGCCACCGAGAAAATATGCTGGCCCCGCGTTTGGCCGTTCCATCGTGCCGTACGAGCGAGCCCATGGGCGATATCCTCGATCTCGATATCCAGCGGCGAAGGGTCGAGAAGATCGAGGCGGCGTCCCGACAACATGCGTTGCCACGCGCGGGCCGAGGAGGCGGGAGCGGGTTTGAGCTTCGCCACGATCGATCAAACGCGGGTCAGAAAACCGAAGATCATTGCTTCTTCCGGTGCGCTTGCTTGCGACCCATGCGCCCCGCCAAGGCGGCGCATTCCGCATGGCGGCAGCAGTCCACATAATGATCGTTGACCATGCCGACCGCCTGCATGAATGCATAGACGATGGTTGGCCCGCAAAATTTGAAGCCCTTCGCGACGAGCGCCTTGGAAAGGCGGCGCGAGACATCCGTTTCGGCGGGGACTTCACGGCGCTCGCGCCAAATGTTCTGCACCGGGCGACCGTCGACGAAATCCCAGATGAAATGCGAGAAATCTTGGGTCTTCGAGAGCTCGAGATAAGCGCGCGCGGAGAGGACGGCGCCCTCGATTTTGGCGCGATTTCGCACGATGCCGGCGTCTTGCATGAGCGACGCCATCTTCTTTTCTCCATAGCGCGCCACAGATTGCGGCTCGAAATTGTCAAAGGCTTTACGGAAATTGTCGCGCTTGCGCAGGATCGTGATCCATGAAAGCCCGGCCTGAAAGCCATCGAGCACGAGTTTTTCGAAAAGCGCGCGGCTGTCCTGTTCGGGAACACCCCAGTCGGTGTCGTGATAGGCGACGTAAAGCGGGTCCGTGCCCGGCCAGGAGCAGCGCATATGGCCATCGGCGTGCTCGATCGTGCTCACGCGTCCGTCCCCATCTTCGGAAAGGCGTAATTCGCCCAACCGGGCTTTTCCGCGTGCAGGATCGAGTCACCCGCACGCAAGGCAAGTTTCTCGCTTCGCGCATCATCCAGGCGATCGAGACGCAAAATCGCGATGGCGCGACCGTTTTCGGCATCGACGGAGCCGACGCGGCCGATGATCTTCTCGCCGGCCTTGATCTCTTGTGCCTCGGAAGGTGCCTTGCCATGGAAGCTCAGCGCACCGATGCGCGTGCGCGCCGAGCCTCGGTGCTCCATGCGTGACACCACCTCCTGGCCGACATAGCAGCCCTTGTCGAAGTCGACGCCGCCGAGCTGATCCATCCCGGCCTCGTGCGGAAACGCGTCGCCATAGCCGAAATCCCGCCCGCCTTGCGGGATCGCGAGCGCGATCCGATGCCGCTCGTACTCCGCAGCCGCCGCATCGGCATGCCCGGCCAGCCGATCGGCGGGCGCGATGAAGCGCCAGCCCATCGGCGCGAAGCGCGGATCCGGAATAGCGATGCCGCCGGTGACGTGCGGCAGCGGCACATTCCAACCGGCGAGCACGCCGAATTTTGCCGAAACATCGGCGACCGCCACTTTGGCGCGCAATTTGTAAAGCGAGAGGCGCTTCAGCAAAACCTCAGCCACGGTCCTCGCCACATCGAGCCAGAAGCCTTGGCCTTCGCCATGATCCCCAGGCCCCGTCGCGTCCTCTCGACACAGGAAAAAATCCGCGATGATCTTGCCTTGCGGCGTGAGCAGCGCACCATAGCGCGCCCTCGGGCTTGCATCGACAGCGCAGGTGAGGAGGCCGCCGAGGAAGCCCATCGCCTCCTCCCCCCTGATCGAGATCACGGCGCGATCCGCCAAATGTGCGACTGGCATGAGCCATCCCTTGATGAGTGCCTTCGATAGGACGATCGCGCATCGTGCTCAAGAAGCCCGACTGCTCGCCTTCCGGCTGCCACGCTGCACATATAGGTCTTTGGTCGTGGCCTTGCGCGCCGTAGCCTCCTTGGCAAGACGTGCCGAGAAAGAGCGCCAGTAACGCCGATGTGACGCGCATTGTCTTGAATTGGCGATGATTTTCGCGGAGCGCTGTTTCTCCTTCGAGCCGAGGTGGTGAGTTTGCCCCGATCAGCGCCTGTCGAATTTGTTCCCGACGCAAGGGGCAGCGCCCGGTCCGCGGCGCGCCGCGTCCCGCCGGCGCCTCTGCCACGCGAGAAGCCCTTGGGTGGGCTCGGCTTGCTCAAAGCATTGCGCACCAACCCGATCACGATCTGGACGCGAACGCATTTCGAGGAGCCGATCGTGCTTCGCGACACGATCATCGGCCCCATGTGCATCCTGAGCGATCCGGCCGCGATCAAGCATGTGCTCGTCGACAATGCCAGGAACTACCGCAAAGGCGTGCTTCAGACGCGCGTCTTGCGGCCGGGCCTCGGCAATGGCGTCCTTACTGCAGAAGGCGAGAGCTGGCGCACGCAAAGGCGCGCGCTCGCTCCCGCCTTCACGCCCCGCCTGATCGAAAGCTTCCAACCCGCGATGGCAGGCGTCGCTGCGACGCTTGTGGCGCGCTGGAGCGAGCTTGGAGACGGCGCGCGGATCGATGCGGCGCGCGAGATGACGCATGTGACGCTCGAGGTTCTCGAGCGCACGATCTTCTCGGACGGGCTTGCGAGCGAACCTGCTGCCTTGGCACAAGCGATCACGCGCTATCTCGACACGCTCGGCCGGGTGCACCCTTTCGACGCGCTCGACTTGCCTGCCTGGCTGCCGCGCTTCGGGCAGGGCCGGAGCAAGGAGGCGCTCGCCATCTTCAACCTCGCGGTCGACACCATCATCGCGCGACGACGCGAGCTTCTGGCGCGCGGCGAGGAAGCCCCGCGCGATCTTCTCACGCTCTTGCTCGAGGCGCAGATTTCGCAAAACGGCCTCGCGCCGGACGAAGTGAGAGCCAACATCGCGACTTTTATCGCCGCGGGCCACGAGACCACGGCCAACACGCTGAGCTGGAGCCTTTTTCTCTTGGCTTTCGCGCCCGAATGGCGGGAGCGGCTCGAGCAAGAGATCGATGAGATCGTGGGCGATGCGGATCTTGCTTCATTTGCGCTCGATCGTCTCGTCGTCACCAAGGCCGTGATCGAGGAGGCCTTGCGGCTTTATCCGCCTGCCCCCTCGATCACCCGCCAGCCGATCGGCGAGGACGTCATCGCCGGCCACAAAGTCGGTCCAAGGACCAGGGTGGTGATCTCGCCCTTCGTCCTGCATCGCCATCGTCTGCTTTGGGACGAGCCGGAGCGCTTCGATCCTTCCCGATTCCTGCCTGAGGCGCGCCTCTGCGTCGATCGTTTCGCCTATCTGCCGTTCGGCGCCGGGCCGCGCATTTGCATCGGCGCCGGCTTTGCGCTCCAGGAAGCGATCCTCCTCCTCGCGGCGATCACACGACGGTTCAGGCTCGATCTCACGGCTGGCCACGAAGTACGCCCGGTGCAACGCGTGACCTTGCGGCCGCAAGGCGGCCTGCCGATGCTCCTTCGCCGCCGCTGATATTTGCGGGGACTGCTGCGCCTTGATGTCCTGGCACCTATCCGCCCGAGGCCGGCTTGACGAGCTCGAGCCCTTTCTGGGCGACCGCAGGGCCGATCACGTCAGTGCCGCCATTGGTCCCGACCGGGCTTCCCGCGACCTGTACGGTCGGATAGGCGAAGCTGATGCCGTTGGCGTCGAAGGCCTTCTTGATCATGGCAAGTGCTCGGCGCCGCGCCGCGAATTGCACGTCGCCGGGCCGGGTCATCATCTTCAAACGAAGCTGGATGGCGAAATCACCGAAGGCCTGCACGCCCTGCATTTTCAGAGGTTCGAGAATTCCGGGAGCCAGCTCCGGATCCTGGGCGAGCTCCTGCCCGACTTTCTTGATGATCTTGCGCGCCTTGTCGATATCGGTGTCGTAGGTCACGCCGATCGTGAGTTTCTCGATCGCCCAGTCGCGGCTCATGTTCTGGATCGCGCCGAGCACGCCGAAGGGCACCGTGTAGAGCGGGCCGTTCTGATGGCGAAGCTTCACGGAACGCAGGCTGAAGGACTCGACCACGCCGCGATAGTTCCCGCTCTGGATGTATTCTCCCACGCGAAAGGCGTCGTCGAGCAGATAGAAGATGCCGCTGATCACGTCTTTTACCAGCGTCTGCGCGCCGAAGCCGATCGCAACGCCAACCACGCCGGCGCTGGCGATCAAAGGCGCGATCTGCACGCCGAGCGATGACAAGCCCATCAGCACCGCGAGCACGACGATCACCACGAACAGCATGTTGCGCAGGATCGGCAACAAGGTGCGCAAGCGCGCGCGCTTGCGATCCTCCTCGGCTCCCGTGTCATCGGCGCCGGCCGCATGAGCAACCCGCGTATCGATCACCGCCTTGACGATGTTCCACACGAAATCGGCGACAAGCACCACGATCGTGGCGGTGATCGCCGCGCGCAAAATGCGCGTCGAGAGCGTGTCTCGGCTCGCCATCTCCGCAAGATCGATTTGCCAGACATCGGCCAGCCAGAACACGCCGCCAATGATGATGAGGGCACGCAGACCGCGCTCCAGGCAAACAGCCGCCACGCTGGCTGGGCCGTCACGCGCCTCTTCATGGCCCGGCGGGCGCAGGATATGGTTGACCGAGCGTTGGGTGACCCGGATCGTCGCCGGCACGGCAACCAAAAGAGCAAGCGCCCAAAAAAGCGTCAAGGCGCCGGCGACCCACAACAGCCAGAGCACGACGAAGAAGAAGCTCAGGCCGGCGGCGCGGGCGTGCCGGCGATGTCGCGCTTCGATGCTTTCCGCCGAGCCGTCGGCGGTCGACCAAGGCGGCCCTCGCCATGCGGCATCGATGATGATGGCGAGCAGGACGAGACCGAGCGCATAGGCAAGGAGCTCGCGCGTTTCGGCCGTGACACCGAACAGCGTTGCGTCGTCCACGATGACGCGACCGAAGGCGATCCAGCCGACGATCACCGCGAGCCGCCAATGCCAGAAACGCGCCGCTTGCGTCGTCATCGGGACGATGCGGAAGCGGGCCACGTCGGGATGGAGGGAGGTTCCCGGCGCGAGAAGAAAACGGCCGACCACCAAGGCGAGCCGGATCGCAAGGAACACGAGAAGATAACCGAGCAGGAGTTCCTTGCTGAGATAAGGCCAGTCGAACGCCAAGAAGGCGCCGACGCTGCCTACTCCGAAACTCGCCACCAAGCCGACCGCGAAGGCGAAGCGCGCGCCGACTACGGCTATTCTCTCTCCCACCGTGTCGAGCTTCACATCATCGAAGCGGCTGCGAAAACGGGTGGTGACGCGCCGGAACAGCCATTCTAGGCCATAACCAAGCCCAACGAAGAGCACGAGCAGGCGCAGCATGCGCCAAAGATCCGGCCCGCGAAACTCATTGGCGATCATCTCTCCTGCGACGCTGAAGTCCTCTCCAACATTGGGTAGCGCGCCAAGGAGAGCGGCCACATGGGCGCGGATGCGCGCCAATCGGCCGACCATGGCATCGAGCTCGCCGACATTCGGGGCCGGAGAAGTCAGATCGTGTGATGCCGCCGAAGCCTTCTCGCCGGAAGCGCCTTTCTGCTGATCGAGCCAGGCGCGAACCTGAGGGTCGGTCATGAGATCGAGCAGTTCGCGCAGTTTCGCCGGCGGATCGGCAGTAACGGGCGCTGGATTGGCGGGCGACGTGCTCGTTGACTGCGCGAATGCAGGCACAGCGAGACCGAAGGCAAAAAGCGTGGCCCCAATGGTTAAGAGACGCCGCATCACCGCTTTTCGTCGTCCATTGCGTATGCCTGCTTCGGATGTCGTGTGAGTTTTGCGACGAAAGCCTGCGCCCTGCAACTTTGATATCTTGCCGGCGATCAACGGCACTCATCGCGTCGCGAGAGGTAGCGAAGGTTTTTTCACTCAGGAAACTGGCTGGCCTGCCAGAGTTCGAGTCTTTGAGCGGACCTTCCCTCGCCCGGGTTTTGGTTCTCGTGCGTCGATCTTTTCCGCCGGGGCGCTTCTAGCGCTCCTCAGGCCCAAGGATCTCCACATGCTCTCGCCGCGCCGCCTTTGCCAAGCGGCGATCGAGCGTCGCCAGCGGCAGCTCTCTATGTCGCGCCAACGCCAGATAGCTGGCGTCGTATGTGCTCAGGTTATGCGTCATTGCCAGCTCTAACACGGCGTTGTCGTCGCCGGACCCGGCATTTTGGATCATGAGTTCGGCAAAGCGTCGGAACGCCCAGGCCGGAAACTGATCGCTGACCCGCCCGCGCCTCACCGCAGTGAGCACCAGACTGCGCAGCTCGTGCCGAAGTAGGTCCGACGCCAGCGGTGGCTCAATGGTAACGCGACTCAATAGTGCTTCAGTCTCTGGAGCTTTTTCATCGGGCAACAACCAACTAGCGACCAAAGAGGCATCAACGACGAAACTCATCGCCGTCCTTCGTTCTTCCAGGCGACGAGCTCGTCCGCGCTGATCGGGGCGAGCTTGAATCGGTCCCGGCCGGCGCGGATTTCGGCTATCGCCTTCTCGACGTTCTTGGCGCGACGGATGCGGCTCAGTTTGGCGATCGGCTCATGTCCGCGCTGGATGATCACGTCTTCTCCGGTCTCCACCCTGGACAGGAGCCGCGACAGATGCGTCTTGGCTTCCCCGATCT